>CAZHBQ010000005.1:0-44794 GCA_964530785.1 uncultured Methanobacteriaceae archaeon | reverse complement strand
TCACAAGCTATTGTAAGAACTTCCAATGGTGTTAAAGATCCATCTGTTTCTATTTTAAAGATATATTTATTTTCTTCAAAATCAACTACGATTGCATCATCATCTTTTTGAGATAATCTCTGACAAGTTCTGCATGTAGAACAATTTTCAATATTATTAACAACTAAGTTATCGCCTTCTAGTGTTAACACTTTTCTTGGACATTCTTCAACATATTCTTCTAAATTAGTTAATTTAGATTCATCAATTTCGATTTTTGGATAATATTTGTATCCACATGTTGTAGTAGCCTGCCATTTAGCATGTTCGGAACCTAATCCTAATTCTGCAATAGCTTCTAATTCTACATCTTCACCTTCTCGAAGTCTTACTATTGGTATTGTATCATAAACTGGTTTTACAACTGGGTCGTTTGATTTAAGATCTTTTGAATATACTATTTTAGGACCTTTTTCTTTTAAAAGAAATGAAACACTACATTTTTCACAATGAGATTCACAATCACACTCAGATGGCATTACATATGAATCTAAATCAGTTGCAATTGGAATTAATCCTAATCTATGAGCTAATACTTCATCAAACATCTTTGCATCGTTTTTATATATATTAACATCTTCAATTGCAAAGGTAGGAATTTCAACAAGACATATTCTTCTAATTGTATTTATAAATGTATCATCTACTCCTTCAATTACAAATACAGCTTTTTCATCATCCTTTTCTCTAATTTCTATATTCATATTATGACCCTTTTAAAAAATACTTATACTCTTCTACCTCTTTTACCACCAGGTCTTCCAGTACCATCGTGAGGTATAGGAGTTACATCTTCAATTTTACCAATTTTAATACCAGCTCTTGCTAAAGCTCTTATTGTTGCTTGAGCACCAGGTCCTGGTGTTCTTGGACCATTTCCTCCAGAAGCTCGTACTTTAATATGAAGTCCAGCAATTCCTTTTTCTTTAATATCATCAGCTACTCTATTTGCTGCTTCTGTAGCTGCAAATGGTGATGATTCTTGTCTGTCTGATCTTACTACTTTTCCACCAGACCATTGTGTTATAGTTTCAGCACCAGTTATATCAGTAACAGTTATGATAGTGTTGTTAAAAGATGAGTAAACGTGAGCTACACCCCATTTCTCTTTTTCTGCCATTTTATCACCTAAATTATAATTTTTTATTTATATTTTAATTAGTCATCACTTGGTTCTTCTTCTGCTGCTACTTCTTCTTCAGTACTTTCTTTTACTTCGAATCTTTTTGCAACTGATGAACCTGGATAGAATGCTATATTATCTTCGTCAGCTTTTTCTACTAAGTGTCCTGGTGCATTAATTTTTTTACCATTAAGGGTAATATGACCATGTACAACAAAGAGTCTTGCTTCTTTTGCAGTGTTACTTAAACCTTTTTTGTATACTAAACTTTGTAATCTTCTTCTGAGAATATCTTCTACGTTAAGATCTAATACTTCTTCGAGTTTAGCATTAGGTGAGATGAATCCAGATCTTACAAGATGATCTAATAATTCTTTTTCTTGTGATTCTCTTTCATCAATATCCATACCTAAGATAATACGAGCATCTCTTCGGTATCTTTTTACTCTAGATTCAGCTTTCCATATTTCTTTTTTATTTTTTAATCCATATTTACTTGCTAATCTATTTTCTTCTTTAATACGTTCTGCATTCCATGGATGTGATGGAGTGTCATACTGTTTTCGTGGTTTTTTTGGATGTCCCATAATCAAATCTCCTTCATAATTTTTATTTTAAAAAATATTCATTTATCTATTGACCAGGTCTTGATCTACTTACACCAACAGAAGATCCGTGTCTAAATGTTGATTTAGTTCTTTGACCACGTACTGGAAGTCCAACTTCATGTCTTTTACCTTTGTAACTTCTGATCATTTTCATTCTGTTAAGATCATCACGTAAAGTCATGTTTAAGTCAGATTCGATTAAGTGTTTTGTTTCACCTGTTTCATAGTCATCTCTTCTGTTTAAGAACCATTCAGGAATTCCAAATTCTTGAGGATTTTCAAGAACACTTTCGATTTTTTGAACTGATTCATCATCAATGTAACCTATTTGAGCATCTTGATCTAAGTCTGCTACTTTACATATTGCAATAGCAAAAGCTTTTCCAATACCTTTAATTTCTGTTAAAGCAGAAGCTATTGTTTTATTTCCGTCAACGTCTTTACGAGTTATACGAACCATATGTCTAAATTCTTGTTCAGCCATGCTAATTCTCCTTTTTTTATTTAAAAAACTAGATTAAATCAAAATTTGTGTTTGAAGTAATTTCTTTATTAAAAGAAAAAAATAAGCTTTGAATTATATAATTATTAAAAGAAGAAATATCTGGAAAATTTATTTATCTTAATTAATCTATTCAGAAATAATCTAGCTAAAACATATTTTATGTTTTAATTAATAATTAAAAATAATAAATAAATTTATTTTAAAAAAAAGTCATTTTTTTAATGAAATTCCAAGATATCAATTTTTATTCTATAAAATAATTATAAACGCCGAGACTGGGATTTGAACCCAGGAGGAGATCACTCCACAAGATTTCCAGTCTTGCGCCTTACCAAGCTAGACTATCTCGGCACCTAATTCCTATAATTATTCTATATAATAAGATTTATCTTATAATATATTCAATATTAATCATCTTTCAATAGTACATTTCTACTTACTATAGAATTAGAGATTAATATTTCTCATTTAACATAGAGTTAAACACTCATATCAAATTCCATTAAAATATTCTTACATAGCCAAAGCTAATCTATGTAAAAAATTTGCAATATTATTCACTCAAATAATATTAAATATTGACCTCGCCCTTAACTTATATTAAAGGTTCTACAGTTAATAAAAATTGTTAATTCTATTGAAGAATAATCATATCAAAAATAATATTTTATTATTTTTTTCCTATGTTATTACTTCCACATCATAGGATATGTTTTTGGTAATATAAATACTTTTTGGATATTGACTACTATTTTTGTATCCGAAACCATAATTTCATCAGTTGAATATAATGATTTTCCAATCCCTAAAAGTTCTCCTTTCAAAGTCATAACTGCTACAATATTATTTTTATGAATTTGAGAATCAATTTTAACAATACCTGAACTTGCTAAATCTGCTCCATGTGAAATAGCATCTACAGCAGAATCTTTAACAAATATTTTTTTAACATATTTTGTTGCATGTTCCATTGGTTGAATAATTTCTCTTAAAAATTTAGGATTATCTTCTTCTTTATAGAAATAATATGCATCAGTAACATCTTGTAATGTTGTAAGAGTATCATCTTCTTTAAAAGATCCAGCCATAGTTCTTCTCAACTCTGCCATATGTGCTCCACAACCTAATACTTCTCCTATATCATGACATAGTTTACGAATATATGTTCCTGCTTCACATTTAACTCTAAAGAGAACATCCTGATTATCTCGAATTTCAAGAAGATTTATTTCATAAATATTACGTACTCTTAAGTCACGTTTTACAGCAGATTTAATAGGAGGTACTTGATATATCTTACCTGTAAATTCATCGAGAATACTTATAATTTTTTCTTCACTTACTTGTTTATGTAATCTCATAAGACATACATATTCTTTTGGTGATAATAGTAATAGTTGTAAAGATTTAGTTGCAGAGTTAAGAGCAATAGGTAATACACCTGTTACTTTAGGATCTAATGTTCCACCATGCCCAGTTTTTGAAATATTTAAAATATCTTTTACCCATATATCTATTTCATGTGAAGTTGGACCAGATGGTTTATCTAAATTTATTATTCCTTTATTAATATGTTCTTCCATATTTCTTTTATCAGGAGAACATCCATAATTATAATCAGTTTCTGCTTCACAAATATATTTATATTCTGTCATTAAAAATCAAAATTCCTATAAATTATAATATCTATTTATGAAATTAATATTTAATAAATTATTCAGGATAAAAATAAAATAAATAAAAAAAGAAAAAAAGTAAAATTTTCTAGCGTAAAGCTAATAAAATATCATCTGCATTAACAGTTTTTCTTCCTGCATGTTTAGCATATTCTACTGCTTCTGATGATATAGCTTCTCCCATATCTTCAAGTGCTTCAGCCAAAGCTAATTTTGCACCATTACTTACTCTTTCTGCACCTGCTTCTTTTAATAATCTTCCAACTGGTGCTATTGGTAATTCTGTCATAACATTTTCATCTCCATATAATTAGATACAATTAATATATTTATTTTACATATATAAATGTTTTAAGTATTTAAAAACAAAAAATAAGAAAAAAAAGACCTATTAAAAACTTCCTAATACTAATTATATCTTTTTTATTTCTATAATTGAATTTATAAAAAAATATACTTTAATAAGAAGATTAAATAGAGAAATATAATAGTTTTTAACCTATCATCTAAAATTATTGTTATTTTCAGTTTTATTTTTTTTAATTTAATATAACATCAAATTTTAATTTAGAAAAAAAGATTTAATATAAAAATATTATATTTTTTAAGTCAATAGAAAAATTATATACTAATTAAATAAAAATGTGAATTATTAATTATAAAATTAAGATTTATGAATCTCTATAAATTTTTTAATTAAAAATGAAGAAATACTTATATTTGAATTTGGTACTTCAATATCATCTACATCAAACCATTTTGCATCTAAAATTTCATCACCATCAACACATATTTCTCCTGAATCATAATCAGCCATAAAACCTAACATAAGAGAATTAGGAAATGGCCATGATTGACTTTCAATATATTGTATATTTTTTATTTTAATACCAATTTCTTCCATAACTTCTCTATGAACAGCTTCTTCTACTGATTCACCAGCTTCAATAAAACCTGCTACAAGAGCATAACGAATATTTTTATGATAACTATGTTTTGCCATTAAAAGTTTACCATTATTATTAATTGCTACAATAATTGCAGGAGCAATTCTTGAATAATGAAGTTGACCACACTTTGGACATAACATCATCATATCTTTTTTATCTACAACAGTTTTTGTTCCACAATTACCACAATATTGATGTGATTTATACCAATCATTAATTAAAATAGCTCTTGAAATCATTCTATATAAATTTGGATCAATATCATAAGTATCATATAAAGATATAAAATTATCTTCTGTATTTATATTTACTACTAAACATGGTTTATTTTTATAAGTTCCAATATATAATATAAAATTTGAATCATAATCATCTAAATCTTTTGTTGATACTATGGGAATATTATTTTCTTCAAGATAAATTTCTCTTTTTGAATTTATTAAAAAACAATAACATTCATCATATTTACTATAATCCTCACTAAAATCTATTGTATAATCATCATATAAATTACCATTAAACATGATATTTAATTTATTATTACTCTTTTTTAAAATTAATTGTAAAAAAAGAATTTATCTTTAAAATAAAGAATAATATTTAACTAAACTTTACTAACATTGAATTTAAAATTTAGATTTTTAATGAGAATTATTTTTTATAAATATAATAACTATTACTAACAAAAGTATCTATACAAAGATAAGAGGTGAGAATATGGATGTTATAGATATAATAAAAGAATCTTTAAAATATCCAGTCAACAACTATAAAGAATGGGGAATTTTTGCAATAATTTTCTTAATAATGTCATTAATTAATTATAGCATTACAACAGGAAATTCCCTTTTAGGTCTTGCTCAAATTATTGTAGGTTTATTTATAGCTGGACTTTCACTATCAATTATAAGAAATACTGTTGATGGGTCTTATGATGTTTTTGATCTTGATATATTAAAAAATTTTATTGATGGTATTAAATTAGCTATTACGCAAATAATTTATTATATTATTCCTACAATCATAGCAATCATTGTTGCTATATTCACTGGTTTATTTGATGAATTTGGTACATTAATGAATGAAACTATTACAGCAGTAAATAATGGTTCAAATTATACTGCAATAAGCATGATAAATACACCTGCTGCAAGTCATTTTTTAACAAGTTTATCAATAACTATATTAGTATTTGCTATATTAAGTATAATATTTACTATATTTTCTTATATTGCAGAAGCTAGATTAGCTGAAACTGGTAGTATTGGTGCTGCTTTAAATATTAGTGAAATATTTGGAAAAATAAGTACCATTGGTTGGGGAAAATATATAATATTTTTAATTGTAACAGTAATTGTATTATTCATCATATCAATTATTGCTGGAATAATTAGTCTTATCCCTACAATTGGTATGATTATTTCTGGAACTATTATTGGTTCATATACAGCAATATTTATTTCATGTTCATTAGGTTTAATATACCGTGAAGCATAAACAAAATTAAATTTCTTATTTTTTATTTTTTTTATTTTTTAAAAAATTCATTTTATATTTATTTAATATATATTATACACTTTTTTTAATGAAAATTTTAAAAGATACTAATTAATTTTAAAAGAATCTTCAAGTAAAATAAAAGTATAAGCTATACATTCAATTAAAATATATCTCATTTTAAAAATAAAACATGCTTAATTTTTAAAGATAAATAATTTTTAAATATTTGTATAAAATAAGAAAATAATAAAAAAAATAAGGGGGTTAAGAAAATAAGTAAGTAAAGAAAACTTCAACTTATAAGTTTGCTAAAGCTTCTTTAACTGCTTCAATATCATCAGATACTTCAACAGTTTCATCCACTGGTTCTAAGTGTTTGATGTTACATCTTTTATTTTTAACTTCGTTTCCTACGATTTCAACAAAGTTTTCATCAATAACATCTACAATAACGCATTTTTTCCCAGTTTCTCTTCCTGCGATTTTCACACATACTCTTCCTTTTTCTATTGCTGGCATTTATCTCACCTATTTATTTTGTTTTTTAATACTTTTAATTATAATATCTGCTGTAGCTTCTGCATCAAAGGTAGCAGTATTGATAATTAGATCATAAATATCTAAATTATCAATATCTATATTATGAATTTCCATATATCTTTTTCGTTCACTTGCTGTACGTTCTTTAATTTCATAAATTACTGTATCTAAACTTTTGTCTTCTCTGTAACTGATGCGTTCTGCTCTTATGTTATCCGGAGCCTTAAGCCAAATACTGTAATCAGCATTAACAAAAAATGCAGAAATTCTACCTTCAACAATTAAATCTTCAGCATTATTTGCTATTTCAGCTTGTCTTTTATCTAAAGCTCTATCAATATCATCATTACCTTCAGCAAACTCACTAAATTCAAGTAAATCCATACCACTTTCTGCAGCCATCTGTCTGAAAACATCACCTGCTGAAATATATGGAATATCTAAATACTCTGATAATTTCTTAGCAGCAGTACTCGTACCTGTTCCTGCAAGTCCACCAATAGTAATAATCATAATGATCTTGCCTCTTGTTTAACTAATTTCTTTGTACAGTTTGTACAGTACATTCCACCATAAGGTCTGTTAGGTCTTCTTTTATTTTTAGATAATTTTCTAATTTCGTATGGTCTTCCTCTAGGAACAGCATCTAAAACTTTTCCACATTTAGCACATACATGTTTAGAAGGTTTTTTCTTCTTATAGTGAGTTACTTTTCTTCCACCAGGAACTCTTTTAGATACTTTTTTAAATGTTCCTGTTCTAAATCTAGGTGCAGGCATTAATTGTCCTCCTTTTACTTTATTACAATAAACTAAGAATGATATTAGTTTATTTGATTATTTTTAATTTATAAATTCAAATTATCTTATTAACATTTACATTGAATCGAGTCCAAATATTCTTCTGAATACAAAACTCATAGCAAATGATGATAATATATACCATCCGAAGAAATTAATAGTCAATGGATTTGCTTGAGTCCAAAATATATTCCAAATTGGAATCAATAACAAATAATACTGTGGTGCTGCAATATTAATCACAGCATGACTAATTGTATAATTACCAATCATACCCCAATAAATAACAAGAATTGGAATCATTGTTATTAAAGTTGGTTTCATTTGCATCTTCATTAACTCAGCATTTTTAGGAAGAAGTTCTTGTTGCTTCTTTTGAACTTTAGCCATAGCTTTAGGATCTCCTGACTGCTGAGCTGCTCTAACTTCCACTTGTAATTGTTTCATTTCACCTTGAATCTCATGCATCTTATCATAATCGATTAATAACTTTTGTAAAACAACAATAAATAATGCAATTATTGATGCTATTACAAATATAGTTAATACTGGATTTGAAGGAGTTGGATCAAGACTCATCAAAGGATTTAATATAAAATCTAGATAATTCATAATAAATCCTCAAATTAAGATAATATATCAACAATTTCTGATACGGCTTTATCTAATCCATTATCATTGTTTTGAACTATTGCTACAGTACATCCAGTTTGAACTGCATAACTCATAGCTGTTGCTCTTGACATTGATTGATGTAAATCAATTTCATCAGCATATTCAATATCACGTACACGTGTATCATCATTCATTCTTCTGTACATGATTTCACTTGGTTCAGCTTCGATTAAAATAAACTGTGTTGGTTGTAATTGTTCTAATACCCATATTGGTAAACCTGGAAGGAAACCTTTAGGTGTTTTAATAGTACAGTGTGTATCAATTATAACATTATCATTTTGAGCCATTTCATGTATTTTTTCAGCTGCTTGTTTTTGAACATCTTTCTGTATATCAGGATTAAGTTTACGCATATCATCACGTGATTCAACTAATCCTTTTTCACTAGCGATGTCAAACATTACATTTCCATAATTAATGTTAACATAATCAACGTTTTCTAATACTTTATTTAATACTGTTGTACTACCAGTACCAGGAATTCCTGCAAGTACTACTATGTTCATTATAATCACTTCAATTATTTTTTTAAATTTATTTATTTTCTGAAAATATTATTTAATAAAAGTTAATGATAAGATTATCATAACTTTATAATATTTTATTATTCACCAAAGAATCTTCTCATCATTGGATGCATATCCATAAGTTGTTCTTTAGCCATGTCTTCATACAATCTGTATACAATACCAACTGTTAAAAGTACACCTGTACCTCCACCTAAAGCTCCTGTAAGGTCAGCTCCAAATGCAAGTAAACCTACAAATGCACCACCTAAAACAGTAATAGATGGTATGTATTTATCCATAATTTTTCTGAAATGAACTTTACTATTTCTGAATCCAGGAACTTGTACTCCCATTTCAGATAATTGTTTTGCAACATGTTTTGGGCCTATACCACTAATTTCAACCCATAAAAGAGCAAATAGAATAGCTAATCCTATAAATACTATTGCGTATATTAAAACTCTTAATGGATCTGTAAATAGTACTGATACACTTGATGGTGTTGTTAAATAATATGCAATTCCACTAATTGCTTGTCCTTGAGATACTTCTCCAAGAATTGGGAAACCTAAGGATTGGAATAAACCTGCAAATAATTGTACATTTAAAAGTAAAGCACTTACTAATATAACAGGCATGTTACTTGCATATACAAATTTTAATGGATATTTAGATCTTGCTCCTTTAACTCCACCATAAGATAATGGAATTTCCACTCTCATAGATTCTGCATATACAACTATTAAAAATACAACAATAGTTGCAACAACAGGAAGTAATAAACTGAAGTTTGGTTGACCAGTCATTAATGAATATATGAAAGCAGGTATTTTTCCTGCAGGAGTAGATGTACCTGTTGCAGGTAAGAAGTTAAATGCACCGACTAATATTTGTTCAGCAACACCAGCAGCAATGAATAAACCTATTCCACTACCAAAACCCCATTTACTTACAACTTCGTCTAAATATATTATTAATATACCACCAAGAACCATTTGTATTATGAGTACTAATGTATATTCACTTGTAATAGGAGGCAAAGAACCTGTAACTACTAGAATTATTGCCTCGAATAATGTGAACAATATTGATAAAAGTTTCTGAGTTCCCTGAAATGCGGACTTATCTTCAGGTTTAGATAAATCCAAATCTATTAGTTTACCACCAACTAATAGTTGCATTACAATTGAAGCAGTAACTATTGGTCCAATACCTAAAGTAATAATTGAACCAAAACTTCCTGCCATAACTGATCTTAACTGCGCAAATTGATCCACAGCTGTTGAACTGAGACCAAATAAGGATACTTGTGTTAAAATAAAGTATAATATTAAGATTATTCCTGTCCATTTAAGTTTCTCTTTAAAATCTAAATGTCCTTTAGGCATAGATACGTGTGGTAAAAGAGAATAAAATGGTTTAATACTATCTAGTGATGACATATATACTACCCATGAAAAGATATAATTTTTAAATTATACCCGTTGATAGAAATTAATTTAAATAATTTCTGCGATTCCACCTGCATCCTCAATTTTAGCAATTGCACTTTGTGAGAATTTAGGTGCTTTTACTGTTATAGCAGTAGATAATGAACCTTTACCTAATACTTTATTGTAACCTAATTTTGTTACATCGAGTACTACTTGTCCATCTTCTTTAACAGCTATTTCTGAATCTAATAATTTTTCAATATCATTATCTATAGTTGATAAATTGATAGGATTGAATTTTTGAATTGTTTTTTGTGGACGTTTGAAACCATATTTACCAAAGTGTTTAGGATCATTAATTACCATCCAAGTCCAGTGGTGTTTGTTTCCTCCAGCTTGTCCTCGACCTCCACGGTGTCCTGCACCTCTTCGTTTTTTGGTACAACCTCCACCTACAGATCTTGAACCTCTTTGTTTTCTGATTTTTTTAGTTTTTCTAATCATTTATGACACCTGCGAATTTAGATCATTTTTTTAATTAATTCATTAATATTTTCAGATCTGTAACCAAGTGATCCTCCTTCTTTGAAGGATTTTTTAGTGTTTTCATATCCTTTTCTAGGAGGATTTAAACGGAATATTGGTTTTAAACCAGATTCTTTAAGGGTTGTTTCTCCATTGTATAAAGCTACTGCTAATGCTTCAATAGAATCATAATCAGTATTTTCTTTTACATATTCATCAGTTACTCTTTTATTACCAGGGAGTCTTCCTCTTTCTGCTAATAATAATTTATAAGTATCTTCTGAAATTTCACCCCAAGTGATGTAATCTTTACCTTTTTGTAACATTCCTTTGTAACTTGGTGTTTCAGGAATAACTACAGCATGACTAATTCTTGTAAGATTAAGCATGTTAAGGTTATCTGCTATATTCTTTTTAATTCCAGTTCTTCCTCGAACTCTTATTACTGCATACATACATTACACCTCAGGTTTAATCTATTACTCCAAGAGCTTTAAGATCTTTTTCACTTGATTTTACACTAGATAAAGCTTTGAGTGCATCAAATACAGCACCTGCAAAGTTAATAGTAGTTTGTGTTTGTCCACGGGTCATAGACCATACATCTGCAATTCCTGCTAATGAAAGGATGGTTTTTCCAACATTACCAATAGCAAGTCCTACACCTGCTGGTGCTGGGATAAGTGTTACATTTACACTACTGGTTTTACCTTCTACTTTGTAAGGTACGGTGTGTCTTCTTCCACAACCACAACCCCAATCACCACAACCTCTTCTAACTTTTATAAGGTTGTATTTAGCTTCATCAACAGCTTTTCTGATTGCTGGTCCTACTTCTTGAGATTTACCTTCTCCAAGTCCTACATATCCGTTTCTATTTCCTACAGCTACAATTACTCTAAAGTTAACTTTTCTACCAGATTTATGCATTCTTTGAACAAGGTTAACATCCATAACTTCTTCTTCAAGATCTGGTAATAGTGCGTCAACAATTTCTAATTCCATTATAGGAAGACCTTTATCTAATATTTGATCAATATCTGTTATTTCACCGTCTTTAACTTTACGTCCAAGTTCGGTTTTTGGTTCCCAATTTTCAACATTGAACTTATTAGAATTGTTCTTGTTGTTGGATCTATTTGATCTTTTGCTCATTGTGTTGCCTCATCTATTTTATTTTTAACGCTTTCAAAATGATCTGGTATTTCTTCTGGAGATAATCCACATCTTATATAGTTAGCGAATTTAGCATTCTTTTCATCTTCATCCATGCTTTGAGCATATTCTGCAATATGTTCTCCTCTAATTCTTGATTCTTCAGGTAATATAACTTCATTATGAGGTATGTATAATCCAGCATCTAAAGCTCCTTTAAGAACTGCATATACTTTTGTACCTTTAATAGAAGGTTGAAGACCAATATCTAAGATTGTTTCATCAAAGCCTTCAGTAGTTGCTTTCTTACCGAATAAATAACCAGTTAAGTAAGCAGCAGATGTGTTTTTACCATTACCTAACCATCCATAGTCTTTTAATTGTTTGGAGTTAGCTGAAACTAATGTTTCATCACCATTTTCTCCAATTTTAACTAATTGCACTATAGTGTGATTAGAAGTAACTCTAACAACCATTCTTGTTTTTTCAAGATCAACTAATTTATATCTTTGATTGTAATTAGTTTTTCCTTCTCTTCTTCTTTTGAAATGTACTTTATAAGTTGCGCTACGTGCCACTTCTATTCCTCCATTTCTTTAAGCATTCCGTGGTCTTTTGCATAAGTTTTCATGTAAGATTTACTTCTGAATGATCCACCTTTTGCCATGTTGTATAATTTACGGTAAGTAGTTCTGTCAATTTCATCATTGTCACGCATATCTTTAAGAACAACTCTTAATGAACGAATAGTACTCATCCATGCTTGTTTTTTAGGAGTTCTTGCGTGTTTTGCCCCTTTTCTACTACCTTGACCTTTTCTTCTTCCTTTGCTTTTTTGTTCAGCTATTTTTTTACTTCTGTAACTGCTTATTCCTTGAACAGGTTTTGCTTTGATAATTCCTTCATTAATTAAAGCTTTTACACTGTTTCTTGTTATTGCTCTGGATACTTCTTCCATGTGTTCTGGATCAATCCATACCCTGTTGACTCCTACTTTTAGGATTTTTGCAGCTAATTTCTTTTGTGTAGTAAGATTCATGAAAATCCTCCTAATAATATAATAAATTATAATTAAGATTATGTATAATGTATTCAAAGAATGAATCATTACAATCTAGCAATCTTAATTTAATATTTTTACCCCAATATTTTTAGCTTCTGCTTCAATTAACTGTCTTTTTCTTTTTCCTACTGTTGCACCAATTCTTGCTGCATCAGCTTCAGGATTTAAAGCTTTTAATTGTTCAACATTTTCGACTAATACATCATTATAACCTGATGGATGTAATCCTCTGGTTGCTTTTGGACAACGGTATCCAACTCTAGCCATTGCAGGTTTTCTTGCTTGATATCTTCGTCTTTTACTTAGTTTACCTCTAGGTCTACGGTAACTATCACCAAGTTTTTTATATCTCCAATGTTCTTGTCTTTTGAAGGTTGGTTTTTTAGTCATAAGTAACTTCCTCTATTAAAAATTTATTCTTCTAATTCTTCCTGTTTTTTATCCACTAAGTAAATTCCATCTTGGAATATACGAGGATCCCTTCCTTTAATTTTGGTAGCTTGTTCAATATTAGCCATTGTTTGACCAACATGTTCCTTATTAATACCAGTTATTGTTACATCTTCACCTTTTACTGATACTTTTACATCGTCACCAATAATTTTTGCTGAACGTGGACTTCTTTCTCCAAGGAAGTTGTCTATTGTTACAAGATTACCTTTCACTTTCACAGTCATAGGGAAGTGAGCGTAAACAATTTTCATTTTGTAAGTAAAACCATGTTTTACACCATAAATCATGTTAGTTATGTGAGATCTTATAGTTCCAACCATAGCTTTATCTTTTTTATTTGGGAATGATACTTGTACAGTAACATTTTCTTCATCATTAGATATGGTAATATTATTATGGCTGAAGTTTCTCTTAATTTCTCCGCCATTCCCTTTTACTGTAACATCTGCATTTTCTGCAATATCAACAGTAACTCCTTCAGGAATAGGGATTGTCTCTGTTATATTTGCTAAATTAACCATTGTATTCACCTAAATTTAATATACGTATACTAATAATCTTCCACCAATTCCAGCTTCTTTAGCTTCGTGGTGAGTCATTACACCTTGTGGTGTTGTTACTATTAATATACCAAAGTTTTTTGCTGGTAAGTATCTTTTCTCAAAATCTTCGAATTCTGTATTTTTAACAGCGTGACGAGGTTTGATAACTCCACATTTGTTTATGTTACCAATTAATTCAACATTGAATAAACCAGCTTTTCCATCATCAACTAATTCAAAATTTCCTATATAATTTTCCTTTTGCATTGTACTTAATACATGACCAATAAGTTTTGATGCAGGTTTAATAACACATTTATCATTACTTTGTAACTCATTGTTTCTGATGTTTGTTAATGCATCTGCAAGAGGATCCATAAGAGACATTCTTTAAACACTCCTTTTAGTTGTATTTTTTAAATCCGATTTTTGGAGCTATTTCCCTAAAGCATTGACGGCATAAGTTTAATCCGTATCTTCTTACAATAGCAGAATGATCTCCACATCGACTACATTTTCTTGCTGCTTTCCCGTATTTTTTTGCCACAATAATCACCTTCTATTCTATAGTAACCTGGAATTTTTCTCTCATTAATTCCATGGATTCTTCTTTTGTAACTCTTTGTGCTTGTGGTATTTTTTTAGGTCTTAATCTTCTTTCTTTGATTCTGTGACCTGGTTTTTGGAATGTTACAGAAACATCCATACCGAAAATTCCTATATCAGGGTCGTATCTTACACCTGGAATATCAATATGTTCTCTGATACCAAAGGATACATTACCTTCTTTATCAAATTGAGAAGCTTTTATTCTATTTTCTAATCCAGCTAAAACCATTGATATAATTTTATCAGCTTTTTCTCCTCTTAAAGTTACTTTACATGCAATTGGTTGTTTTTTTCTAATTCCAAATTCAGGGTTAGTAACTTTTGAGTATGTTCTTACTGGTTTTTGATCAACAAGAGATTCAATTAATTTTTCTGCTCTTGTTAATTTTTCTCCACCTTCACCTACACCTATGTTTACAGTTGCTTTTGCAATGTAAGGTTTTTCCATTACATTCATATTAGTCATCTCCTAATAATGATATAACTGGTTTTTCAGTACCTACAACAAATACATATTTAGCTAATGTTAAGAATGAACCTTCTTTTGTTTCCATTAACACAGTGTTAGCTTTTGAAGATTTTGTGATATTAATTTCTTTAATTTCACCAATTTCACCAGTGTGTTTACCACCAGTAATTAAACCAATAGATCCTTCTTTAAATTCAATTGAATCAGAAATATTTTGTTCTGGGATGTTTAATAATAAAACATCACTTGTTTTATAATCTTCATCTGTAAGAACATTTCTACCATCATGTAAGTTTAATTGAGTTTTTCCACCTTTAACTGTGGTTTTATTTTCAATACTTACTAATTTGAAAGTTGAATCTTTTTCTTCAATATTTTGAAGTACTAATCTTCCTTTTTCATCTTGTAATATTCTGTAATATTTATCAATTTTTGGTATTGAAATAACATCCATAAATCCTACAGGGAACCTATGATCTTTTCTTGGGGTACCATCAACTAATACATCACCATTATTTAAGATTATTTTAGCTTCACGTGTATTTTCTGCTAAACCTAAAATTTCTCTTAATACCATTACAAGAGGTATAGATTTGTCTAAAGCATGTGGTCCTGCACTTGTTTTTGTAGTCCAAGTATCTTCTTTCTTGTGAATAGGCCACATTTTAGGTGCTTTGAATCTTTTTAAATGTTTTCTTGATCCCATATTTGCCATGCTTATAACTTCCTATTTAATGCATCATTTCTTCTTTCGTCATCTAAATAAATTTCGGTTAGAACTAAGTTTGATGGGTGAATTGGTTGATACAATTTAGATCCATCTTGTTTTTGACTAGATGCACCGTCAACAAGAACACGGTATCTTTTGAGATCTACACCTTCAACTTTTCCTTCAGTTCCTTTAAAGTCACCACGTACGATTTCAACTTCATCTCCTTTTCTTACAGGGAATGATCTTCTGTTGAATTCTTCTCTAAGTGCATCAGAAAGATGTACACTCATTGAATTATGACGTTTGTGTAATGGTGCTGTATATAATGCTTTACGTTGTTTTCTTGGTTGTTTTGACATAATTTCCACCTTATACAATTATACTTGCAGCACTACCTATTGCTGGCCATAGATCAGCAGCTTCTTTAGCGATAGGTCCTCTTATTTCTGAACCTTTTAATACACCATCTTCTGTAATAATTACAGCTGCGTTATCTTCAAATTTAACTCTAAGACCATCAGCACGTCTGAATTCTTTTTTCTGACGAACTATTACTGCTGTTGTTACTTCTCTTCTCATGTCAGCAGTTCCTTTTTTAACTGAAACTACTACCATATCACCGACTCCAGCTGTAGCGAGTCTTCTTCTTACTCCTTTGAATCCTTTCACGGAAATTATTTCTACTTCACGTGCTCCGGTATTGTCTATACATTTAAGATTAGCACCGATAGGAAGTGATTTGGAGACATTTGATGTAATTGCTTTCATTATTTATTCTCCTTCTTTAACTTCTACTAGCACAAAATGTTTAGTTTTACTAAGTTGTCTGCATTCTGCTATTTTTACAGAATCTCCAACTTTAACATCAAGACAATCTGGTTTGTGTGCTTGTATTTTAGATTTTCTTTTTTCGTATCTTTCATATTTTTTGATGTACTTATAGAAACTTCTTTCTACTGTAATAGTACGATCTGCCTTATCACTTGTAACTGTTCCTTCTATAACTTGACCTCTTACAGAGAGTTCACCGTGAAATGGACAGTTAGGATCTTGACATTCTTTTTCTGGTTGCTTAACATTAATGCCTACCATATTTTCACCTAATTTTTTTAAATTTCTTTTTTATCCGGTCTTCAGGGCGGGCTACGATAATTTTTCCATCGATAGAAACTTTCTTATTTTCAGGTAAATATAATAATAATACTACCTCTTTTTTGATGATAAGTTTCTCCTGACTACCCGTATCTATATTAATAGTATTACGAGTTTCATCAATAATTTTCCCTTTAATTCCAACATATTCCTTATGGTTACTGTCTATAATTTCAACAGTTAAACCAATTAATTCATGTCGAAATACATTTTGTGGAGTTATCATAATAAAACTTCACATTGATTTTATTTTTTTCCCCTGTTCAATAATATCTTATTGAAATTATAATTTTAATCTTCTCTTAAAATAGGTTTAACCTATTTTATTTCTATAGTATCTGAAGAAAAACCCATTCCTGCAAGTACTTCTTTAACTTTACGTTTGTGGTCTCCTTGAAGCTCAATTTGACCTTTTTTGGAAGTACCTCCGCAAGCACATTTAGACTTAAGTGTCTTAGTTAATTCACGTATATCAATATCATGCTCATCAATTCCTTCAACTATAGTCATAAGTTTACCAAATCGACGACGAACTGTATATACTTTAACCTTCTGAACTTCACGTGCTATTTCTTCACAGACACATAGATCTTCTGGAAGACCGCATATTTCACAGATTTTCATCTCTAGTTTATTCTCCCTGTTGTTTATTTTCATTAATTATAGTAAGAACACGGGCTATAGTTCTTCTAGTTTCTCTTATTTTACCAGGGTTTTCAACACCAGAAACTGCTCCTTTACCAATTAATGTATCATATTCTGCATGAAGTTCATTAAGTTTAGTTTGAAGTTCTTCTGAGCTTAAATCCCTTAATTCTTTACTTCTTAAAATAACCATAAGTGATTCCCCTTATTCTTCTAATGTTTCAATGTCTTCTTCAGTGATTTCTTCAACTTCAGATTCTTCTGCAAGTTCTTCTAAAATATCTTCACCAGTGATTTCTTCTTGAATTTCAGCTTCTTCAACAACTGGAGCTTCATCGTTTGTAGCTTCAGGTGTTACTTCAACTTCTTCAGGTTCACTGATTTCTATATTATCAGGTAAAATTACTTCAGGAGGCATGATTCTTACATAAATTCCAAGTACACCTGGTTTTAATTGAACTGTTGCAAATCCTTCTTTAACGTGTTTGATTGAAGGTTCTCCACATTTTTTGATGTAACCATCATTGAATTTTGCACATGCAGATCTTGATCCTCTTATTTTACCAGAAATAGTAACTTCTACACCTTGTGCTCCAGCAGCCATGATTCTTCTAATAATAGAGTATGCTACTCTTCTGAATTGCATTCCTCTTTGTAACATAGCAACTACTTTGTGAGCCATTATTCTTGGATTTAATTCAGGAACATCAACTTCTTTAACTTCAACTTGAGGATTTTCAAGTCCGAAATTATTTTTAAGTGTTTTTGTGATGGATCTTACTGTTTTTCCACCTCTACCAATAACCATTCCTGGTTTTTCAGCATAAACGATAACCATAGTTCCTACAGGTGTAACTTGAATATCCATTCCACCGTAACCTGCTCTTTCAAGTTTTTCTTCAAGATATTCATCTATTCGTGTTCTTTTTAATCCTTCTTTAACGAAATCTTTTTCAATCATGTGTACTTAGGCCTCCCCTAATACGATTTGAATGTGTGTAGTAGGTGTATTTGAAGGGCTTGCTCTTCCAAATGCTCTTGGAGTCCAACCTCTTATGATTACCCCTCTATTAGCAGATGCATGAACTAATTTAAGGTTTTCTACATCTAAATCATTATTTTCTGCGTTAGCTTCTGCATTTTCAAGTACTTTTAAAATTGCAGCTGCAGCTTTAACAGGGTATCTTCCTGATGGCCATCCTTTTAATTCAGATCTGTGACCAACTTTTTTGTTGTGTCTTTTGAAAGGTACAACTGTTTTTTTAGCAACAACGTCTTCTAAAAATGCTTTTGCATCTTCTAAGTACATGTTACGAATAGATCTACATATTTCCACGGAATGTTTTGGAGATATTTTAAGATTATGACCTGATGCTTTTGCAATTTTTTCATCAGGTTTTGCTTGATATGAATAAGTATTTTTCTTTGCCATAAATAACAATCTCCTAATCTATTTAAGTGGTACGAACATTGAAGATCTTGTAGCACCCATCCCTGGGTCTCCGTGTTGTACTCTTCCACGAGTTTGTGAGAATTCACCAAAGTAGCATCCAATCATTTCAGGTTGTATGGTTACTTCTACAAATTGTTGTCCGTTGTATATACCAAAAGTGTATCCTACCATATTTGGAAGTACAATCATGTCACGGCAATGTGTTTTTATAACTATTGGTCTTCCACTATCATTTTTCATGTTTTTAACTTTTTCCATTTTATCAAGAACTTTTTCTTGTCTTGGTAAAAATCCTCTTTTAAGAGATCTTCTTTGTCTTGATGGTAATAATTCTATAACTTCATCAAGTGACATTTCTTGAAGCTCTTCAAGAGTGTATCCTCTGTATTTAAAAATCTTACGAGCCAATTAAGTGCCTCCTTTCTATCGTCTTTTACCTGTACGTTTAGCTGCTATGGAACCAACTTTTCTACCTGCAGGTGCATGTCTTGAGATAGTAGTAGGTCTTCCTGGATGTTGTCTGTTACCTCCACCGTGTGGGTGATCTACAGCGTTCATTGCAACACCTCTAACAGTCATCATTTTCTTACCTTTAGCTTTTAAAGCGTGATATCTGTTACCAGCTTTAAGGAATGGTTTATCTTTTCTTCCTCCACCTGCTACAACACCAACAGTTGCTCTACTTCTTGGGTTGAATGCTTTTAATTCACCAGATGGTAATTCAATCATAGATTTACCAACATCGTGGGTAATTAATGAAGCATATGTTCCAGATGATCTTACGAATTTTCCACCATCTCCAGGGTTATTTTCAATATTGAAAACTGGAGTTCCTTCTGGAATTTCACTTAATGGTAATGTGTTTCCTGGTTCAATTGGTGCTGAAACACCACATTCTATTTCATCATCAATTGCAATACTTTCTGGTGCAAGAACTAATTTTTCTTCACCATTATCGAATTTAACTATTGCAACAGGTGCTGATCGTCCAGGATCGTGGATAATATCTGTAACTATACCTTTTAAACTTCCTTCTCTTTCAAGTTTATCGTAAGAACGGTATGATACTTTTCCTCTGAATCTGTGTGATGAACTACGGTATGTTGGAGTTCCGCGACCTCTTCTTTGAATAATCAATCTTTTTCCCATAATCAATCCTCCTATTAATCTACTTAGAATACACCTAATCTTAAAGCTATATCTTCTGCTGTTTCAGATTCGTCTAATTCAATAGTAGCTATTTTTTCTCCTTTAGGAGTAATATGAGTATTTACGCTTAAAACTTTTGCTTCATACAATTCTTGGAAAGCGTCTTTAATTAATCTTTTATTAGCAGATCTACGAACAACAAATGTAATTTTGTTTTCATCATAAATTTGATTCATTGTTTTTTCTGATAATTGTGGTTTTATTATTACTGAATATGGATCCATAATAACTAACTCCTATTTTGTTGGAATAAATCTCCAAGCTTTTCTATAGCAGATTTTGTGTAAATTGTTAATCTTCCTGCGTGAGTTCCTGGTGCAAGTAATTCTGCGTTGATGTTGTTTACTTCAACAACGTCTACTCCAGCATGGTTTCTTGCTCCTAATCTGATTCCACGATCATTACCAACTACTACTAGAGGTCCTTTAGGTGTTCTGTATTTTCTTCCTCGTAGTTTTCCTTTACCAGATTTAATTTTTCTTCCTTTTTTAGCTCTTACGATATCATCCATAATTCCTAAATCTTTGAAAATTTCTCTGGTTTCTTTAGTTGTTTTAATGGTTTCTAATTCATCATCTACTATGAAAGGTACTTGTTCAAGTTCTGAAACTTGGTGTCCTCTTTTTTCAACCAAGTCTTTATCAGCTGTAGCTGCAATTGCAGATCTTATTGCTAATACTCTTTCTTTTTTGTTGATTTTTTCATGATAAATTGTATTTACTCGTGGAGGATGAGCTTTTCTACCACCAATAGATTGAGGTACGAATGCTGCTTTTGATGATCCTTTTACACGAGGTACCATTGCTACTCCTCTACCGGAACCAAATGATTCTGCTGTGGTTCTTTTACCAGCCATAGGATCTGATCCCCATGGTTGGATTCTTGCGGTTTGTGAAGAAATTACAGCTCTTTTTATTACATCAGGTCTGTAAGCTTCTTCAAATATTTCTGGGAGTTCAATTTCTTCAGTGACTTCGCCTTTTAATGAATAAACGTTAACTTTTGCCATAATAATCACTCTCTATATTTAGACTCCCTGTTTTGAAGTTGTGCTTATGTAAGATATTTCTGGAGCTGTTGCATCTTTACTTGCGTTTCTTACTCCTTTTCTTAAAACAACTAATCTTTTTGATGGTCCTGGTAATGAACCTTTAACCATTATGTAATTGTTTCTAACAAATCCATATTTTACAAATCCACCATCTGGGTTTATTAAGTCAACCTCAGATTCATCTCCTATTTTTAGGAGTTTTTTGTTATATTCTGTTCTTTTATGGTAACCCATTTGACCTTGCATTGCAACGGTCCACATTGTTCTGTTTGGTGTCCATGGACCAATAGAACCAACGTGTCTTTCTATACCACTACGTGCTGCTTTACCATATTGGATTCTTACACCGAATCTTTTTACAGGTCCTTGAACTCCTTTACCTTTGGTGGTTGCTATTGCATCTGTGAATTCTCCTTCATCAAATACATCTTGTGGTGTTACTTCTTGACCTAATACACTTATTGCATATTCAAGTTTTTCTTCCACAGATTTTCCACCTACACCGAATTCAAGTACTTCTGGTTTTTTCTTAGGCACACTGGTAAGTTTTGGTTTTGTGTGAACTAGAACTCTTATATCATCAATTTCATCAATTCTACTTTTTAAATCTTCAATTTTAGATTCTACATCTTCAAATTTTGGAACTGATATTTTTCTTGATAACTCTTCATCTAAATTATCATTTGCAAGTACATCGGTTAATGTTTTTAATCCGTATGTTGTTTTTGTGTAAGCTCTAATTCCCAACACTACTAAAGGTGGTGCCTCTAATATTGTAACTGGAACTGAAAGTTCCATGTTTTCTGTTGGAGAACCTTTTCTAGAATCCAGAGCCGTCACGTGGGTCATACCCACCTTGTATCCTGCGAATCCGAGCAGTCCAGCCTCGTCAGATTCTGGCCAGGTACTTACACGAGGTGTTTCTCTAGCCACTCTTTTACGTGGACTGAATGCAACCGATCCTTTTCTTGGTTGGTGATGTCTAGTCATGTTATTTTTCTCCTTATTTTAAATTTAAATTTTTTTAATATGTGTTATTTACAATTCATTTAAGTAATAAAATACTATTCTCGATTTAAAATGTTAAATATAGATAATGTACTAATTAAAGCTTCCTCGGTTCTTACTGTTTCAGTACCCTGTCTAGGAACTGTGTTAATTTCATAATCGAGTTTACGTTCATTGATCAAGCTGTTTATTCCAGAGTATGGACCTCCAAATAAAATAGCTACATGATCTGCTTGTTGTATACTTGTCTGAACCTCATTAAGAATAGAAGTAATTTTGGGAGCATATTTTGATGTTCCTATAACCAAATCTGGTTTTGGCTTCATCATGGTTATGCTGTCATAGAGGTTACTGTCACTAGTTATTGTATCATATCCCCAATAAACACTATCAGGTTCATCAGGTTCTACTATAATTTCTTTACCTAACTTTTCTATACGAAAACTTAGTACTTTATTAACACTTAGTTTTTCCTTACATAAAGCAGGTTGGCCTACACCTATATCGACCATTGTGCCCTTACGAACACGTTTTGTTGTCAATCCTTGTCTGAAGTCACCAATACTGGCATCATCAGTTGCTGGATGATGAGGTGTCCTAAGTGGTGGAAGTATTCCTACA
Source organism: uncultured Methanobacteriaceae archaeon (assembly GCA_964530785.1). GTDB lineage: Archaea > Methanobacteriota > Methanobacteria > Methanobacteriales > Methanobacteriaceae > Methanosphaera. Next base: position 21,766 of record CAZHBQ010000005.1, on the reverse strand, counting down.
TTTTTCAGCTCCGGTGTAATCGGAAATACTTGCTTACGCAAATATTGAGGTGTATCCATGTATTCTAGGATAGTTTTCATATAGAGAGCATCATCTCTACTACCTCCATCTGAATTATCATTGTAAATAACGATGTTATTAGCCCTAAATAGAGCAGCATATCTTCCTAATAATCCAACTTTATATGTTCTTATTTTTGAATCTTTTGTTTCGGCCAAATAACTATTTGGTACGAAAATTGATAATTGTTCCATAAAGATTTTTATGTTTAAAAACATATTAAAGTTTTAAGGAAAGATAGTATCAGTTGGAATACTATATTATATATTACTTTTAAAGTATATATAAACTTATCTATTTAAAATTAAAAAAAAAGAGTATAATTTATTATTTTTTGATGTTGAATATCATTTTAAATTAAAAATTATTATATTCTAATTAATAAAGTTATTAGTTAAAAATAATAATTGTAATAATTAATAATTATATTTAAAAATTTATTTGTATGAATATATGAAAAAAAATCAAAAAAAGGAAAAAGTATTAAATTTAATTACCTGACTTTCTCTGTTCTTCAAGAATTCTATTCATATATGTATTTACACTTGTTGAAATTGCAGCTACTTTTTTATTTGGAAGGAAAGTAGATTTATAACCAGCAAGTTTTTCTTCATCTTCTTTAACAACATGTTCTATTTCAGTTATAAGTTCTCGTTTATTATCTTCAATAAAACTCGTATCTAAATTTGCATTTTTAAAGTTTTCATTTCTCATTAAAGCTTTATGGAATGGTAACGTAGTTTTCACACCAACTACAATAAATTCATCAAGAGCTCTTGTCATACGAGCAATTGCTTCTTCACGATTATGGGCATGTACAATTAATTTTGCAATCATTGAATCATATATTGAAGGAATAGTATAACCATTATATGCACCACTATCCATTCTTACACCAATACCTCCTGGTGAACGGTACCCTACAATTTTTCCAGGAGTAGGTATAAAATCATTTAAAGGATCTTCAGCATTTATTCGACATTCAATAGCATGACCATTTACTTTAATATCATCTTGAGTATATTCAAGTTTTTCACCAGCTGCTACTTTTATCTGTTGTTTTACAAGATCTACACCAGTAATTGCTTCAGTAATAGGATGTTCTACTTGAATTCTTGTATTCATTTCAAGGAAATAATATTCACCATTTGAATACATAAATTCAACAGTACCTGCACTATTATAATCTACACTTTTTGCTGCTTTTATTGCAGATTCACCCATTCTTTCTCTTAATTCTTCAGTCATTATAGGAGAAGGTGCTTCTTCTATTAATTTTTGATGTCTTCTTTGAATGGAACATTCACGATCACATACATGAATAGTATTTCCATAATTATCTGCTAATATTTGGAATTCTATATGTCTTGGTTTTTCAACATATTTTTCAAGATATACAGTTCCATCACCAAAAGTAGCTTTTGCAAGATTTTGTGTTGATTCGATAGCTCGAACTAATTCATCTTCTTCATAAACTACTCTCATACCAATTCCTCCACCACCAGCAGAAGATTTGATAATTACAGGATATCCAATTTCTTTAGCTCTTTTTTTAGCTTCATCAGTATCTTCTATACCTTCATTATCTCCAGGAACTGTAGGAACACCAATTTTATCCATGAGTTGTTTAGATGTAATTTTATCTCCCATTGCTTCTATTGCATTTCTTCTAGGACCAATTAATGTAATACCATTTTCTTCACATCTTTCACCTAAAATAGGGTTTTCTGATAAAAATCCATAACCTGGATGAATAGCATCAACACCTTTATCTACTGCAATATTCATAATTTTATCAATATTTAAATAAGATTCTGATAATAATGATGAATTTAAACCAACAGCCTCATCAGCATATTTTGTAAATAATGCTTTTTTATCCTCATCTGAATAAATTGCCACTGATTTCATATTCAATTCTTTACATGCTCTCATTACCCGTATTGCGATTTCACCACGGTTTGCAATTAATACTTTATCAAACATATTAAAATCCTCTTTTTGATTAAAAATAAAAAAAATTTCGTAAATAATATATCATTATCGAATATATTAATTATATCATATATTATATTTTATTTAGGTATAATATACAATTTACTAAAATATAATCTAATAAATTCTAAAAACAAATAAAGTAGAAAAATCGTGATAAATAAACATACTTATTAATTAATTAACACATAGAATTATACATAACGATATATCTTTTATTAAAGTATTAAGTATATTAGAATAGTTATATTTTTTATTAAAATAAGATATTCCCAGGTTATAAAGATGATAAGAAAAAAAATATTAAAAAATATTGAAAATAAATATGTTACAGAAGATGAACTACTATCTAAATTAGATATAACAAATGAAAAACTAAAAAAACATATGTTAAATTTAAAAGATGTGGGTTATCAAATAGAATTTGATCAAGATAAAGGTTACAAATTAGGAGATGTTCCAGATATTTTAGAACCTTATGAAGTTAGTCGAGGACTAAAAACAGAAAAAATAGGGAACAATATTCATTTTTATGACAAAATAGGATCTACAAATAATACTGCAAAAAAATTTGTAGAAGAAGGAGCTAAAGAAGGAACAGTAATTATTGCAGGAAAACAAACTGCAGGACGTACAAGAAAATATGATGGTTGGGTTTCACCAGAAGGTGGTATCTATATGACTTTAATATTAAGACCAGACCTACCTCTTATTGAAGCATCAAAGCTCACTATTGTAACAGGTGTAGCAATTGCAAAAACATTACATGACCAATTTAATATAGATGCTGGAATTAAATGGCCAAATGATATTCTTATAGGAAATAAAAAAATAGCAGGAATACTTACTGAAGCAGTTTCTGATTATAATCAGTTAAAAGCAGTACTTGTTGGTATAGGTATTGATGTAAATATTGATGAAAAAGATATACCTGAAAGATTAAGAAAAACTGCCACATCCGTTAAAAAAGAAGTCAATAAAGAATTTAATAGAGCTGAAATATTAAGAGTATTTTTCAAAATATTTGAAGATTTATATGATGAATTTATCAATGGAAACTTTAAATATATTGTATCTGAATGGAGAAGATTATCATCAACAACAGGTAATCGTGTAAAAGTATATAAACATGGAAAAGCAATATTTGCTGATGCTGTTGGAATTACAAACCAAGGAATATTAATTATAGAACGTGAAAATGGAAAACTTGAAAAAATAACTTCAGGTGAAATTGAAATTCTAAAATAAAAAAAAATAATAATATTAATTTCCACTTCTCTTTTTTTTAATAAAAATTAATTTTAAATAATTTAAAAAAAATAAAAACTAAAAAATAAATTTTAGTTAATATAATACTTCTTCAATAGAATTATCTTTGAGAACATTTACTACATTATCAAAGGTATCTACAAATGCATTTACTAATTCTTCCATACTTAATTTATCAGAATCTTTAGCTGACCAATCAATACGAACAGTTTTAGATGCACCAGGCATACCTACAGCAGGAATAGTAATTATATTATAATTCTCTAGAAGTAACATAGAATATACAGATGCAATTACATCTGTATCAACATCAAGATTTAAATTTCTTTTCTCTAATTCTTTTTTAATTTCATCTTCTTTAAACATGAACCCAGTTGGTGTTTTAAGAGGATTTAAACCTTTTTTAATTAACATCTCATATAATTCATCTTTTTCTTCAACAGATTTTTTAATTCTGTCAGGAGAATATTTTTCTAAACCTTTAATCATTCCAACAACTAGGGGAGCTTGAGCTTCAAGACCATATTGATTAACAACAAGTTTTATTCTATCAATAAGATCAGTACTTCCAGCCATAAGTCCACCTCTTGGACCTTCCATTAATTTATCAGTACTTGTAACAGATAAATCTGCTCCCATATCAATAGCTCTTGGTTGATTATATACAGCTCGTCTTATTCTTGCTCCAGAAGCATCATCAACAAATACTGGTATATTTTTAGATTTTGCTTGATCAATTACTACTTTGAAATCTTCAACATCAATTACTTCTAAATCCATAGTAGTACCTGTTATTACTACAAGGGAAGTATTATCATCTATTGTTAAACTTTCAAGATCAGTATATTCTTCATAATCTGCACCTACAAGTTCTGCTGTACGTGGAATTGATGGATGAGCAGGTTTTTTAGCAAGAAAATGTACAATTTTAGTAGAAGGTTCTACAAGAGCAATGATTGTTGCAACTATTCCACTTGTTGTACGATTTACAGGTAATATTTTTTCTCCACCAAGATGTTCTTTTCCAAGAATCTGAATTTTTTCATCATATACAGCAGGTCCTGCATAAGTTTCAAGTAAAGATATATCTTCAGGTGCTAAATCAAAACCACCTGCAAGTCCAGTCAAATCAATTAAACTATTAATTCCATCATTTTTGATTTTATTATTAATAATTTTAAGTCCTTTTTCTCTTCTTTTTACTTCATTTAATGTTATTGACAAAATATCATCTCATTTAATATTATATAAAATTTAAACAACTAGTTAATTGATTATATTTATAAAAAGAAATAATTAAATATAATCTCAATTATTTTGGTAATTAAAAAAAGAATATTTAATAATAAGAATAATAAGAATATTATTCTACATTTACTGCAAATACATCACTATATAATTCAGTTACTAATGCTAATTGTTCTTCACTAAAACTAATAATGGTTACATCACCATCTTCTTTGATGAAATATTCAGCATTAATTATACCTGTATCATTCATATAAACATATATTCCATCTTCAACAGGATCATTATCTTCATAACTATTCAAGTTAATTATAACTTTAATTAACATATCAACTGATTTTATATCTTCAAATCCAAAATCAGGATTAGTTCTCTTATTTTGTAAATCATTATTTAATTCTACCATTCTTCTTTCTAATCTATCAACTTTATCTTTCATAAAAAAGCAATCCCTTAATCTATTAATTAAATATATACTTATAAATAATTTTATTAATTATTATACTTATTTATTATTATAATATTACTTATAAGTAAATTCATATAACAAGTAAAATAAATAATTAAACAGTATTTCACTAAAGTAAAAAAAAATATAATATTTAATCTTTATTAAGATAATTATTTTTTATTATTAAAACTGGAGGTAAATACTTGGCTGATAAAAAATCTAAACTAGCTTCAGGTAGTATTATTATATTACTTGGTTCTATTATTCTTAGATTAGGTGGATTTATTTATCGATTTATATTAAGTAGACTTTTAGGCACTGCTGAATATGGTATAGTTGGATTAACATTACCTTTTCAAAATGCATTAATTACTGCTGCATCAGGAGGAGTGCCTCCAGCAATAGCTAAATATGTTTCAGAATATAATGCTATTGATGAGAAGAAAATGGTAAGACAAATTATAATTACTGCAATGAAACTAATGATTTTCATGGCAATTATTGCTGCAGTAATTATGCTTATTATATCAGAACCTATTGCAATAGGAATTTGGAATAAGCCAGAAGTTCTATGGCCTTTAAGATTTGTAGCATTGATTGTTCCATTTAGTGTAATTGTAGGAGCATTACGTGGAGTCTTCCAAGGATTCTATAAAATGACCCATATATTTTACAGTAAATTCATAGAACAAATATTTACATTAGTATTTGCAATTGTTCTTGTACTTGTAGGATGGTATGCATCAGGAGCAGTAATTGGTACAGCATTAGGATTTTTAATGGCATTGTTTGGATCATACTATTTATATAAAAAAGATATTAGAGATGAATATATTTCTGGTTCTTTTGAAGGTATTCCTATTAAAGAAGAACTTAAAATATTATTTAAAATATTCAAATTCTCAATACCTGTTGTAATAACTGGAATTGCGGAAATTTTTATATATGATACAGGTACATTTTTCATTGGAATGTTTTTACCAACAATGTTTGCTGGATTCTATACAAATGCTAGTGCTATTTCAAGAATTCCTTTAATGCTTGCAAATTCAGTGTCTACATCAATATTACCTGCTGCAAGTGAAGCAGATAGTTTAAAAGATAAAGAATTACTAAAAATGTATATACATCAATCATTCAGATATACAACAGTGACAACACTTCCTATATCTGCTATTATAATGGTATATGCAGAACCAATAATGACAATATTCTTTGGTGCTGAATATGCTCCTGGAGCTGAAGCATTATGGATATTAGTTACTGGAATGTTTTTCTTCTCAGTATACTTAATTACTAGTAGTATGTGTCAAGGACTTGGGAAACCTCAATTCCCAATGTATACATTAATAATTGGATCAATAATAAATATTCTTGCAAGCTTCATTTTAATTCCTAGATATGGTATTGCTGGAGCTGCTATTGCTACAACTTTAGCAACGTTTGTATTAATGTTATTAACTATCATTAAATTAACACAACTTTCAAAGATTCATGTACCATATGTAGATATTATAAAAATAATCTTTGCATACATTATTATGACCATTATATTATATCTATTCCCAAGTAATATATTTGGTATGATTATAGGTTCAATTATAGGCTTAATAATATATGGTATAATAGTGCTTTTATTAAAAGCAATTAAAAAGGATGATGTTGTATTTATTGAAGATATTACTAATAAAACAGGACCACTTAAAAAATATTTAGAACCTCTTGTAGAATTTATTTATAAACATGCAGGATGAAACTAAAAAAATTTATATCTCCCCCACATCATTCTATTTTTACAAAAATTTCATAATTTTAATAGTTTATATATATTATGATTATCAACTAATCTAAAAAATATTTATCATATAAATTATTAAAAATAGCTTCTATTAAATCACTTCTTTTATATAATAATTCTTAAATTAGTTATTAAATATTTAAAATATATTATGTTATTTTTATATTATTTCTTTATTGAGTAATCTATATCTTAAAAATAAAAACATGAGTAAATAATTTAGAAAAATGATTTAAATTTTAAAAAAAAAAGATTAAAAAAAAAAGAGTGTAGAGGATTATAATGTTATTTTAATATCTAAAGCACTACATCCTTCTTCATAAACAAATACTGGATTTATATCTAACTCTTTAATTTCAGGGAAATCGAGTGTTAATTTTGCAATACGTTTAATTGTATCTTTAACAGAGTCAATATCACTAGGTGCTTCTCCACGATATCCTTTAAGTAATTTACTTATTTTAGTATTTTCAATTTGATCATCAATTACTTCATTACTAATTCCAGAACCTAATTTGAAACATACATCATTAATTAAGTTTACATAGATTCCACCCATTCCAAATCCAATTATCGGACCAAATTGAACATCACGAATCATACCAATTAATACTTCATGTCCACTAGGCATCATTTTTTGAACTTCTACACCATCAGGAATTACATCAGGGAATGCTTCTTTTGCACGACCTATAATTTCTTCGTAAGTTTTTTCTGCTTCTTCTTTACTACTTACATTTACTACAACTCCACCAATATCAGTTTTGTGTAATATTTTATCTGATGCAATTTTAAGTACTACTGGGAAATCCATTTCTTCTGCAGCTTTTCCTGCTTCTTCTTTAGAAGTTGCAAGTACAATAGGTGCTGCTGAAATTCCATATGCTTTAGCTACTTGGTATGCTTCACTACCAATTAATGCATCTTTTCCTGCTTCTTTAGCACTGTCAATAATTTTTTGAGCTTCTTGTTTATCAACATCTGTTATTTCATCAAGACATGATTCTTGATCTTCAGATTGAATTGTTGCATATCTTTCTAACATTTGAATAATGTTAACAGCTGTTTCTGGGAAAACACATGTAGGAATATCATTATCTCTCAATAATTTATTTTCTTCATCAAATGAAGGTCCACCCATATTTACTACAAGTATAGGTTTATCAGATGTTTTTTTAGCCTCTACAATTGCATTTCCAACTTCTTTAGCTTTGTATGATGCTGTAGGACAAGCCATTACAATTACACTGTCAATTTCATCTTCTTTTAATATAATTTCAAGTGTTTTTTCATACCTTTCAGGTTGAGCATCACCTAATACATCAATAGGATTACTTAAACTACCTTCATCAGGAATTACTTCTTTTAAGCTTTCAATTGTTTCTTCAGATAATTGTGCTAATTCTAAACCTAAATCTTCTATTTTATCTGCTGTGAGTACTCCTCCACCACCAGCGTTTGTAACTACAGCTATTTTTTTACCTTTTGGTAATGATGATTTAGAAAATGCTAATCCATAATCAAATAAATCTTGCATTGATAGAGCTCTCATAACACCACAGTTTTCAAATGCAGCATCGAATGCAAAATCATTTCCAGCTAATGAACCAGTATGTGATGATACTGCTTTAGCACCTGCTTGACTTGATCCAGATTTAATTAATACAACAGGTTTTTTCTTAGTTACTCTTTTCATTACTTCGAGGAATCTTTCTCCTTCACTAATTCCTTCAAGATATCCTAATATTACACTAGTTTCATCATCATCAGCTAATTCTTCAATTACATCTATTTCTGAAACATCAGCTTTATTACCTAAACTTACTACTTTACTAAAACCTATTCCTTCAGAAATTGCCCAGTCAAGAATAGCTACAGTCATTGCACCACTTTGTGATACAAATGCTATATTTCCTTTTTCAGGCATGATTTGTGCAAATGAAGCATTAAGTGGTGTGTGGGTATCTAAACTTCCTAAACAGTTAGGTCCTTGAACATTCATGTTATATTTTTTAGCTATTTTAACCATTTCTTCTTCAAGTTTTTCTCCTTCTCCACCAACTTCCTTGAAACCAGCAGTTAAAGCTATAACATTAGTTACACCTTTTTCTCCACATTCTTCTAAAGTGCTGTTTACAAATTTTGCAGGAATAGACATTACAACTAGATCAACATCTCCTGGAATATCCTTCACTGATTTGTATGCAGGTAATCCTAAAATTTCACCATCTGCTTTATTATTTACAGGGTAAATTTCTCCTGGAAAACCACATTTTATGAGGTTGTCTGTTACTATGTATCCAATTTTTGATTCTTGGGTTGATGCGCCTACAACGGCAACTGACTTAGGATTGAATAATCCAGTAAGGTCTTTCATATAAATTTCTCCAATTTTTTGTATTCTATATTTTTTTTTTAAAAAAATATCCTCATGAAAATTCATGATAAATAATTTATTTTATAGATATTCTAAAATATGTTAAAAAGAACTATATATATTTTATAGTAAAAATCGATAAAAAAAATAAAAAATAAGACATTATTTTAAAAAAATAATGATTATAAAATCATAGATAAACTAATTCGGTTACGTTCTAAATCAACACTAAGAACACGAACTTCAACAATATCTCCAACATTTACAATATCCATTGGATGTTCAACAAACTTATTTTCTACTAACTCAGAGATATGTACAAGACCATCTTGATGTACACCTATATCAACAAAAGCTCCAAAATCAACAACATTACGAACAATACCCTCAAGAATCATATCTTCCTCTAAATCCTCAATATCAAGAACATCTTTACGAAGTTTAGGTGTATTAGTTTCATCTCTTGGGTCACGACCAGGTTTTTTAAGTTCACTTATTATATCTTCTAATGTCCATACACCAACATCTAATTCTTCAGCGATTTTTTCTAAATCATCAATTTTAAGATTTACTCCACCATTTTTAACATCATTTAAATCATATCCATAAATAGTTAATAATGCTAAAACAATATCATATGATTCAGGATGAACACATGTACTATCTAATATATTTTTAGAATTATATATTCTCATAAATCCAGCACACTGTTCAAATGTTTTAGGACCAATACCTGATACATCTAATAACTCTTCTCTATTGACAAAAGAACCATTTTCTTCTCGATGTGAAACAATATTTTTAGCAATTTTCTTGGAAACTCCAGAAATATGTTCCATTAATACTGCAGAAGCTGTATTCAAATCCACTCCAACATTATTAACACTTTTTTCTACAACACCACTTAGAGATTGATCTAACTTTTTAGGATTCATATCATGTTGATATTGTCCTACACCAATACTTTTAGGATCAATTTTCACTAATTCAGATAATGGATCTTCTAATCTTCTTGCTATTGATATAGCACCACGTTCAGTTACATCATAATCTGGAAATTCTTCTCTTGCTAAATCACTTGCTGAATATACTGAAGCTCCAGCCTCATTAACTATAGCATATGAAATATCTCTTCCTTTAATTATATCTGCAATAATTTGTTCAGATTCACGTGAAGCAGTACCATTTCCTAATGCTATTAAATCTATATTATACTTTTCAACTAAATCATATACAACTTCTTTTGTTTCTTCAATTTTATTTTGAGGTTCAGTTGGATAAACTACAGCAGTATCTAAAACTTTTCCATATTCATCAATAACTGCTAATTTACATCCTGTTCTAAATGCAGGATCCCAACCTAAAACAACATGTCCAACTATTGGTGGTTGCATTAATAATTGTTCTAAATTCTTTTTAAATACTTTTATTGATTTATCTTCCGCATCTTCTGTAAGCATGGTTCTTATTTCTCTTTCAATGGAAGGTGCAATTAAACGTTTATATGAATCAGATATACTTTCTTTTATAAATTCTTCAGTATATTGGTTATATTCAATAACTTCAGGAGTTTCAGAATAATTAATTAAAATTTCATCTTCTAAGAAAAATTTAATAATTTCTAAAGGAGCTTCAATACTGACTTTTAATAATTTTTCTTTTTCACCCCTATTTATTGCAAGAATTCTATGTTGAGCAATATTAGTTAATTTTTCAGAAAAATTATAATACATTTCATATTCTGAAGATAAATCATTATCTTTAGCTTCTACAACAATATTTCCTTTTTCAATAGTTATTTCTCTTATAAATCTTCTAAAATTAGCATTATCAGAAATAATATCTGCAATAATATCATTTGCTCCTTTTAGAGCATCTTTAATAGTTTTAACATCATCAGTTATATATTTTTCTGCTTCTTTTTCTATAGAATAATCAATTTTTTGATCATATATTGTTAAAGCTAATGGTTCTAAACCATTATCCCTTGCTTTTGATGCTAATGTTGTTTTTTTCTGTTTATATGGCCTATATAAATCTTCTAATTCAACTATTGTTAAAATATCTTCAATTTCTTTTTTAAGATCTTCAGTTAATTTTCCCTGTTTTTCAATAGATAACATAATATTTTTTTTACGATCTTCTAATTTGTTAAGATAATTTAATCTTTCATTAAGTGTTCTTAATAATTCATCATCTAACCCACCTGTTGCTTCTTTTCTATATCTTGCAATAAATGGTATAGTATTATCTTCATTAATTAATGTAATAGCAGCATTTGCTTGCCAAGGTTTTATATTTAATTCTGTAGCTATTGTTCTTTCTATATCTATCATTATATTTCCTCAAAAAATAAAATCTTAAAAAAAATCAACTATAGTAATATATTATTAATTCATTAATAAAAAAATTTTAATTTAAAAATAAAAAAAGAAAAAATAAAGAAAATAATATTAAAATAAAATTTAATTTGTTGTATTATTTCCTATTTTGAAATTTAATATTCCTGTTCCTTGATCAGTGATGGTTAATTCTGAACATTGAGGATTTAATTCTTCAAGTAAAGTTTTTCCATCAGAAGCACTCATAAAATGAGGTAGATAATTTATTATATCAATAGGATACACATTAGCTGTAACATTATCATTACTTATATTAAAGTTTACAAAATATGCTCTGTGTGTTGCAGTATTACTCTGATCAAATATGAAATTTCCAAGATTATAAAATATAGGTTTATTATGATACATTTCAATTCCTTGAGTTACATGAGCATGAGATCCAACAACAGCATCTGCTCCAGCATCAATTGCCTTATGAGAAATATCCATTTGATCTTGATTAGGTGATCTGCTATATTCATTTCCATAATGCATGTAGACAACAACAAAGTCGGATCCATTATTTTTTGCTTCTTGTATTTGTTTTACAGATTCTGAATCATCCCATGCAGAATATCCTGCACTATTATCTGTTGCTGCAGGTAATACATCATTACTATATTCTACAAAATTTTCACTATCCATATAATTAAATACTGTTATTTTATGTCCATTTTGTTCTAATGTTATAGGTTCAGTTGCTTCTGTTTTATTCTCACCAGCACCTATATGAATATATGAAGCCTCATCAAGATGTTTAATAGACTCTTCCATACCCTCAACCCCATAATCAAAAACATGATTATTAGCATTTGCAGAAATTAATGTATAGTTAGTTCCATTTAATAAATTAATATATGCTGGATCTGCTTTTAAAGGTACATCAGGTTTTACAGAATTAGAACTAGTTGTAAATGGGTTTTCAGTGTTCACTACTAAAATATCTGATTGACCAGTAACATTACTTACATATCTATATGGACTTTCTCCACTTGAAAGAACTCCGGATGTTTTACGACCAAACATTACATCTCCTGTAAAAGTTACAGATAGATTTCCTTTTTCTATAGAATTACTTGATAGGTGTGAAATATTTTCTTCAGAAAAAGGATTTCCTAAGATTGTTAAAAGTATAACTAAAACTATTATGAGAAACATTAAAATTCCAATTTTTTTCTTTAAAGATGTATTAAAAAGATTTTTTATACTTTTCTTTTTAGAAGATGTATGAGGTTCTGTTTCTTCCTTATATAAACTAGGTATTTTCTTACTCATAAAAATTCACTGATTAAATTAATATTCTTCTATAATATCTTTGTAAAAAGTAACTATATATTAATTTTTAAGAAAAGAAAAATCAATAAAAATAGAAAAAATGATAAATAAAAAAAAAGAATTTAAGATGATGATACATCTTTTGACGAGTATAATGTTAACAATAATGGTACGAATACAAAAATTAATGTGATAAATAATTGTATTAAAAGATCCAAAGTAGTTTCTGAATTAATTAAATCAACCATTCCAACTATCCACATAAATCCTATTACGATTGGTAAAATCAATTTAATAATCAATACCCATTTTTTTCCAACACTAATTGATGAATGACTATTTAAAACAGGTAATAACTTATCAAGACCATAATACCATGCGAAAATTATTGCTTGCATTATCACAGCAAGTAATACTCCAAATTGATTAATATAACTATCTGCAATTGTTAAAATATAATTTCCAGAACCTGTAGTATAAATTAAAGAAATTAATAATCCAATTATTGACAATACTGTTACCGAACGAGATCTTGACCAACCAAACTTGTTTGATACAGCAAGAGACATAGGTTCTAATAATGCTAATGCTGATGTTATTCCCGCAAAGAATACACATAAGAAAAATGCTGGTGCAATAATATATGCAACATTACCCATAATATTAAAAATTTCAGGGAATATTATAAATAAAAGACCAGTACCACTTGTTGCTATTTCATTAATTGGAAGACCAGATGTTAAAGACATGAAACCAAGAATACTAAATACACCTAATGCTGTAAATAATTCAAACCCAGAGTTAGCACATACAACATATAAAACATTATCAACTAATTTACTATCTTCAGATAAATAACTAGCATAAGTTACAGCTATAGCCTGACCCATAGATAATGAAAATACAATTTGTCCAAATGCAGCAAGCCATATTTGAATATTCAACAATGCACTCCAATCAGGACTAAACAATGCAGATAAACCAATCATTTGTCCAGGTAATGTGAAAGAATAACATACAATTAACGCCATCATAACAAATAATAATGGAATTAAAACTTTAACAACTTTAGAAATACCATCATTCAAAGATTTATGTGATATAAACCATACAATAGCCCATATTAATATTGTTACAAGAAATGTTGGCCAAACAATTGTGAAAATACTATCAAGATTATTTCCACCAACTATAATATTATTATTGAAAAATAAGTTTGGATCTACTCCCCATCCTTTAAAGAAACTAAGTACTAGATATATTACATCCCATCCAATAATAACAACATAATATGTTAACACAAGAAATACTAAAAATGCAATAAACCAGCCAAGATATTCAAGCTTCGATGAAATCTTTTTTAATATATTTGGAAGTGAATCTTTAAATTTAAATCCAAGACCATATTCCATTATTAAAAACGGTATTCCCATTATGAATATTGCAAAAAAGTAAGGTATTAAAAATGCGCCTCCACCGTTAGAATATAACACGTAGCTAAAACGCCAAATATTACCTAAACCTACTGCTGCTCCAATCATTGCCATTAAAAAAGCAAATGAACTATCCCACTTACTATCTTTTTTATTATTATTTGAGTTTTTCATCTACCTACCTCAAAATTTAGATTATATAAATTCAATTTATACATTGAATTCTTATTTTTAAAATCTAAATTCAAATATAAATTATATTATAATATTTAGTATAATAGATAAATATACTATTTTTTTAAAAAAGAATAAATCTGAATATGTTTAAAAAAAAGTAAATAAAAAAAGAATTTTATTATTGATCAACTTTTGATGGTAATACTGTCAGTAACAATGGTATTGCTATAAATAATATAGTTATAATTACTTGTAACATAATATCTGTAAATCCTTCAGAACTTATAAGATCTACAACACCAACAATCCACATAAATGCTATAATTAATGGTAATATAATTTTAATAACTAACATCCATCTTTTTCCAACTTTAACTGTTGAATGACTATTTAGTACTGGTAATAATTTATCAAGACCATAATACCATGATACCACTAGTGCTTGTAATAATACTGCAAGTAATATTCCAAATTGATTAATATAACTATCTGCAATAACTAAAATATAATTTCCAGAACCTGTAGTGTATATTGTTGATAATAAGAATCCAATTACTGACAATACTGTTACTGAACGGAATCTTGACCAACCAAATTTTTTAGATAATGTAAGAGACATTGGTTCTAAAAATGCTAATGCTGATGTTATTCCAGCAAAGAACACACATAAGAAGAATAAAGGTGCTATAATATATGCGATATCACCCATTACATTAAATATTTCTGGGAAAACTACAAATAAAAGACCTGAACCACTTGTTGCTATCTCATTAATTGGAAGACCAGATGTTAAAGACATAAAACCAAGAATACTAAATACACCTAATGCTGTAAATAATTCAAATCCAGAGTTAGATGCAACCACTATTAATACATTATCTACTAATTTTGTATTTTTTGGTAAGTAACTTGCATATGTTACAGCTATAGCTTGACCCATGGATAATGAAAATATTATTTGTCCAAATGCAGCAAGCCATATTTGAATATCAAGTAATGCACTCCAATCAGGATTAAATAACGCAGATAAACCTGACATATGTCCTGGTAAAGTAAATGAATATGCTACAATAATTGCCATCATTATAAATAACAATGGAATTAGAACTTTAACAACTTTAGAAATACCTTTATCTAATGATTTATGTGAAACAAACCATATAACAACCCATATTAATAATGTTACAATAAATGTAGGCAATACTAATGTTAAAATATTATCTAAATTATTTCCACCAACTACTATATTTGTATTAAAGAATAAATTTGGATCTACTCCCCAACCCTTAAAAAAACTAAGAATCAGATAAATTACATCCCATCCCATAATAACAACATAATATGTTAGAACTAAAAATACTAGAAATGCTGTAAACCATCCTATAAATTCAAATTTTGGCTTTATCTTCTTTAATATATTTGCCAAAGAATCTTTAAATTTATAACCTAAACCATATTCCATTATTAAAAATGGTATTCCCATTATAAATATTGCAAAAAAGTAAGGTATTAAAAATGCTCCTCCACCGTTAGAATATAATACATAGCTAAAACGCCAAATATTACCTAAACCTACTGCTGCTCCAATCATTGCCATTAAAAAAGAAAATGAACTATCCCAATGATTATCTTTATAATTGTTCGAACCTGACATATATCTCCCCCAAAACTTTTTATTTAATTTTTATAAAAAGCAATGCTATAATATAATTATAATAAAAAGATATAATAAATTTATTCTTTGATTTTATAAAATTTAAGATTAATAATTCCAATTTCAGTAATTTTAAATAAATATTATTTCTGTAAATTTTTTTATATCTTCATAAATATATTATAATATAATAAATAATTATTAAAATTTATATATAAAATGAATAATTATCTTATTTTTATTAAATTATTATCCAAAAACAAGGAGGATATCGATGGATATTGAAGAAACTATTTATAAATATGCTTTAACAAATGCTGTTGAACATGGAAATCAATGTCAAACAGGATCTGTTATAGGGATGGTTATGTCTAAAAACCCTGAAATGAGGAAAGATCCAAAAACAGTTTCCCAATTAGCAGGAAAATTAACTGCAAAAGTAAATAATCTCTCAGCAGAAGAACAACAAAAAGAACTTGAAAAATATGGTGGACTTGAAGAACATAAAAGAGCACCTGAAAAACCTAAAGGATTACCTGAACTTAAAAATAGTGAAGGTAAAGAAATAAAACTTAGATTTGCTCCTAATCCTTCAGGACCATTACATATTGGTCATGCAAGAGCAGCATTACTTAACATGTTATATCAAAAAAAGTATAATGGTAAACTTGTTTTAAGAATTGAAGATACTGATCCTAAACGTGTTGAAGTTGATGCTTATAAATATATTCCTGAAGATATTGAATGGTTAGGTATTACTCCTGATGAAGTTTATACTCAAAGTGATAGAATGGATATTTACTATGAGTATGCAAGAAAAGCTATAGAAATAGGTGCAGCTTACATGTGTACATGTGATGGTGGTGACTTTAAAAAACTTAAAGATAATTGTCAACCATGTCCATGTAGAGATAATTCTATTGAAGAAAATCTTAATTTATGGGATAAATTCGATGAAATGGATGCAGGAGAAGCAGTTCTTCGTGTGAAAACTGATATTAATCATAAAAATCCAGCTATTCGTGACTGGGTTGCTATGAGAATTGTTGAAGAAGAACATCCAAGAATCGGAAATAAATATAGAATATATCCTATGATGAATTTTTCAGTAACAGTTGATGATCATTTAATGGGTATGACACATGTTTTAAGAGGAAAAGATCACCTTGCAAATAGTGAAAAACAAACATATTTATATGAACACTTTGGATGGGATGTACCTGAATTTATTCATTACGGCCGTCTTAAAATGGATGATGTTGAATTAAGTACATCTAAAGCTCGTGAAGGTATATCAAATGGTTCATATACTGGTTGGGATGATCCTAGACTTGGAACTATACGTGCTATTGCTAGACGAGGAATAAAAAAAGAAGTATTATATGATCTTATAGAAGAAATTGGAACAAAACAAGCTGATGCAACTATAAGTTGGAAAAAAATTTATGGACTAAACCGTAACATTATTGAAGAAAATACAAATAGATATTTCTTTATTCCAAATCCAGTTAAAATAGATATTAATAATATTCCTGAAGATAAACAAGAACTTACCTTAACACGAGAATTACATTATAATAAACCAGAAAAAGGTATGAGAAATCTCAACTTTAAAGGATCTGCATACATACCACAAGATGACTATGATAAAGCAGTGAAAACAAAAAAACCATTAAGACTCATGGATTTAATTAATGTAGATGTAACAGAAAATGAAGCAATATATAATAGTGAAACTTTAGAAGATGCTCAAAGTCAAAAAGCAGCAATAATTCAATGGACTCCAGTTGAAGAATCTGTTAAAGCAAATGTTATAATGCCAGATAATACAACTATTAATGGATACATTGAAGCTGATAGTAAAGATCTAAAAGTTGATGATATGGTACAACTTGAAAGATTTGGATTTGCAAGAGTAGATGAAATAACAGATGATGAAATAACTTTTTATTATACACATAACTAAAAAAAAAATAAAGGTGAAAAAAATGGTAGCAACAGTAAATGAAAACTTTGATTTAATACAAAATAATTACTTATTTGTAGAAATAGCAAGAAGAGTAGAAGAATATCAAAATGAAAATCCTGATATAGAATTAATAAAAATGGGAATTGGAGATGTAACAAGACCTCTTGCAAAATCAGTTATAAAAGCATTTAAAGATGCAGTAGATGAAATGGGTAATGCTGATACATTCAGAGGATATGGTCCAGAACAAGGATATGATTTCATTATAGAAGAAATTATCAAAAACGACTATGAACCATTAGGGGTAGAACTTAAAAATTCTGAAGTATTTGTAAGTGATGGAGCTAAATGTGATACAGGAAACTTCCAAGAATTATTTTCAAAAGATAATATAATTGCAGTAACAGACCCAGTATATCCTGTATATGTTGACAGTAACGTAATGAGTGGACGTAGTGGAAATATGGGTGATGATGGATTCTATGAAAATATAGTATATCTTCCAGCAACAGCTGAAAATGATTTTGTACCATCACTTCCTCAAGAAGATGTTGATATAATATATTTATGTTACCCTAACAATCCAACAGGAACCACACTTACAAAAGAGCAACTTAAAGAATGGGTAGATTATGCAAAAGAAAATGATGCTTTAATATTATTTGATGCAGCATATGAATCATTCATTAAAACAGAAAATGTTCCACACAGTATTTTTGAAATTGAAGGAGCAAAAGAAGTTGCAGTAGAATTTAGAAGTTATTCAAAAGTAGCAGGATTTACAGGAACTCGTTGTGGTTACTGTGTTGTACCTGAAGAAGTAACAATAAAAAATTCTAAAGGTGAAGATGTACAACTTACACCATTATGGAACAGAAGACAATCAACAAAATTCAATGGAGTATCATACCCAGTACAACGTGCAGCTCAAGCTATATACACACCTGAAGGTAAAAAAGAAATTCAAGAAAATCTTGATTACTATGTTGAAAATGCTAAAGTAATAAGAGAAAGTCTTGAAGAAATAGGTTTAGAAGTTTACGGTGGAATAGATTCACCATACATATGGGTTAAAACTCCTAATGACATAGATTCCTGGTCATTCTTCGATATTTTACTTAATGATGCTCATGTTGTAAGTACTCCAGGTGCAGGATTTGGTCCTAGCGGTGAAGGTTACATTAGATTAACAGCATTCAATACATATGAAAAAACAGTAGAGGCTATGGATAGAATTTCAAAATTAGAATTTTAAAATCTAATTTTTTTATTTTTTTATAAATTAACCAATATTTTTTAAATATGTGGTAAATTAGGTGTATTAATAAGAAATACTTAAATAATACATAATACATAATAGAATTTAGGAGATGAAAAAAAAATGACAGAAATACCAAAAGCACCAGTAACAAGAATTGCAAAAACTGCAGGTGCAGAAAGAATAAGTAAAGATGCAGAAGAAAAATTAGTTGAAGCTGTAGAAGCTTACGCAAAAAAATTATCTGTAGCAGCAATTGACTTAGCAAAACATGCAGATCGTAAAACAATTCAACCTGAAGATATAGAATTAGCTTTAAAACACTTCTACTAATCTTCTTCTTTTTTTTATAAACTATTTTTTTAAATATTACTAATTTTTATATATAATCTATTTTTTCATTAAATTAACTAATTTTTCATTAAATTTAAAAAAAAAAGAGTAAAAAAAGTGAATAAAGTTTAATTTATTTTATGGCTTTTAAGACCTTTTAATGATAAAAATACTGCTATTATACATAGTATTGTTGATATTATCATTGTAACTTGACTACTTTGAATAAGTAAAGTATAGTTTTCAGGAATTATTGGAACATTTCCCATTATAAATGCAAAGATCAATGTTAATAATCCTAAACTAAGTGATTGACCTATTGTTCGAACAGTAGATAATGATGCTGAAGCTGTACCAATATCTTTTTTATCAACAGAACTCATAATCACATTACTATTTGGTGATGAGAATAAACCAAATCCTAATCCTTGTAGTACCATTGAAACCATAATCATATATATTGGTGTATTTGAATCTAAAAATATTAGTAAAAATACTGCTATAGATACTAATCCCATACCTACTGCTGCAATTATTTGTGGATCTATTTTATCAGATAATCTTCCTGAAAATGGTGCGCAAATTGCCATCAATAATGGTGTTACAATTAATATTATTCCACTAATTTGTGGATCAAATCCTCTTATATACTGAAGATGATAATTTAAAATATAGGTTACTACAAAAGTTGCAAAATAACTTATCAATGATGCAATATTTGATGATGTGTATTTTATATTTTTAAATAATCTTATCTCATATATAGGATTGTTAACTTTTAATTCATATTTTGCAAATATTATTAAAATAACAATACTAATAATTACGAGAATTAAACCTTCAATACTATTCATAATTGTGAAACCATACATAAGTATTAAAATTCCAACAATATAATAAATAGAACCTTTAATATCTATAGGATCATCCACACCCATTTCCCATTCTTTATCTACTTTAACTAATAAATAATATGCAATAATTGTTAAAGGTATTGTTATATAAAAAATACTTCTCCATGAAATATTTTGAGAAAGGATACCACTAATAGTAGGTGCTAAAGCTAAACCAATATAAACTCCTGTAACATTTAAACCAATTGCTTGTCCACGATTTTTTGGAGGTATTTGAGCAGTAATAATTGACATAACATTAACAAATAAAACTGCTGAACCTATAGCTTGAATAATTCTTGCAACAATCATGAAATAAACATTTGGAGATAAACCAGAAAGTAATGCACCAATAATATATACAATAAAACCTATCCTAAGAGTTTTATTTAATCCATACTTAGCACATATTTTACCAAAAGGAACACTAGCTGTTGCAATAATTATTAAATATATACTAACAATCCAGTTTTGTAAAATATTACTTATCTGAAAATCCTTAGCTATTACAGGAAGTGCAACTGAAACTGCATTTGAAGTAAAAGCTACTGCAAAAGAAGCCAAAACTGCCATTATAATAACATATCTATTTATTTTATTCTCTTCCATGAGGATATATATGCTTATAATCTATTTTATATTTTAGGATAATTCTTTTTTTAATTAAATAAGAATTAAAATAGATTTAAATTTAAAATAAAAAAAGTATGAATCTTAATAAAATAAATATGAGACTTACAATAAAATACCTCAAAATATTTTACATAAAAATAGAATAGATTACTTTTAATTATTATTCAACTAAAATATTAAAAAAATAATATTTATATATTATAAACCATGTTTATTTAAAAAAATAAAAAAATTTCTTATAAAATAATGGAAATTTATAAAATCATATTTTGTATGTGTATTCTAATGCTCTTATTTATATATAAATATAATCTAAAGACGTATTTTATACTAAAGAATAGTAAATAAACTAGCTTAATATAGAATATTATGTCTAAATTTAAATAAATATATATTAATAATAATTATTTTATTAATTTTAAAAAAAAGGGTTAGGATATAAATAAAAGTAAGTATAAATTATTATAATGTCAAAATAGAGTTTATTTAAATTACTAAATAAACTAGATTTTCTTTAATGTTTTAATAAAATTATTATTAGTTAAATAATTCATTATTTCAG
>CAZHBQ010000004.1:0-48818 GCA_964530785.1 uncultured Methanobacteriaceae archaeon | reverse complement strand
TCACATTCAGATTTATTAGAATATACTCCTCCACCAAGTTTAGCAGTATTATATGTTAAAACGGTATATATGATATTTGTATTTGCATTTGAAAAGATTGCTCCACCATATTCTGTAGCATTATTCTTTTTAAATTCAGAAAATTCAATATCCAGTGCATTTTCATCATTTGTATAAATAGATCCACCATATTTTGCACAATTTTCATTGAATTTACTTGAATATATAAATATATTATTATTCTTACCAATTGCTGAGATAGCACCTCCACCATTGGTATTGTTTCCCGTAGCTTTATTTTTATTAAAAGTACTTTCACTTATTATAAATTCACTATGTTCTGATTGAATATATACTGCTCCACTGTAAGTATTATTAATACTACATGCTGTATTTTGATTAAATGTTACATTATATATGTTCCATCTAATCTGAGAACTAACTGATGATATAGCTCCTCCTTTGTTTGCAATATTATTTTCAAATAAAGTATTATAAATATAATATTTTCCTAGTTTAGCATTACCTGAAAAAGCCCCTCCATATGTTAAATCTCCATTTCTATCATTATTATTTACTGCAGAATTTGATTTAAACGTGGAGTTAATTATTTGAAGTGTATCTGCTTGACCAATATCCATAACAGCACCACCACGAATATTTGCATTATTATTGCTAAATGTAGAATTATTTATAGTTAAATTAGAATAACAATAAATAGCACCACCATATTCTTTAGCAGAATTATTATTAAACATACTATTTGTTATTGTAGCATTCTGTCCACTATTTATACTTATTGCTCCACCTTTTGATGCTTCAGAATCATTTATTGTTGAATTGTTAATTATGAAAATTCCATTACCAACCATTATAGAACCACCATATCCATAAATATTCTTATTTTTTGCAATATTATGGATAAAGGTCGTTGATTCAATGGTGAGATTTGCTTGATTTGCATTATATACTGCTCCACCATTTTGAGCTCTATTTTTTCTAAAAGTTGAATTTATAATAGTTAAATTAGTATTTCCACCATTATATATTGCACCCCCAGCACCTATCATTGATCCATTTGTTGATTGAACATAGTTGTTGGCAAAAGTAGAATTTATAATTATAATTTTATTATAATATTCAGTACATGAAATAGCACCACCACTAGATACAGCTGTATTGTTTTCAAAAAAACAATTTCTCAGTATAATTGTAGTTGAATTTGCAATTGATCCAATCGCACCTCCGTTTACTCCTACACTATTTTTTAGAATAACATTATTCATATTCAAAGTATTATTGTTAGTTCTAATCTTAATAATACCTCCATATGTTCCATTACCATTTTCAATAGTTAAATTTCGAATATTGATCTTAATTCCAGGATTATTTGTTGTAATAAGTGTATTTTGATTAGAATTATTAAGTATAATAACAGTTTTAGTATTTTCTCCTGTTATAGTAATGTTTTTACAGAGAGAATAATTAGAGGTATAATTATAGCTTCCTTTATAAATAAATATCTCATTGCAGATGTATCATTAAATATTGAAAATGCTTTATTTAATGTAGCATAAGGATGTTCTATTGATCCGTCATTGTTGTCTGATCCATTTTTATTACTTACATAAATTTTATTGTCAGTTGTTGTCTTAAATTCTTTTTGTTGATAATTTTCTTCTAATGTTATATTTTTAGATATACTTATTTGATTATCTTGATTATTGGTAATATCACCAGCAGAAACCATTGAAATCATAAAAATAGTACATAAAACTATAACTATATGAAGATAATATTTAGATTTCATTAATAATCATCTCAATTAGTTTATTAGTTATGTTTTTGATTTCAAAGAAAAATTTAATATAATAATTAATTTTTAAAAAAAAATAAAAAGTTTAAATTATTACTTTAGAATAATTTGAGTGGTTCTCCTCGATTATATTTATTAACTTTTCCGAAAATATCAATAATACCGTAAAGCCATATGAGAGGAGGAATAATTAGAGGGAAAATTAAGAACATACCTAAAAATCCACATATAAAACATAAGATAAATAAAGTAATACCTTCTCCCCACATGTCAACGTAACAATATCCAGCTCCAACAATAAGGAAATTTAAAATAAATCCAATAGCTTTACTTTTCTGATTAAAAGGTCTTGTGTATTGTTGTTGCTGTTGTTGTCCGTATTGTTGGCTATTTTGTTGATTGTAGTTATGGTTAGGTATTTGTTGTGGTGTTTGTGTATTTTGGATGTTTTCCGTTTTTTTATTTATTTCTTGTGTTTTTTCAATATTATTTTTATTTATTTCATTTTCATTAGTTTTTTGTGGTATAACTTCAATATCTTCAGGAGTATCTTTTAATTTTTTTCCACATACTTTGCATGTTGTTCTATCTCCATTTTCAAAGTCACATATAGGACATTTCATATAAGTTCACCTGTTTTTTGATTTTCAAATAATATTTCTATCTTTAGCAATATTTTCAATTTTTAATAGTGAAGGTTTGTTATTAATTAAGAATATTTATTTAGTAGGATATGTATTAATTCCATTATTGTTATTTTTTGTGGGAAATATGGTGTTAGATTATTTTGTATCAAAAAAGATTAATTTTACATATGAAAAATATGTTAGTTTATCATTAACAACTTTAGCTAGAAATTCACCTCTAGCTTTAGCAATAGCGGTAACTACTTTTCCAGGAAGAGAACTTATTATATTATCATTAGTAACTGGACCATTGATAGAGTTACCTGTTTTATATATTATTTCTAAGGTTTTATTTAAAATTTCTAAAAAGTATTAGTTTTAAATTCCTTTAATTTTTATATCTTCTTTTTTAAATCTTTATTTTATTAAATAATATTATTATTTAATATATTTTTTAAAGTTTTTATTTTAAATTTAAAGTTAAATACATATTTTTTTGGTAAATCTAATTTTTTATATTTATTTAAACTTATTTTATTTATTTTATAATTTATATTTGTAAATTAAACCATTTTTTAAACTATTTAAATTTATTGTAATATTTATATATATTAATTTAAATACTATTAGTGTGCATATAATTCACAAATTAGGGGGATTAATATGGCTAAAAATAAATATATTTTCTTTTTTATATTTATTGTATTAACAGTGTTATCTTCTTCTTTAGTATTTGCTGAAGATACAGATAATAATTATAATGTTTCAGTTGTATCTGATAATGGATTATCTGATACTAATTTGGATGTAAATTCATATGAAACAGTAGAAAAGAATAATATAGAACAAATAACAAATGAAAATAAGAATTTAAGCAACGATACAAAAATATTAAAGAATAGTACAGAATCAACAACAATTGAAGTTAACAACTATAATGAGTTGTATGCTGAATTTGAAAAATTAAATACAGAAACAAAAGACCAGGAAATAACATTAAACACAGGAACATACACAGCAAATCAAACAATAGTTTGGACAAATAATAACAACATCACAGTAACAATTAATGGTAATGGACAAACAATAGATCTTAATAATAACCAATTATTACAAATCGAAGAAAACTCAATATTAAACTTAAAATTAACAGATATAACAATACAAAATGGTCAAGCAGAATTAGGTGGAGCAATATCAAATAATGGAATTCTCAAACTAGAAGGTGGAATATTTAAAAGCAACACTGCAACAGAGCAAGGTGGAGCAATATACAACTCTGGTACATTAACAGTACAAGGTTCAACTTTTACAGAAAACACTGCTAAAAACTATGGTGGTGCTATATCAAGTAAAGGTGACATTGTTATAAATGATGCAACCTTCACTTTCAACACTGTTACTAACACTGTACGTGCTGTTAGTTATGATCATGGTGGTGCAGCAGCAGTATTATATGGTAAATCATACATTAATAATACACGCTTTGAAAACAACACTGCTGTACATAATGATGTAGAACCTAACGGTGACGGATGTCTTGGTGGAGCATTACAAATTTTATATAATAACGACGATGTTACAATTGCAAACTCCACATTCCTTGGAAACGAAGCACGTTTTGGAGGAGCAATAGAAATTTATTCTCAATCAAACAATGGTGATAAAGTAATTACAGATTGTAAATTTATTAACAACACTGCTTTATACGGTGGAGCATTAAACATATACAACAAAGTTTCTATAAATAATTCATTATTTGAAGGAAACAAAGCTGTAGGACAAGGTAGTGGTGGAAGAAGCCCTGTAGGTGGAGCAATTTGTGCACTATTTAATAATTCTGATGTAACAATAAATAATACAAACTTCACTAATAACTCAGCATTAGAAGATGGACTTCAAGCTCGTGGTGGAGCTATAGCAGTATCAGATTCAGCAAAAATGGTAGTTGACAATATTACTATTGTAAACAGTACATCATATAATGGTGGTGCAATAGCTGTAGCAGGTGGATCAAACAACAATTTAACAATTCTTAATACAAAAATTATAAACAGTACCGCAACAAATTGTGGTGGAGCAGTTTTATTAAATGATAATGGAATTCTTAATGTAACAAATGTAGAATTTGTAAACAGTACTGCAGATTTTGGTGGAGTACTATTTGCAAGTGAAGGTAGTGCTGCAGATATAACTAAATCTAAGTTCACAAATAACTCTGCTGTAAGTGATGGTGGAGTAATCTACAGTCTTGCAACATTAAAATTAAATGAATCTTCATTTATAAATAACACAGTGAAAAAAGGTTACATCTTAACTATAGAAAATGCAGAAATAGCAGATAGCACATTCTTAAATAATACTAATGAAAATGATGAAGATGTCCTTATAAGTTCTATTGAATCAAACACAATAGATGATAATGAATATATTGATAATAATCTTGAAACATCTATAAATCCGGTAGAAGACATTACAATTGATGATAAAGATTATGAAGCAGAAATAGAAGTAATACTTAATAAAAACGAAAATAACATAGTTAAAAATGGAACAGTTACAGTATTTATTAATGATAACCTTTATAAGGAATTTACTCTAACTGATGGTAAAGCTCAAATAACTATTGAAAATTACAAATTAAACAAAGAAACAAACAATATTATACTCAAATATAAAGCATTAGATAGTAGTTATCAAGAATCAGAAACAACATACACAATAACAACAAAAACAAATATTGACTCTAAATTAACAATAACTGATGACCCTATATCTTTAAAAGTAGGAGAATCAAAAGTTCTTGAAGCAACATTTACTACCAATGATGGTAAAGCATTAAGTGGTTATGAAATAGTATTTGTAATAGGTACTAATGAAGATAATTATGTAACAGTTTTAACTGATGATAATGGTAAAGCAACATATAATTACACAGCAAGTTTTGCTGAAAAAGTAGGAGTTAAATATCTTGGGTCTGACAGAATACTTTCTATAGATGAACAAGATTATAACTTAGATATAACTAAAAATAAATTATATCTTAATTTGGACTCATCAATTACAACATTGGTTGGAGAAAATACAGTATTAGCAAGTAATGTTGTAGATGAAAATGGAACATCTATTGATAATATAGTATTTAACATAAATATTGGTGATGAATATTACACCACCATATCTGATAATGGTATTAATTATATAATTGATACAACTAAATTAAATGCTGGAAACTATGTGATTGATATTACCTCAGATAATGATAAATATGAATCTTCAGAACAATCTATTGATTTAACAATAGCTAAACATGATGTAACATTAAATATTAATACTGAAGAGTCCATTAAACCTGGAAATACTCTCAATGTTATAGTATTAGTAAGTGAAAATGATAATCTCGTAAATGAAGGTTCTATTATCTTTAAAATTAATGGTAAAACATTAAAAGATGATGAAGGAAATAATATTCAAGCAACAATAGAAAATGGAGTAGCAACTTTAAAATATGAAATTCCTAAAAATACAGCAGTAAAAACTTATAATATTACAGCTGTATATGGAAGTACAGAATATTACAACAGATCAGAAGATACAACATTATTTAATGTTGAAAAATTAAACACATACATCAAAATAGATCCAATAACAATAACAAAAGGTACAAACACAACAATTAAAGCAGTAATATATGATGAAAACAATGAAATTGTCTCTGGTGATGTAAATATTGCAGTTAAAATTAATGGAAAAACATACACTCACTCTACAGTAACTGATGGTATAGTTGAAATAATTGTTCCTACAGATACAATAAGAGAAGGAACATATAATTTAACTTTAAAAACAGGAGATACTAAATCATACGTTGGAACAAACATTAATACAACATTATTAGTCAATAAAAAAGATGTATCTTTAAAAATAATATCAGAAGATGAATTTAAAACAGGAGATACTCTTAGAGTTCTTGTACTTGTATCAGAAGGTAATGAAAGAGTAAATGAAGGTACAGTTATCTTTAAAATCAATGGTAAAACATTAAAAGATAATGAAGGAAACAATATTCAATCAAATGTAACTGATGGAATAGCAACATTAATATATAATCTTTCAGATATGGGTGTAAAAACATACAATATTACGGCAGTATACATAGATTCAACATATTACAACAGAGCAGAAGCAACATCAACATTCACAATAGTAAAAACAAATACACACGTTCAAGCTGAACCTGTAGATGTTATTGAAGGTTCAAATGCTACATTAAAAGCAGTAATTCTTGATGAAAACAATGAACCAATATCTAGAAATATGAAAGTTTCAATAAAAATTGATGGTAGAACATACATTCAAACAATAGTAACAGATGGATTACTTAATATAACAATACCAACTAGTAATTTAAATTCAAATGAATACACTGTTTCTATTGTAGTAGGAGAGAATAGTAGATATAATTCTTCTATTGGAAATACAAAATTAACTTTTAGAGATAATAATTAATTTTTCCTACTTTTTTTTTAAAAAAGAAGATAAAATAAAAATAAGCTCATACTTTTTTTAAACTTATTTTTTTTTAGATAGGATAATGATTTATTTTTTAGTATTAATTATTTTTTCTAATTTTTCTTGAGGGATATTTAGAATTTCACTAATTTCCTTTAATTGTTCTTCAGAATCTTTATTTTCAAAATCCTCAGATATTTCTGTTTTAATTTCAGTTTCTTTTAAATTATCTGATAACTCAAGACTATTAATAATAGTTTTTTTATAAGCTTTGATAATTTCTTCTTTTTCTTCTAAATATTCATCTTTATTAACATCTATATTTCCGAGTTCATCTATAGACTTTTGATAAATATTAATAATGTTTACAATATCATATTCATCAGTAAACTCGAAGATATCATCTAGATTATATTTATTAAGTAATTCTGATAGAACATCTAAGTAAAATATAATTTGATCTTTTGTAAATGGTTTTAATTTCGCTTCTCTATTATTTATCCCTATGGCAGTTGTTATTTTATAGTTAATTTCTTCTAAATCAATATACCTATTCACATATTCTTCTTTTTCTAGGATTTCTTTTGATATTTTTATTGCTTTTTCTTCTATTTCTGTTTTATGATGTTTTATAAGAATTTCTTCAAAACTATTATAATGTAATAAAGTAATTTGTGTTAATTCATCCTTTTTTGATATATCTATTATTTTAAAACAACTTAAAACTCCAGTCACTGATAAGTCTATATTTTGATACTCGGGAATTAGTTCTTCATCAGATATTTTTTGAAATTCCTTTGAAAATATTAAATATCTCACGTTTTTTGTTGGTTTTGTAATAAGTTGTGTTGTATAAATATCTGTTGGCTGATATAAATATTCTCCAACTTCATATTTTTCAGTAATTTGTGGATCAATATCCATATCATATATGTATGTTTCATATGATGAGGGGTTTAATTGTTTTTTAAGTTCTGTTTGTTGTGCTTTGTTTAATTGAGTATAATCAATATTTTTTGTTAGTTCAAAAAGATCTTTTTCTTCTGAGAAAATATTTTGTTCTTGACTTATATTTTCATCATCATTATTAGTTTCTTCGGACATATTTTGGCTCCTTTTTAATTGTTGAATTATATTAACAATTATCTATTTTAATATTATATATTATTTTATATGGTTAGTTTTTAGTTTTATCTGATTGTTTTTTACTATTATTTTTTATAAAAATCAAATTATTATTAAATCAAAAATCTTGTTTAATTGATTATAATATCTTATTTTCCTATTTAAGAATCTTTTTATTAATTTTTTATTTTATAAAAATAGTAAAATATATATTTAGATTGAAATATATATAATTTTGTTAGTTATAATAACTAATAAGATAATAAGGTGATAAATATGGCAGCTTACAAAATAAACGATAATTGTGTAGCATGTGGATTATGTGTAGAAGCATGTCCTGTAAACTGTATCGCAGAAGGTACACCATACACAATTGATGAAGCAACATGTGCAGGTTGTGGATTATGTGCTGAAGCATGTCCTGTACAAGCAATTGAAGAAGTAGCTTAAGTGCTATTTTCTCAATTCTTTTTTTAACTTTTTTTAAAAAAAAATAGAAGAATAATAATTATTTTTTGGAGCTTAAATCTTTTTTCATATAACTTATTTTTATATTGACTTATTTATTTCTGATAATTGTTTTCCACCAACACCAACATTGTCAGGTGGGTTTTCAATAATGTTTACATGTATTGTACTTATGGGCATTTCATAAGCTTCAGATACAACTTTTGATATATTTTCAATTAACTCTTTTTTAGTTTCTTTTGATCTATTTGCTGGTCCATATACTGTTATTATCGGCATATTTTCACTTCCTTATTTTATAAAGAATTTTATATTTTTATTATATATAAAATGTTTTAATATTAATATAATTATCATTAAATATTTAATAAAAAAAGATAGTAATTTGATAGATAGATTTAGTTTTATAAAAAAAAGAAAGAAGGGGATAATTTGTTATTTTTCACTATTCCAATAAATAGCTCCATATATAACACATATTACTGTAATGAGAATACATGACATATATGCAGCAATTATCATAGGATCTGTTAATCCTAATACTTCTATCATTTACTTCCACCTTCAGATAATTTATTATTTTCAAATATCTTTTCGATATTTTCTTCTTCATCTGTTGTATTTTTAGTAATAAGTGATACAACAATTGTTATAATAAATGCTAATGGAAGTGCAATAACCATAGGATCTACATATGGCCATGGCATACTAGTAAATAACACACTTTGTCCTGTTAACATTTTACAAATACCAAGTCCAGCTGCTTCTTTCTGATGAGTAAATATTAGACAGAAAAGACTAATAACAGTTCCACTAATAATTCCTGCAATAGCTCCTTTTTTAGTTGTACGTTTCCAGAATAAAGCACATATATATACTGGAAGGAATGCTGCAGCACAAATTCCAAAGAATATTCCTGTTCCTTGAGCAACGATATTGCTTGGTAATAAATATGCTAAAATCACGGCAATAACTATTGCAACAAGAATACCAATTCGTGTAATACTTAAATTATTCTTTTTGGAATCACCTTTTAAAGTACCATATACATCATAAGCAATAGATGAACCTTGAACGTGGAATTGTGTGCTGATTGTACTCATAGCTGCTGATAATAAAGTTAACATAAATATGTATGTAAACCATTTTGGCATAGCTGAATTAATAAATGTTGGAATAATTTTATCTACATTTGCACCAGCAGCT
Source organism: uncultured Methanobacteriaceae archaeon (assembly GCA_964530785.1). Classification (GTDB taxonomy): domain Archaea; phylum Methanobacteriota; class Methanobacteria; order Methanobacteriales; family Methanobacteriaceae; genus Methanosphaera. The sequence goes on along the minus strand of CAZHBQ010000004.1, from coordinate 39,065 downwards.
TGTATTGCAATTTGACCTGTTGTTTGATAGAAGTAAACATTTGAAAGAGAACCTACAATATATGCAGTAAATGTTGTTACAAATATGAATATTCCTCCAACAAGAACAGCACGGTTTAATTCTTTGTTACTTTCTACTGTCATGAAACGAACAGCAAGTTGTGGTTGAGCTATAGCTCCTACACCTACACCTAATATAATAGAACTAACTAAGTTCCACCAGAATGCACTACCCATTGTTGGGAATGTAGTCCAACCTGTTGCTCCCGTTGCTTTGGCTGATTCTGGGAATAAAGGTGACATTTGTGTAAGAAGATGATGAGCATTTGTTACTCCACCTAACATCCAGTATATGCTTATAAGTAAAATAAGCATTCCTATAAACATAATGGTTCCTTGCAATGCATCTGTATACATTACACCTTTTAATCCACCAAAAATTACATAAAATCCAATAATTACTGCTAAAATAATAATAGCTATGTTAAAATCAATATTTATTGTTGTTTCAAGAAATCTGGCTGCACCAATAAGAACACTAGCTGCATATATTGGCATAGCACAGAAAATTAAAGCTCCACTAAAGTATTGTATAAATTTACTATTAAATCGTTTAGATAGGAATTCTGGGAAAGTCAAAGCATCCATGAATTGACCCATTTTACGAGTACGTTTACCAAACACTACAAATGCAAGGAATATTCCAACAGCAATGTTTAAACATACAAGCCATAATATACCCATACCATTAGTTCCAGCAAGTCCACCAAAACCAACAATAGCAGCAGTACTAATAAATGTAGCACCATAACTTAAAGCCATGATATATGAATTTGTTTGACGACCAGCAATAAGGTAATCCTCAGATGTACTGGTACGTTTCCAAGCAACATATCCTACTAGAATCATTAATGCAACATATACAAAAATAAGTATTGCTAATAAATAATCCATTTAAATCTCCTTTGTATTTTTTTTTAAAAAAAAGTATTATTTTTTTATTATGTTTATATTTATTAGTTTTAGTTTATTATTTTTTTTAATATATACTAAAATTAATGTTTATTTTTAAAAATTATTATAATGATTACAATATATTGAAAAATAAGATTTATTTGAAAAGAAGTTGATTTAAAAAATATTAGTTGTTGTGTTTTTTTTATTCTTTATTCTTTTTACGGTATGATGATGGTAATTCACCAATTTCATTTTTAAAAGCTTTTGTAAATTTACTACTGCTTTTATACCCTATCATATTAGCAATCTTGGATATTGGATAATTTGTATTTTTAATTAAATCTTTAGCTCTATGGAATTTGTATGTTCTATACCATGAATATAGAGGTTTACCATACATGTCTTTAAAACAATTTTTAAGCACTGTTATATTTATACCATATTCTATAGATAATCCTTCAATTGAATCATATCCTGCAATATCACGTGATATAACATTTTTAATCTTTCGTACAACACGTATTTGTGGATCTGTATATGCATGTTGTTTAAATTTTGGCATCTCTATTTTTGTATTAGCAATATATACAATAAATTCAAAAACTTTTATAGTTTGATAAGTATTTTTAGTAATACCATCTTCAGTTTCAAATGAAACTATTTGATTAATAATTTGTTTTATATTATCATTATCATTGTATATTATATTTGAGTGTTTTTCAGTAATATTAAAGACATGTTCGATTGTTTCAATAATTTTTTTATTTTTATCAATAGGATAAGGTTTGTAGAATTTCTTATTAAGAACAATATGTAAAACATGTGATTCTCCTAAATAATGAAATGATGAAGGAAAATCTTTTTTAGAATATATGTTCATAGATCCTTCTTTTAAAAAGATATATTTATCTTTCTCATAAGGAATCTGACATCTTCCTTTAATGATACTATTTATAATAATAATATTTTCTGGATTTCTATATTCAAGGATATTTTCATGATCTGTATAATAAGTTTCTATATTTGAATTTGTTTCAATTATTGTTATTCCTGGAATTAAATTGTAATATCTTATACTTATTTTATCACTATATGGGTATTCAATGGTGACTTCTTTTCCACCAACTATATCTTTTGTCGTGCTGTATGGTACATACTTTTCTTTTAGATATATATCTTCATTTATATAGCTATCTTTTTTTTGAATCATGAAATTCAAATCCTTTTATTTTTTTAATAATAATATATTATATGTTAATACATATTTAAAATTTATTTTTTTAAGACTAATCTAAAAAATAGTTCTTTTTTTTATCCTCTATTTAAATAAAATAATGGATAATTTGGGGTTTTTTATAAAAAAATAAGTTATATTTAGAGTTTTTTGTAAAAATTATAAAAAAAAGTATTAGAACAAAATAATATGATAGGAGTATTATTTTATTCTTTTCCTCTGAGAAACTGTATTATAATATTAGTTTCTATGGATTTTCCAGATAAAATACAATAATTTACTTCTTTTTATTGTATTTTTTACTTTTTTATATTCTTATTGAGGTATATACAATATTTTCTATTGAAAATAACTATTAAATATCTGATAGATGAAATATGTTTTTTCTAATATATTTTTTCGAACTCTCATTGTTTTATAGAGAAAACATTTAACAAAAATTTCTTTTTGTTATTATTGTTTATGATTTAAGTTGTATATAAATTATACTATATTTATCATAATTAAACATTATAATTAAAAATAATAAATAAAAATTTATCTTAACTAAAATAAGTATTATTATGGTTATTTTATAAAAATTTAATTTTTAAAAATAGAATAAAATAAAATACTTGTTATTTTTAAGTTATTTTATTTTTTAAGTTAATTTAATTAATTTTTATTTTACATGATTTTTAATGATTAATTAATTATAATAATATTTTTTTTTAGATTAATTTACAATCATGTTATCTTACGTGTAGTTTTCTTATCTTTAATTTTATTAATTATTGCCTCATGCATTCTTTTGATAAATTCAGATCTATCTTCATATTTTAAAACATCAAGATATCCTCTAGATACTAAATTAAAAGCAAAAGGTGTAGGTATAGTAGTATCTATAGTTTTAATCTTAATTTTACCATCTTCAATACCTTTGAGAACTTTTTTTGCATTCTTAATGTCCATGTAATCTTCAATAACTTCTCTACGTGCTTCTTCTAGAATAGCAAAATGATCATCAATTTCTCTAATAAAACTAAGTAAAATTTTACTAGTTACCTGTTGTTTACCAACACTTTTCTCATTTCCTTTATAACGTTTTAAAATCATAAGTGATCTGTTTGCACAATCACGAAAACGACTAGCAAGAATTTCAGTTTTATCAATAGCATTAGTTAGAATTTCTCTAATATTTTCACTACATAATTCATCAAATGCTTCAGCACCTCCAATTTTGGAGTCACTACTAAGATAAAATCCATTATCATCAACACTAATTGAAATATCACGATGATATTTTTCAGAAATAATATATGCAACAGCACGACTTAAAGCATCATTCACACGTCTTCCATATAATGAATGGAAAACAACAAATTTACGTCCACCAAATCCCGTATAATATTCAATCAATAATTTATTTCTAGATGGAATTTCACTATATAAGTACTGTTCAATAAAATAGAAATAAATTGAACTTGCAGAATTACTGTCAACATATAGATAATCCTTAATATATGAAATAATTTCATCTTGAGTTAAATCAGTAGATAATTTCCATTCAAGTATTGCTCTAAAATTTTGAATAGATACTGCAATATCATATGATAGAGGGAGTTGTTCAGAAACCCATGAAGGAATACTTGGGGTACTTCCACTATTAGCAACAGTAACAGTCATACCTCGAGCATAAAGAAATTTATACACTCGACCTCCAAGAACAAAAGTATCTCCTTTATGTAATTGTTCCATAAAGTCTCCATCAATACTTCCAATAATTTCACCATTACATTTAACTTTTGCATGACTTCGATCAGCTATTGTTCCGATATTGGTTGAATAAAGAACTCTCGCTAGTTTTCCACGTTTTCCAAAAGTATCATTTTCCCAATCAACCCATATTTTTGCATAAACATATCTTTTTTCAAGTTCAACATATTCACCTGCAAGATAACGTAGAACTTCTTCATATTCTTCCCATTTAAGGTTATGATAAGGCATTGCTTGTTTAATTAAGTGATAAATATGAGTTATATTTTGTTTATCTTCAATAGCAATTCCATAAATATGCTGAGATAAAACATCAAGACAACAAGAAGGAATATTAATATTATCTATTTTACCTTCTTTTGCATTTTTTAAAATTAAACTACATTCTACAAGATCATCACGATTAACAACAATAAGTCTACCTTTTGATTTTTCATGAAGTCTATGTCCACTACGACCAATTCTTTGAAGTGCACGAGAAACAGACTTTGGAGAACTAATAAGGATAACTAAATCAATATATCCGATATCAATACCAAGTTCAAGGGAAGTACTACTTACAACAACTTTTAAATTTCCTTCTTTAAGTTGATTTTCTGTCTTAAAACGGACATCTTTTGATAATGATGAATGATGTGCCATAACATTATTTGTGTTATAATATTTGGGAAATTTTTGTGTTAATTTGTATGAAACACTCTCAGCACCACTTCTTGTATTTGTAAAAATTAATGTTGTTTTATGTTTTTGAATTAATTTGTGAAGTAATTGATATAATTTATCATTTAAGGTTTCCTGGTCTGTTTCTATTATATTATCAACAGGACATAATACTTTCATATCTAGTTTTTTAATGTAATCTACATTGATAATTTCACATTCTCTAGGCTCTCCATAATAATATCCAGAAAGAAATTTTGCAATTTTATCAGGAGGACTAACAGTTGCACTAAGTCCAATTCTAGAAAAACCACCTGTTAATTTATCTAATCTTTCAAGACTGAGACTAAGATGAGTTCCACGTTTATTCTCAGCAAGTGAATGTATTTCATCAATAATAACATATCTTACATATTTTAATTTTTCTCTAAACTTAGGAGCAACAAGTAAAATGGATAATGTTTCAGGTGTTGTAATAAGAATATGTGGTGGTTTTTTTAACATTTTTGAACGTTCATATTGGGTTGTATCACCAGTACGAACAGCTTGACGAATACCAAGATCATATCCTGCAATTTTATTAATCCCTTCTATAGGTTCTTCTAAATTCTTTGAAATATCATTATCTAAAGCTTTAAGTGGAGATATATAAATACAATATACTCTATCTTCTAACATATTTCTTTGACTTAAACTAGTAAGTCCTGATAAAATAGCAAGAAATGCTGTTAATGTTTTACCAGAACCAGTTGGTGATAATATTAAAATATTTTTTCCAGAATTAATATGTGGAATAGCTTCTCTTTGAGCATCAGTAAAAGTTTCAAATTTACTTTTAAACCATTTACTAACAAAAGGATGAAGTAAACTATGTATTTTATCATCACTAATTTTTTTAGACATTTGAATATCTCCTAATTTATTATTTAATTAATCTTTCTTCCTGAACACTTAAAATATCACTAACTAAACCGAAAGGATAGATTTCATGGTTATCTATAGCATAAACTTCAAAATTATTAACGTCCTTGATAAAAGGTGAAATAGTTTTTTGGGATAAAATGTCAGAGCCTTGACTAATATGATTAAAAGATGGCATAATAATTAAATTATAATTCTCCCAACTTCCTTTTAAATATGATTTAAACTTTTCTTCACGTCTTCCACTAGATATTCCAATACATGGATGTTCATGTCCAATAATTATAGTATCAACATCTTCTGGAATATTTAAAGGTATTTTATCGCCATGACATATAAGATAGTTATTTAGTACAATATTATCTTTAAGTCTGAGATTTCTTTTATTAAGTATAGGTTCAATTAATTTGTCATGATTTCCCCGTATAACTTCTATATTAATAAATTCATCAGATAAATAATCGATAAAATCAAGTACTTCTTTCCATTCTTGTTTATTTATATTTCCAAAATCATGTTTGATATCACCATTTAATATAATATTGGATGTTGATGCTCTTTTTTGAATTTCATCTAAACTATCAATAATTTTATCATATTGAAATTGAGGAATCATTAATCCTTGTTTGTTAAGAGAAGATTCATATCCTAGATGCAGGTCTGATATAATTAATGTATCATCTATTTTTAAGGCATTATTTATGACTTCAACACCGTATATTTTAAAAGGATTCATATTAATACTATTATTTATTTTAACATATATTTATTTAATAATTTAATTTAAGTAATATTAGATATAGATATAATACTAAGACAAATAATAAGCAATTATCTTTGCTTAAATTCTTTTAATGAATAAGGGAGTTATTTACATGACTGAATTAGATGCTATAAAACAAAATTTAGAAAGTGAAGATTATGAAGTTAGATTAAATGCATGTAAAGAAATAGTTGAATATCCGGAAGAAGCTATTGATATTTTAATTTCAACTTTCACTGATGAAAATCCACATGTAAGATTTCAAGCTGCAAAATCATTATCAGAAATAGGTACTGATTCAATTAAACCATTGATTGAAGCATTAAAAGATGATAATACATTAGTTCAAAAATATGTTATATTATCATTAAAAGATATTGGTGATGATACAGTAGCAAAAGAATTAATCAATGCTTTAGAATCTGAAGATTTTGCAATAAGAAAATTTGCAGCAAAAGCATTAGGTGAAATGGAAGTAAAAAGTGCGGTAGATCCTATTATTGAATTATTAACTGATGATGATTGGGGTGTAAGAACATCTGCAACAAAAGCATTAGGTGATATTAAGGATAAAAAAGCAATTGATCCTATTAAAAAAGCTAGACGTGCTGCAACTGGTGATAAAGACTTTAAAAAAGTAGCAAATAAAGCATTGAAAAAAATAGATCCAAAACCTAAAAAGAAAAAAGCTAAAAAATAAATTAAATATTTAAGAAAGATATTCTTTCTTAATTCTTTTTTTTTTAAATTACGTGTTTTCATTCTTTTTTTATAGTTTCATATATGTCATTTCTTTTATTTTTTAATACAGGAATTTGAATTCTAACATCATCTATTTTATCTTTTGTTATGTTTGCATAAATTATTTCTTCTTTTTTATTAGCACTTGTCATTATTCTACCCCATGGGTCTATAATCATAGAGTGTCCCCATGCAACGTAATATGGATTTTCAATTTGACTTGGTGATGTAGCAATAACATATACTTGATTATCAATAGCTCTTGCTCTGAGTAATGTTTCCCAATGAAGGGGTCCAGTGGTTCTATTAAATGCTCCTGGTAGAATGATAATATCACTATTATTTTTATTCATCAATGTCCATAATTCTGGAAATCTTACATCATAACATATAGCAAGTGAGATTATACCTAGATCTGTTTTTATTGATGTAATTGAGTTTCCAGGACTTAAGGTCTCAGATTCAGTAAATTTCATTGATTCGGTGTTAATATCAAACATATGCATCTTTCTATGTTTTCCAATAATTTTTCCTTCAGGATTTATTAAGTATGCAGTATTATATATTTTATCATCATCTTTTTCAGCAATAGATCCTGCTTGAATGTATACATTCTCTTTTTCTGCTATATCTTGAATAGAATTTAATGTAATACTTTGATTTTCATCTTCAGCATATTCTATGAATTTTTCATTATCATACGGGGTATTAAACATTTCTGGTAATGTTATAAGTTGGGCATTATTGTTTGATGCTTCTTTTATAAGTTCAATGCTATGTTTTATATTTTCTTCTTTGTTATCTATCACATTCATTTGACAGCTTGCTATTTTAAAGTTTTCCATATTATGACCTGTTTTAATTAATATTATTTATTAGTTATTATAATATTATTAAATACATAATAATTATTAAAATAGGTGATTATTTTTGTTTGAAGTAGAGATTAATAGGGATTTGTGTAAAGGTTGTGGTGCTTGTGTGCGTGTATCGAGCAGTTTATATCTTGATGATGATAATTTAATAAATATGGATGGTGCACTAGTAGATGATAATACAGTAGAAGGTATTGTTAGTAATATTCATGAGATAGAGACAGCTGCTAGTATTTGTCCTATGGATTGTTTTGTAGTATTTGATGATGAAGATAATGAAGTTAAAATTAAACGTAATGCAAATATTTAATTAGGAGTTGAAATTATGATAGATTTAAGTTTAGAAGACGATTATTTTGGAGATTATAAAATTTTTATATCTTATCCTGAGGATTGTCAGGATTATGATGTGTTTATTTCACGGTTAAATTCAGCAACAGAAGCATTTAAATGGGAGGATATTACTGATTGTAGTGATAATTTTGCTCAAGCAATTGCAGATTGTGATGTTCTCATAGTTTTATCAGGTTTATGGTCAAAAAATAGGGAGTTAATAGAAAAACATATAAAATATGCTCAAACTTTTGAAAAACCAATTATTATTATAAGACCTTATGGTGCTGAGGAAATACCTGGAGAATTACAAGATGTTGCAACAAAAGTTGTAGGATGGAATACTGCATGTATTGTTGATGCAATATTGCAAAGTTTAGATGCTGATGGATATGGTTGTGTACTTTAATTCATCTTCTTTTTTTTAGAAAAATGAGTCGAGTGTTGATGTTTTTTGTTTGAGTAAATCAAGTGGTGGATTCATTGCTATAAATTCCATTTGTAATGATTCAAGGAGTTCTAATGCATTATCTGTAATTTCTGGTGCTACAATTATTCCTCGAACAAATTCTTTATTATCCATGAAACATTCAATATATCCTTTTAGTTGTTTAACAGCATTTGTACCAGCTCTTCTACTTTTAAATTCAAGAATCATTAATTTTCCATCTTTGTCATTTCCCATTAAATCTATAAATCCATTATCTGTCTGATATTCTCGTCGTGTTGGTCTAAATCCTTTTTCAATTAATTCTGGTTTTTCCCATGCTAGATCAACCATATGTTTTTCATATCCTCTTATTTCAAGATCTTTTGTATCAATACAATTATAGTATGTAGCAGTATATATTGTATCTAAATATACATTTATTTCTTCATTTGGCTTTGTTTTTTTACTATGTAATACTACTTGGTTATCATTTAATAGAACTCTATTTTTACATCCAGGTGCTTGCCAATTTACTGGATCTAAATTTAATTCTTGATGTATGGTAAATGTTCCATCTTTTTTTATTAGGATTAATCTATCTCCTTTTTCAAGTCTACTTCTTGCTCTACCTTCATATTCAACATGGCATTGAGCTAGGATAATTATCATACTTTTCTTGTCAAATCCTTCTTGTATTAACTCATATGCTTGATTATTTGTTGGATATTCTATTGTTTTATATTTATTAATAATCTTTTCCTCCTTTATTTTTTTATTACATTAAATATTTAAGTTCTTATTTACTATATTATATAATAATATCAATATAATAATTTTTAATTAGGTTTTTTTTAACAATGTTATATAAATAATATAATTGATATAACAATAAATATAGGAATGATGATATGTCTTCTTCAATAATATCAAGACTATTTAAAATTTTAGTAGCAGTTATATTGGCTTTAATATTGACATATATAGGTATAAATTATGTTGTAGTACTACTAGCAGTTGGTCTTATTTTAACAATTCTTAACAAAAGAAAAAAAGATGCAATATTTACAGGGATTTTATATGCATTTATTGGGTATGTGATGTCATATCCTGTAGGGCTAGCAAATATGGGGCAATATATACCACTAGTGGACATACCAGTACAAACAACAGTATTAACATCATTTATTAGTTTATTAATTGGTGTTGTGATACCTGTTTTAGTATCTATAATTTTAACAGGATCTGTTTCAATAATAACTTATTATGTTTTAGATTATTTAAATCTAACAAAAGATAAAACGAATAGATATGAAAAACATTATTTCCAAACAAAAGAAGCTATTAAAGAAAATCGGGATCAAAATAGGCGTAAAAAAGAAAAAGAAGATTTACTCAATTTAAGTCCTATTCAAAAATCAAAAATCAAAAATCAAAAATAATAAAAAATAACTATGGTGATATGATGACTGAGGTTATAATAGTTGGTGCTGGAACTGGAGGTTTAAGTGTAGCACGTGAACTCTCAAAGAATGAAAATGTAAATATAACAATAATAGAAAAAGGTCCACTAGTAGATCCTAAAGATGCATATAAATATTATGATCCATGGGATAGAAGTGAAATGGAATTGATAAGATCTATCCTTGTTGGTGGATCATCCACAGTAATTGCAGGAAATTTTGTCCCTGCATTAGTTGAAGAATTAAAAGAAGACTATGATATTGATATATCAGAACAAATAAAACAATTAGAAGAAGAACTTCAAATACAAACTATGCCAGATTCACATGTTGGTGAAGCTGATAGAATAATTGAAAAAGCAGCTACAGAATTAGGTTTAACAGTAAATGCTATGCCTAAAGCAATAAATCCTGAAAAATGTCAACAATGTGCAAGATGTGCATGGGGTTGTCCACATGGAGCAAAATGGAGTAGTTTAAGTGATCTTGAAGTAGCAAAAGAAAATGGTGCAAAACTATTAACACAACAAGAAGTAATTTCATTAATAGTTGAAGATAATAAAATAAAAGGTGTAACAACAGATAAAGGTAATACATACTATGCTGATGTAGTAGTACTTGCAGCAGGTGGAATGGTAACACCTAAACTTTTAAGATATGTTGGAATTAAAGCAGGTGAAACATTTGCAGTAGATCCATTCATAACTATTGGTGGATATTATAAAAATGCAAATCAAAATGAACAAATTGAAATGAATAGATTTATTAAATTACCACATATAGTTATTGCTTCACACACAAGCCAATATCTTTTACCAAAAATTCAAGAAACACATCCTGATGCAACAGCAAATGATATATTAAGTTTCATGGTAAAAGTACCAGATAATTTAGTTGGAAAAGTATATGGATATGAAGTTGAAAAAGGATTAGATTATGATGATGCTTCTCTTATTGCAAGAGGTGCAGGAATCGCTGGTTCAATATTAGTACAAGCTGGAGTAGATATAGAAAGTATTTCTTCAACACATGCAAGAGGTGCTCACTTAATATCTTCAGCAAGAATCGGAGAAGTTGTTGATACAAATCTTGAAACAGAAATTGAAAACTTATATGTTGGAGATGGATGTGTACTTCCAGAAGCTCCAGAGCTTCCTCCAATATACACAATTCTTGCATTATCCAGAAGATTAGGACAATACCTAGCTCAAAAATTATAAATAAAGTATTAACTTACTTTATTCTTTTTTTTTTAAAAAATTAATATTTAAAAATAAGTTTATCAATGGGGATTATTATAAAAAAAATAAAAAATTAGAATAGTTATTTATTCTAATTCAATTTGTGTAATGGTTTCCTGAATTTTTTCTAATAGCTCTTTTTGATTAATTTCTTCAATGATTTGATTTACTAAATTTAAATCAGCATGGGTTTCTGGATATTTAGGTACAGCAGAACATCCTCCATCAGGAAGAATTGAAACATCATATGAACCAATTTTTTTAGCAATAGCTTCAATTTCAAGTTTATCTAAACTAATTAAAGGACTAAATATTGGTGTTCTGCAGTGATATCTTGCTGCTTCAATATTATTTAATGTTTGTGAAGCAACTTGTCCAATACTACTTCCATCTGCAATAGCTTTAGCGTTTTCTTTACTTGCAAGATAAGCAGCTGTTTGATACATTCCACTTTTACATAATACACAAGTCATACGTGGTGGTGTTATCTGTTTTATATCTTGGAGATATAATCCTAATTTTACTGTAAATAATCTAACTTCAGAACCAAGTGAATATCTTTGTAAGTTTTTAGCTTGTTGTTCAACTTTTTCTGTAGTTCCATAACTAAATGGTGCATTATCACAGTGAAGAAGTGTTACAGCACATCCTCTTTTTAACATTTGGTAAGAAGCTACAGGTGAGTCGATTCCTCCAGATACAAGACAAATAACTCTTCCTTGTGAACCTACAGGTAATCCTCCAAGACCTTTTATTTTTTCTGTGTAAATATATGTTCTGTCTTTACGTACTTCAACATATAGTGTAAAATCAGGGTTTGAAAGATCTACTTTAGCACCAGTTAATTTAACAACTACTGATCCACAGTATCCAGCCATTTCTTGACTTGAAAAGTCATGTTCTCCAACACGTCTACATTTAACAGCAAATGTATCTTTTTCTGGATTAAATTTACCTTCTTCAATAACTTTAGGAATAACTTCTTCAATTAATTCTTTAATTTTATCATGATCAGTTTCTGTTTCAATAATTGGGCTGTATGAAACAATTCCAAATACTCTTAGAAGTACGTCATTTACTTTTTCATCACTTTCTTCTGTTATTAATGTTAAACGACCTTGATCATTTTCAAATTCACATTCTAATTCTGTTTGGATGTTTTCCATTAATTTTTTTTCAAATTTACGTCTTATTTTAGGACTTTTAATTCCAATCTCACCATATCTTACAAAATATTTCATATTCATTCCTCTTTATAATTTAGTTATTAATCTAGATAAATTTTCTAGATTTTTTATTTCATATACTTCTGCACCTGCTTTTTTATAGTCATTAACACAACTAGTTTTTGTTTCCCATCTTTCTTTTTTTTCAGGATTAAATATAATAACTTTCTGGCTTCTTTGTACAATTTCTTTTAGAATAGTTGCACTCTCAAGAGTTCCATTTTCACGTTTTCCTTTCCAATCTCTACAATCAGATAGTATAATTACTGTTGTTCTATGGTTTAAGGGGGCATTTTTCAGAAATTCTTTAAAAGAATTTGTCATATCAGACTGACCATGAAGCATTCCATGATCAATTCTTTTTTGCATTATATTTTCATATGTTTGATAGTATGATTCACTATTTAATGAGTCAGTTATATCTACTATTTTATTATCAAATTCATATGTTGTTATTTTATTAAATGATTTTTGGCATCCATAGATTATTGAAAAGAACCAACTACTAATCCAATCACATGATCCACTAATATCACTTAGAAATATATGTTTAGTTTTACGAATAGGTGGTTTACTTTTTTTTAAGTTAATTAATTTTCCACCATTTTTTAGATTTGTCCTTATGGTTCTAGGCATGTTTATTTGGTTTTTTGTACTTCTTTTTTTTCTTTTTATTCGTTGATTTGCTATTTTATTACCTAGTTTACGACATAAATCTACTATTCTTTCGTCAAATTTATTTATACTTGTAATATCTGCTTGTAATATGTCTTTTTCATGTATCTTTTTTTGTTGAAGAACTTCTGGATTAAATTCTTTTGGTATAATATCTTCTAAGGGCACCTGGTTTGGTACTGTCTCAGGTAAACCCATAAAATCTTCACGTTTTATTGCAGGATCAAAGTCTTTGTTTTCTGAAAGTTTTCGTATTTGTTTTAGTTTTTCATTTTCTATTTCTTTATCAAATATTTCATCATATACTTTGTTGAATTTATGTGTATCATGATGATCTTTAATATATACACTCTCAAGAGCAGTTTTAAGATTTTTTTTATCTTTTGTTTGTTTCATAATTTCCCATACATCACATGCTGTTTTGGTACTTCTTATGCTAACAGTAACTCCTTCTTCTCTTAATTGATTTGATAAAGCAACGATTCTTTCATTAACCATATTATATATATTCTCCTGCAAAAGGTATTATATTAATATATGATTTTTATAATATTTTACTATACTTTTTAACAATGTTATATTTTTATTTTTTACTATATTATATTTTAGATATTTTTCTCTAAAAATCTATATTATATAACAATAAAATATAATAGTATTATAATATATTATAAAGTTAAATAGCAGGTTATCATATGAAACGAATAGTATTAACTGGAACGGGCAGTGGTGTAGGTAAAACCACAATATCTACGGGAATAATGAAAGCATTATCAAAAGAACATAAAATTCAATCATTTAAAGTAGGTCCTGATTATATAGATCCTTCATATCATAATTGTGCAACTTCAATACCATCACGAAATCTGGATTCATTTTTCATGTCTGAAGGTCAAATAAGACAATCATTTAAAAATGGTATGGTTGGATCAAATGCGGATTATGGAATTATTGAAGGTGTAAGAGGGTTATATGAAGGAATAAGTCCTGTAACTGATGTGGGAAGTACAGCATCAATAGCAAAATCATTAAATTCTCCAGTAATATTGATAATTAATAGTAAAAGTTTAGTACGAAGTGCGGCTGCAATGGTTCTTGGTTTCAAAGCATTGGATCCTGAAATAAAAATTGAAGGGGTAATATTAAACAATGTTAAAAGTCAAAGACATTATTTAAAAACAAAAAAAGCAGTAGAAGAGTTAACAAACACACCTGTAATTGGTGGTATAGTAAGGGATGCTTCTATAACAATGGAACAAAGACATTTGGGTTTAATACCTGCTGTAGAAGAAGAAAGAATAAGTGATCTAATTGATAAATGGGGTGAATTAATAGAAGAAAATATTGATTTAGATTTACTTATGGAAATAATGGATAATTCAGATTCAATTGAAGATAATTATGAACCAATATGGAAAGATGAAAAAACAAAACAAAAAACAAAAATAGGAATTCCATATGATGAAGCATTTAACTTTTATTATAGGGAAAATATAGAAGCACTTGAACATAATAATGCAAAAATTGAATATTTCAGCCCTATACATGATGAAGAACTTCCGGATGTTGATGCATTATATATAGGTGGAGGATACCCTGAAATCTTTAAAAAAGAACTATCACTTAATAAGTTAATGTTAAAATCTATAAAAAATTTCTCAGAAGATAAACATCCAATCTATGCTGAATGTGGAGGATTGATGTATCTAACAAAAGAAATAGATAATCATGAAATGGTTGGAGTATATCCTTATAAATCAACATTAACAAAAAAAGTACAAGGGTTAAGTTACACAATTGCAGAAGTTCAACAAGATAATCCAATTCTAAAGAAAGGAGAAGTATATCATGGACATGAATTCCACTACTCAAAGGTAGAATATACAGGTTCAAATAAGAATGATTTTGCATTTAAAATGCAAAGAGGTGTGGGAATTGATGGAAATTATGATGGATTACTAAAAAATAATACAGTAGCAAGTTATATTCATACACATACTGCATGTTTACCTGATTTTGCATATAATTTTACACAATCTGCATATGGGAATAGTTAACTGTAAAAATATTAATTTAATTTATAAAACATAAATAATATTATATAATGTTGAAGTGAAAAAATGGTAGTTAAGATAGATATAATAAAAATGGGAAATATAGGAACTTCTCCTGTAATTGATCTAATATTGGATGAAAGAGCAGATAGGGAAGATATTGATGTAAGAACATTAGGAACAGGTTCAAAAATGGGTAAAAAACAATTGGATGATATTTTACCTAAAATAAATGAATTAGATTCTGATTTAATCATATTTATAAGTCCAAATCCAAATGCCAAAGAACCAAAAAGAGCAAGAGAGACTTTATCTGAACTCAATATCCCAACAATAATTATTGGTGATCGTCCTGGGGAAAAAGCAATAGATCAAATGAAAGAGCAAGGTCTTGGATATATTTTAATAAGAGCTGATCCTATGATAGGAGCAAGAAGAGAATTCTTGGATCCAACAGAAATGGCTTTATTTAATTCTGATGTTTTAAAAGTTTTATCAATAACAGGAGTTTTTAGACTTCTTCATAAAAAAATTGATCAAGTAATAGAATCTATTTTAAATAATAAATCTGTTGAACTACCTGAAATTGTTATGACTGCAGAGATGGCTGTAAAAGAAGCAAACTTTAAAAATCCATATGCAAAAAGTAAAGCTATAGCAGCGTATAATATTGCTTCAGAAGTTTCAAAAATAGATACTAAAGCTTGTTTTAAAGTTAAAAATTCAGAAGAGTATATTCTTCTTGTAAGTTCTGCTCATGAAATGATTTCAACAGCTGCAAATCTTGCAACAGAAGCAAGAGAAATAGAAAAAGCTAATGATTCTATATATAGAACAGCTCATAGACGTGATGGGAAATTAGTTCATAAAACTTCTTTAATGGGTGATTAGTTTATATTAAAAAAATATTTTAAGTCTTAAAGGATTATAATTTTCCTTTAGTACTTAATATTTGGTCATGTGTGATTTTTGTTGCACTATTTAATGCACGTGCTAATGATTTAAATATAGCTTCACAAATATGATGGTCATTTTCTCCTTCAGCTTTAATGTTAATATTCATTAAACTTGTATTTGCAAATGATTCAATAAAATGTTTAACATTTTGTGAATTAATATCACCAATATATTGGTAGCTAAATTCAGCATTAAATACGGTATAGTTACGACCACTAATATCTACAGCTACAGTTGAAATGGATTCATCCATAGGTACAATTGAATATCCCATACGATCTATTCCAACTTTGTCACCTAATGCTTCTTTAAAGCATTGACCTAAAAGTAAGCCAGTATCTTCGATTGTGTGGTGATCATCAACATCTATATCTCCAATAACTTTAATATCTAGATCAAAAAATCCATGTCTTGTGAAAGATTCAAGCATATGATCAAAAAATTTAAGTCCTGTGTCAATATTATGTTTTCCACTACCATCTATATTTAAACTTATTTTAATATCAGTTTCACGTGTTTTTCGTGTTAATTTTGATGTTCTTTTGTTTTTACTTGTCATAAATATAACCTTTATGATTCTTGTTTATATATTAAGTCATGTTTTTCTATAAATTTTACTACTTTTTCAAAATATTTATTAATATATGGTATTTTATCAGCATATTCTTTGAAAAATAAAATATCTTTTTTGGATAATACTTTTAGGAAAATTAAACTTATACAGTATATGATACCGCCGGTAATAGATCCAATAATTGTACCCACTATTGTTTTCGGAATAATCATACAAACTATCATTAAAATAATGTTACTTAATAAAATCATTAAAATATTATTCCAAGGAATTGATATTTTTGTACTTCTTATTACAACAAACATTATTATACACATAAGTATACATGTGGTAATGGTTGTACCAATTGCAGCACCAATAATACCGAAACTTCTGACAAAAATAATATTTAAAATTAAATTCATAATAGTTCCAATAATTAAGATATACATTGGAATTCTAGGATTACCTGTTCCTTGTAAAATACTACTACAAATCATATAAACACTATAAAAAGACATTCCCATAACCAGTATAGTCAATACTCCACTAGCAGGAGTATAAACATTTCCAAATAATAATGTAATAATAGGACTACTAAAAATACTAACTATCACAGATAATGGAAGTACTGTAATAATACAATATCTTAAACAATCAACAATATATTGTTGTAATAATTTCTGATCTTTTAGTGTATATGCTTCTGCAGTTGCAGGTAAAAGAACTGTTGAAATAGATAAAGATATAACAAGAGGAATTCTTGCAATTGGATCTGCAGAATTATAATAACCAACATCTGTTGATAACATAAATACACCAATAATAAGAGTTCCTATATCATAAATGGCCATTTCAGATAAAGCAGTTATGGTAACAGGTATTGCAAAACGAATTAACATCCATAAAAGTTTAACTTCTTCTCTAAAAGATAAATTCAAACTTTCATCAGAATCAAATAATGGATTTATATATTTCTTATACAAATACACAGCAGTAATTGCAGAAACAACAAATCCTGCAGCACTACCAAGAACTGCTCCCATAGCATAAAGTCCACAAAAAACAAATAAACATGCAAATACAATTGTTGAAATCTGTTCGGCTAGTCTGTTATATACTGTGTATTCATTTTTATAAACTCCTTGGTATGCTCCACGCATAGCTCCAACAACAACACTAAAAGGTGTTATTAAACTAACAGCTCTTAAAGGCCAAACAACAAGTGGTTTGTGAAATATAAAATTTGCAATAAAATCTGATGAAAAAAGTAATATAATACTCAGAAGCAGTGCCATAAATATCATATATTTTGTAGCAATCTGCATTATTTCCCGAATAAGTGCCTTTTCATTTTTAGCATTATATTCTGCAACATATTTTGCAATAGCAGGAGGAAGTCCTCCAGCAGATAATATTTGAAAAATTCCTTGAAAAGGTAAAGTTAATCCATATAACCCATATCCTTCAGGTCCTAGCATTCTAGTCATTAATAATCTATTAATATATCCTCCAATTCTAAATAATAGATTACCTATTACTAAAATAAAACTATTTTTCATAACTTTATTTGACATATTTTTCACTTATTGTATCTTTTAAGAGTATTATAACATATATTATTAAAGTAATTAAATATTTTAATGGTTATAATTTTAAAATAACTCTTTTTTTTCTAGTTTTAATCTTTAAAACTATTTTTTAATTACTCTTTTAATATAAATAAAATGTTTATATCACTTTAAAATAATATTAGTATATAGTATAAATATTTATATTAACTTATTAACTTTTTATGGTAGATTATTATGAATTATAAGAAACTTGATATTTTTTCACCAATGATTCTAGTCTTGCTAGTTTTATTGTATTTGATTTTTTCATATGTTGGGTTTCATTATCATTTAAAAGAATTAATTGGGATAAATATAAATACATTAGCAATAATATGTCTTGGTTTAGTATTTTATTGTTTGGGTGTATATTTATGTAAATATTTACTTAAAAATAGGATATTGGATGTAAATAATGAAAGAATAGCTAAAATAACGTCGGAAAAATTAATATTAACGATTGTATTAGTTGGGATTATTTTACAAATTGTTAATATAATATATCTTGGTGGTATTCCATTATTTAGTGGATATTTAAAAGCACATGCTGCTACAAGAATATGGTTATTATCTTATTTATTGTTTTTACCATCAATTAATATATTACTTGCAAAATATAATAATAAAAAATATTACTTGCTTTTCTTAATTGGACTTATATTATTTATATGTACAGGATATAGAACAACAGCAATGGCAATAGTAATAAGTGTATTAATAACATTATATTATACAAGAGAATTACCATGGACTCATCTTATAATTGCAATTGCAGGAATATTTATATTATTATTGGTTGTAGGCTATATTGCAGTTAAATCAATTGAATGGCAATCATGGACATTAAATCCATTAGAATTAATATTTTATAGGGCTGGATATACTTTACAAGTTTTAGATCATGCTGTAAGATTACAAGGAAGTACTCAAGGAGTTTTATTATACAATACTTTAATGGGATTTTTTAAGTCAACAGACCCAAGAGTTATTGTTGGATCAACAACATTAGGTTATGCACATTCAACAACTTCTATGATATTTGGTCCGGCTTTACTTGATTTTGGATTATATGCAATGTTAATTCAAATGTTTGTTCTTGGTATAATTATCAGTGCTTTATATTATATTCAAAAAACATTTAATTCAATATTTGTAGCATTATATGCAATAATTTTAGCTCATACAATAATTTGGATAGAAACAGGACCAACAGACTTAGTAATATTATTATTCTTTTTAATATCAATAATAATAGTATTATTTACAATAAAATTTAAAGAGGGGAGAAATAATTGAATATAGCATTAGTGGCTGAAACAGCTCCTGCTAAAACATTGATTCCAATAATCGAAAAGTTAGATGATGTTGAAATATTATCTCTAACACATAGTAAAGGTGCAAATGAATTATTATCTCCATATAGTGATGAAATCATATCAATTGGTGAAAGTAGAAGAAATACATCTAAAAAAAGAAGTAATTTAAAAATAGGAAGTCTAGTATTAAAAGATACATATCGAACATATAAGGCTTTAAAAGGAAGGGAAGTGGATCTTCTTCTAACTTGTGGGAATGCAGGAGATGTACGTAAAGGAATAGCAGCAGCAAAAAAATTAAATATTCCAAATATTCATATAGAACAAGATATTTATAATCCTATTGAAATGATGGCTTATGCAGATATAATTACAGTACCTGATAGGATTGCTCAAAAGAAATTAAAAATGTATGGTATAACAAATACAATAAACATTAAAGGATATCCTCAAGCTGAATATGCAAGTAAAGTTCCATTAATGGATTCACAAATAATTTATGATCATTATGAGACTAATGATTTTTATGTTGTATTATTAGGTGGAGATATTCGATCAAATGAAGTTCCAAAATTAATTAAAGAAGTTGAAAAACTTAATAAAACAATTTTAATAGTTCCATATAGGTTTTCAGCTGAATTTGTAAGTAAATTTGTATCAAGAAAAAGAGTTTATGTCATTGATGGATATGTTGATTTGTTAAGTCTTATGAATGCATCTTGTGGAATTATTTATGCTGCAGGAATGGGTGTTACAATAGAAGCTGGAGTATTATCAACACCTGCAGTAAAAATAGAAGGATTTCATAAAGATCATGCAAGTAATGATCTAGCACATTCTATTGGTATTGATGTTGTACCTGTAGATCAAATAGGTGC
The DNA here is from genome assembly GCA_964530785.1 of uncultured Methanobacteriaceae archaeon. Taxonomy (GTDB): domain Archaea; phylum Methanobacteriota; class Methanobacteria; order Methanobacteriales; family Methanobacteriaceae; genus Methanosphaera. Next base: position 18,424 of record CAZHBQ010000004.1, on the reverse strand, counting down.
TGCAGTTAGGTGTATGGAAGCTCCTCATGGAAAACTTCTAGTAAAAAAAGGAATCAAAGCAAGTTTGAGAATAGTTGATTTGATTAGAGATATGAGTATGTTTGATCAAACTCAGGGTGGATATAATAGTTTTAAAAAAATTTGGGATCAACGAAAAAAGTATAGATAATTATTTTTTTAATTATCTAATTTTTATCTATTTTAATTTTAATTCTTATCATTTTAAAAAAATAAGAAGGTTATTATAATGCAATCGGTCCATTGCTTGGGTCTGATCCATATAATATATCACAAATTTCATATAATTGATCAATACCTCTTACTTCATGGGATTGTAGAGGAATTTCTGCAATAATTTGACCTTCAAATATAGCATTTATTGTTTCTAAACGTTTTTCTTGAATTTGACGTCTTGCTTTACAGAAATCACAATGATTATTGTCTGGTTGTATTTTATTTACAATAACTCCATCAGTTGTGATGTTTGCTTTATTTAATGCTTGCATTGCTCTTTCTGATTCTATGATTGACATTTCTTCAGGTATGAGGACTGTTTTAAATGTAGTTCTATCTTTATCTGTCAATACATTTCTAGCTTCAATTATTTGTTTTTTTGCTTCTTCTAATTGCGCCATACTTTGAGTATCTTCATCGTCATCTGATCCCATAAATGGAATAATATTTTTAAGTTTTTTAGCAGCTTCACCTAATGTTTTCTTTGTTTTAATTAATTTTCCCATCCAAGAATCCATCATTTCAGGGAATGAAAGTAATCTTAGTGTATGTCCTGTAGGTGCAGTATCAAATACAATAACATCATATTCATCAGTATTCATATATTGCATAAATTTATCAAATGATGCAACTTCATCAATACCTGGTGAAGAACTCATCATATCCATCTGGTCAGAAATTAAACCTAAAGCATCATTATATTTTTCTTGCATTTTCATTTTGTTTTGATATTCATCCATAGCTCTGTCAGGATCAATTTCAATAGCTTCTAAATTACTTGTAATTGGTGTAGGAACATGTTTTATTGTTCTATCAAATGAATCTCCAAGAGAATGAGCTGGATCTGTAGATATAACTAATGTTTTTTTACCCATTCTTGCACACCAAAGAGCAGTAGCAGCAGAAACTGTTGTTTTACCGACTCCTCCTTTTCCACCAATAAATATGAATGTTGTTTGTTTTTTGTTAAATTTTACTAAATTGCTAAATGCCATTATTTTTTCTCCATCATATTTGCATATCTAATATGTAATTAAAGTTAATATCAAAAAAATATATTCCTAATTTATTAATTTAATACAATATATATCTTTTTTAAATATATTTTTATTAATATATTCTTAATTATTGTTTTTTTTAAATATTATTCATTACTTATATAATAAATAAAATAAATACTATTGAATAACTATGTTTTTGTATTAATAAGGATGATGATATTTTATGATTAATTTACCTAATTTCGATGAAAGAGAATTTATAGAACGAGCATGTGAATTTATAAAAGCTAAAGTTAATGAATCAAACACTGATGGGGTAGTTTTAGGTTTAAGTGGGGGAATAGATTCAGCTGTAGTGGCATGTTTAGCTGTAAGAGCACTAGGTCCGGATAAGGTAAGAGGATATAGACTTCCAACTGCTACAACATCTGATCAAGACTTATTTGATGCAAGATTACTTAAAGATGAATTAGATATTGAGTCTTCTTATATTTCTATTGGAGATATACATGAACAATTTATAAAAACATGTAATGCTGAAGAAATTCCAACAAAAAATGAAGATATAGCTTCAGCAAATTTAAAACCAAGAATAAGAATGTCTATTTTATATTATTTTGCATCAATATATAATTCATTAGTTATAGGAACTGGTAATAAAACTGAGTTATCTATAGGTTATTTCACTAAATATGGTGATGGTGGGTCAGATTTGCTTCCTATAGGTGATTTATATAAAGAAGATGTTAAAAAAGTAGCAATTGCATTAGGGGTGCCAGATTCTATTATAAATAAAGCACCAACAGCAGGGTTATGGCCAGGACAAACTGATGAAGATGAACTTGGTATAACATATCCTATTTTAGATAGAATTTTATACTTATACTTAGAAGAAAATGAGAATATGGATGATATTGCAGATAAATTAGAAATTTCAATTTCTGAGGTTGAACGTATTATAAATATGGTAATAAATTCTGAACATAAAAGACAACCAGCACCAATAATTAGTAAGTATGAAAAATAGGTATTTAATTATAACTTCTTATTCTTTTTTTTTATATCTAACTATTCTATTGAAATAAAACTATTTTTTTTAATAATCAAATCTTTTATCCTAAAATTAAAATATTGTAATGAATATAAATATAAACATTATTAATTAATTTTTCAAAATTATAACTTTCACATAATTTACTAAATAAGAAAATAAATAAATAACGGAGTTTAAGCTATGGTAAGTGAATTAGAAAAAAAATGGCAAAAAAAATGGCAAGATGCTAAATTGTTTGAATCAAATCCAGATGATCGAGAAAAAATGTATCTTACAGTAGCATTTCCATATCCTAGTGGAGCAATGCACGTAGGTCATGGAAGAACATACACAGTACCTGATGTATATGCTAGATTTAAAAGAATGCAAGGATATAATGTACTTTTCCCAATGGCATGGCACGTAACTGGAGCACCTGTAGTTGGTATTGCAAAACGTATTGAGAGAAAAGATCCATGGACACTTGATATATACAAAAATGTACATAATGTTCCAGAAGATGAATTAGAAAAATTTGTAGATCCAGAATATATTGTAAAATATTTCAGTAGTGAATATCATGATGATATGACAAATATGGGATATTCTATAGACTGGAGACGAGAATTTAGAACAATCGACCCACATTATAAACAATTTGTAAGATGGCAAATAAAACAATTAAAAGATAAAGATTTAATAAGAAAAGGATCACATCCTGTAAAATACTGTCCTGATGATGAAAATCCAGTGGGTGATCATGATCTTCTTGAAGGAGAAGGAGTTGCAATTAATGATTTAACATTAATTAAATTCCCATATGAAGATGCATATCTTGTAGCAGCAACTTTTAGACCAGAAACATTATATGGTGCAACAAATGTATGGTTAAATCCTGATGAAGAATATGTTAAAGTAAAATATGATGGTGAAACTTGGATTATAAGTAAAAAATCATATGATAATATAATTTATCAAAAAGAATCAATGGAAATTATTGAAGACGTTGATCCAAATGAATTTATTGGAAAAACAGTAACAAATCCAATGACAGATGATAAATTACCAATATTTCCAGCATCATTTGTAGATCCTGACTATGCAACTGGAGTAGTATTTTCAGTACCAGCACATGCACCAGCAGATTATATTGCATTAGAAGATATTAAGAAAAATACTGAATATATTGAAAAATATAACTTACAAGATCAAATAGATAATATAAAAATAATTAGTTTAGTTGATCTTGAAGGATACTCTGAATATCCTGCAAAAGATTTCCTTGATCAATTTAATGTAAAAAGTCAAGATGATGAAAATCTAAAAGAAGCAACAAATGAAATTTATAAAAAAGAACATGCAAAAGGAATTATGAATTCCAATACTGGTGAATTTGAAGGAAGACGTGTTGCTGATGTAAGAGATGAAGTAATTGACTTATTAATTAGTAAAAATATAGCTGATAGATTATATGAATTTGCAGAAAAACCAGTTATATGTAGATGTGGTTCAAAATGTGTTGTTAAAGAATTACATGATCAATGGTTTGTAAAATATTCAGATAAAGACTGGACAGAAAAAGCATATGAATGTCTTGAACAATTAGATGTAGTTCCAAAAGAAGTAAGATCTAACTTTGAATATTATCTTGACTGGTTAGAAGATTGGGCATGTTCTAGAAGATTAGGATTAGGAACACACATGCCATGGGATGAAAAATGGTTAATTGAACCATTAACTGATTCAACAATCTACATGTCATATTATACAATAGCAAAATACATGAATGAAATTAATCATGAAGATTTAAATGATGCATTCTTTAATAAAGTATTCCTTAACCAAGATGGAGCAAATGATGGTTCAGAAAATAAAATTTCACCAGAATTAACTGAAAAAATCCAGAAAGAATTCCAATACTGGTATCCATTAAATTGGAGATTATCTGCAAAAGATCTTGTAGGAAATCATTTATCATTCCATATGTTCCACCATGCAGCTATATTCCCAAAACAATACTGGCCAAAAGGAATCACTGTATTTGGTATGGGATTACTTGAAGGACAAAAAATGTCTTCATCTAAAGGAAATGTTATCTTACTTAGTGAAGCAATTGATAAATATGGTGCAGATACAGTAAGATTGTTCTTAATGTCTTCAGCTGAACCATGGCAAGACTTTGACTGGAGAGCAACTGAAGTAAATGGTATTCAAAGAAGATTAGAAGCTATTCAAGAATTCCCTCAAAAAGTTGAATCTTTAATAGGTGAACCTCTAAAACTATCAGAAGACAATACTATTCCAGAAGTAGAAAAACCTATTAATAAATGGATAATTAGTCAAATTAATAAAAAAGTAGAAGAAGCAACAGAAGCATTAGAAGGATTCCAAACAAGAAAAGCATTACAAGCAAGTCTCTTCTTATTTAGAAAAGATGTGGATTACTACTTAAATAGATTAACAGAAATTGCACAAGAGGAAAAAGAAACATTAACTTATATTGTAAATACATGGATTAGATTATTATCACCATTTATACCATATACAACAGAAGAAATATGGGATAAATATAATGATAATGAAAGTTTCATTTCTTCAATTGCATGGCCTCAAGCAGATACTTCAGTAATTGATCCTAAAATAGAAAAAAGTGAAGAAATAATTCAAGATTTAGCAAAAGATGTTAAAGAAATTATTAAAATCACAAAATCTACTCCAGAAACAGTGCACTTATACACAGCACCTGAATGGAAATATAAAGTATATGATATTGCTCAAGAAGTAGGAAAACCAAATGTTGGTGAAATAATTCAAAGATCTATGAAAGCTAATTTATATGATAATAAAAAAGAATTATCTAAATTTGCAACAAAAGCAGGTAAAAGCTTTAATAAAATAAATTATGTTGGTAAAATAGATGAATATGATGTAATTAATGGTGCTAAAGATTATTTAGAAGATGAAATTGGCGCTAAAATAGAAGTTTATGATGAACCTACATATGATCCACAAAATAAAGCTCAAAATGCAACACCATATAAACCAGCAATATATTTAGAATAGATTTTCTATTCTATTTTTTTTTTATTTATATTTGAAAAATTTTATGATTATTTGTCTAGATAATTTGTTTTCATGGAAAATAATAGAAAAACTTTAATATAAATAACTTACATAGTATTATATAGTAGTTTATACTATTTTTTTATAAGCCTTGGTAGTGTAGCGGATATCACGAGGGACTGCGGATCCCTTTACCCGAGTTCAAATCTCGGTCAGGGCACTATTTTATTTATCTTTTTTATTTTTTTTAATTAAATTTAGCAATATTTTCAGTCTTTTTTTTAATTTTTAGTTCTTATGAGTATTCTTTTATAATATGTGTCTCATAATATTAATTAACATAAATTTATATAGGGAATTTTCATGACAAAGATAGGTTTACTTGAAGTAAAAGGTATTTTAACTTTATATGAACATTTTGGACATTTACCGACAGATCTAGTTAAGTCTGATGGATGTTTAGAAAATGGAAAAAAGGCTCATGAAGAGTTAGATGGTTTAATTATACCTGGAGGAACGTTACTTGAATCAGAAACTTTGACTCCAGAACTTGCTGAAGAAATTAATCTGATTAATGATAATGATGGTTTTATTTTTGGAATGTGTGCTGGTTTTCAAATATTGGCAAAACAGACAAACGTTGGAAGAAATTCACCAGTACCAATTCTTAGAGATGGTCTTGGACTTCTTGATGTTACTTTTGATCCAAAAATAAACACTAATGCTGTTTATGCTGATATTGTTGATGATACTACATTGTTTACCAAAGGATTGAAGGATCATAAAGTAAAAGGATTCCATTGTCATACATATGGGGAGATTGAATCTAATGATAAAAATGTAATTTATTCTAATATTCAACGCTCAAATTATAAATTCAAACCAGAAAGAGTTTTATCTGGAGTAAGTAATAAAAAAGGTAATATTTTAGGTACTACTGTTCATTCATTACTTGATAATAATCCAGAGATTGTTAATAATATATTAGAATATGTAGATGCAACAGATGAATATGAGGATATTCAAAAAAGAAATAAAATTCTTCATGATAAGGTATTTAAGGAAATTGGTGTTGATACAAATAATATTGCACCATTGAGAAAAGAACATCCGGAAGTTCCACCAATGATTATGTTAATGGGAACAGGTTCTGAATCTGGAAAAACATTCCTTGCAAGTGGTATTGTAGGTGCTCTTCGTGAAAGAGGTATTCATACTTATGTAATTAAGGTTGGTCCTGATATAAGAGATTTATCTCCATCTTTATATGTAAATAAGGAAAAATTAGAAGATTATGCATCTATTCAAATAAGCACTATTGGTTGGACTCCTCTTGAAGAAGTTATTGAAAAAGTTAAAAATAAAGGTTATGATCTTGTTCTTGTTGAAGGAGTAATGAGTGCTATAACTGGTCTTCTTAATGAAAAAACACCATATTCTGCATCTGAAATAGCTTATGCTGGAAATATTCCTGTTATAATGGTTTCAAGTGTAAGTAAGGGTGGTATTGAAACTTCTGCTATTGACATAGAAGCACATATTAATTTATTAAAGAAAATGGATATTGATACAAAAGCAGTTATTTTAAATAATACATATGATCCTAAAATTGTAGAACATGTAACAGAATTTATATCAAATAAGTCTGGTATTGATAAAAATAATATTTGGAGTGTAAGTAAAGCTAAGTTTGAAAATAAAGGACAAGTTCCTGAAGATTATCTTCAATTAGAGAATTTTACTGAAGCTGCAATTAATGTTGTTAATAAAGATTTAGATGTAATGAATATATATGATCTTGCAAGAAAACCTGAATTTAGAGGTTACTTATCATATGAAGAAATATGTGATCTATATAAAAAGTAGTAATTTATAAAAATAATATTAAAAAAAGAGATTTTTAAAGAATTTATTATTCTTTTTTAAATTCTTTATATGCTTCGATTATTTCATCTCCACTTATGAAAACATGATTATTTTCTTTTGCATATTTGCTAGTTTGATCTACTGGCATTGCTTTACCATCTTCTCCGATCATTTCACAACAAATACCAACTGGTTCAAGGCCTGCCATTTCAAGAAGAGCAATTGTTAATTCAGTATGACCTTCTCTTGTTAAAACAGAATCTTTTTCTGCTCTAAGTAATGTTACATGTCCTGGAGATCTGAAATATTTACCAAACTCATTTTGTTTTCCTTCTTTACATAATAATGCTAATTCACGTTCTGTTTTAGCTCTATCATCATCAGGAATACCTGTATATGTATCACGATGGTTTACGGTTATACTGAATGCAGATTTTGCATCATATGGGATATCATCAGGATATAATTCTTTCAATACTGGATATTTTTCATTAGCTTCTTTGAGTATATCTACCATAAAAGGAATTTGTAATTTATTACAATTTTCATCAGATATAGGCATACATACAAGTCCACCTGCATATTTACGTATAGTTGTCATCTTTTCAGTACTCATAAATTCTGCAGCGGTTATCATGTCAGTTTCACTTTCACGATCATCACTATCATATACTAATATAATTTCACCATTTCTTAATGCTTCTAATGCTTTTTCAATCATATAATGACCTTTATTTATTTTTATTTTTTTAATTATTCTATGTATATTATATTTCTTCTTTAATATTTTCTATTTTTTTCTTTAATGTATCTTGTTTAATAATCATACTTAGAATATTTGATAAATTTATGTTATTCTCTTTTAAAATTAAATTTTTAGCCTCTAATAGAGAACGTATAGTTTTTAGATTATTCAGTGGTATGTGGAATTCTTGATCTTTAGTTTCCCATACTGTTTCGTATTGGTAATCATTATTTTTATCTTTATATAATTTTACTTCTTTAGGATATGCATCAATAATTATTTCATCTTTCTGAGCAATTGGTTCTGTAATTTTTTTCTGTTCAATTGTAGAAATTTCAATTATTTTTTCTGATGGAATAACTTTAAGATATTGATTATCACCAATTTTTCTTATTAATGATTCATTTACTGTTACACTTGTTATAAGTTCATATTCATTTGCCATATTGTGTCCTCCTGAATATGTTGTTCGAATGTTTTTCTATATTGACTATGTGTTCTATGTAAAAATTAAAATAGAAATAATAAAGTAATATATTTATTTTTTAACTATAATTTTAATTTGATTTTCATATTTTATATTATTTCTCATATAAAAATTATTATGATTTAAATTTTATCTTATTTTAAATGTATTAGTTATTTATTTTAAGTATAACAGTATCCCCATCTTTAAGATTCATTATATCTCGTAATTTGTCTTCACATACAAATTCTAATGTATCTGTTTTGTATATACTCTTAACTGGGAAAAATATAAATCCTTTTTTATTTATTGTATTGTCTTTATTAGAAATAATTGCATCTAAGAAGAAAACATCTCCAAGTTTGCCTTCACCGTTGATTTTTTTAAGTTTATTTGAAAATTCATCTTCAATATTTAATTCTAAATTATTGTGTAGTTTAATATTTAAAGTACCAGGATAAGGTATAAAACCTAATTTTTGTTTATATTGTTTTTTATATGATTCCATTTCAATGAATTTACCTGCTTCCTGTAATCCTGATGTCACTATTCCTTCAACATATTCCATATTTATCTCCTCTGATACTTTGTTATAATTATTAATAATTATTTCTAAAGTATTATAATATAATATTTAATTATCTTAAATAACAAATATAATAATTATAATTTTAATTTATATAAAAATTATTTAATAATTATAATTAATATTTATGAACTATATTTTCAAGGGGGAAAATTAATAATATGAATATACGCATAGCTCTGCCTTCTAAAGGACGTATAAGTGGACCTGCAGTTGAATTGTTAGAAAAAGCAGGTATTGGGTTAACAGATAATTCTAATAGAAAATTATTTTCCAATACATTTGATCCAGAAATAAGTGTAATGTTTACTAGAGCAGCTGATATTCCAGAATATGTTGCAGATGGTGCTGCAGATATAGGAATTACTGGTTTTGATTTAGTAAAAGAAAAAAATGCTGATGTAGAATTTCTAGAAGATTTAAAATTTGGAGCAACAAGACTTGTAGTAGCAGCTCCTGAAGATTCTGAATTCAAAACAGTTGATGATTTGAAAAATGTTAAAACAGTAGCAACAGAATTTCCAGGAATAACTAAACAATATTTTAAAGAAAAAGGAATTGATGCAAAAGTATTATCATTAAGTGGAGCAACAGAAGTGGCACCTCTTATTGGTGTTGCTGATGTAATTGCTGATCTAACAAGTACTGGAACAACCTTAAAAATGAATCATTTAAATGAGATTGACACTGTTCTTGAAAGTTCAGTACGTTTAATTGCAAATAAAGATAGTGTAAAAACTAAATTTGAGAAAATAGAAGAAATTAGAACAGGAATTCTTGGAGTTTTACAGGCTGAAGGTAAAAAACTAATAATGGCTAATGTATATAAAAAAGATCTTACAAGTGTTCAAGATGCAATGCCTGGAATGAGTGGTCCGACAGTATCTGAAATTTATGGAGATTCTGAAATTGTAGCAGTACATTCTGTTATTTCAGAAAAAGATGTTTTCAAAACAATAAATAAACTACGAAAAATTGGTGCAAAAGATTTACTTGTTGTTCCTATTGAAAGAATTTTAGAAGATATTAGTTAGAATTACTTGATTGATTAATATGAAATATATTAGATATGAAACTTCAAATAATGATGAATATGTAGGAATATTAGATGGAGATATAATTTATAGATTAGATTATCCATCTGTTATTGATGCTATCCGTGATGAAAATACAATTAAAAGTAATTATAAGAGTAATATTAAAGATGTTTTATCAGATATAAAAATATTACCTCCTGTTTGTGCTTCAAAAGTTGTATGTGTAGGATTAAATTATAAAGATCATGCAGAAGAATTAGATATGGAACTTCCAAAAGAACCTTTGTTATTTATTAAACCATCAACTAGTATAATTGCTGATGGTCAAATAATAAATTATCCAGAAAGTACAAATAAATTGGATTATGAGGGTGAACTTGGAATTGTCATTTTAAATAAAACTTCTAAGAGTTATAATGAAAATTCTATAGCAGGATATACTATAATAAATGATGTAACAGCACGGGATCTTCAAGAAAATGATGGTCAATGGACACGTTCTAAAGGTTTTAATACTTTTTGTCCATGTGGTCCTGTTGTTTCTACTGATATTAATCCTTTAAATTTAAAAATAAGTGTTAAAGTTAACAATGAGACTAAACAAGATTCAAATACTAAAAATATGATATTTTCTCCATCTGATTTAGTAGAATATATATCTAATATTATGACATTAAATCCTGGTGATTTAATTGCAACAGGAACTCCTCCTGGTGTTGGTCAGTTAGAAGACGATGATATTGTTGAAGTATCAATTGAAAATATAGGAATTTTAAGAAATATAGTTAAAAAATAATTTAGATAAAAAAATTAAAAGGGATATTTATGGAAATTAAAGAATATACATGCGATGTACTAGTAATAGGTTCTGGTGGAGCCGGATGTAAATGTGGGATTGTTGCTAGTAAAGAATCTCAAAATGTAATAATTGTATCTAAAGGATTAAGCTTTAAATCAGGATGTACTGTACTTGCTGAAGGTGGATATAATGCAGTATTTGGATATGTTGATGAAGAAGATTCATTACAATTACATATTCAAGATACATTAAAAGGTGGTGCATTTTTAAATGATTTAATGTTAGTCCATAAACTTGTAACAGATTCACCAAAACGGCTAATAGAACTTGAAGCATATGGATCCTTGTTTGATAGACAAGAAGATGGAAGATTAAATCAACGTGCATTTGGTGGACAATCTTATCGTAGAACTTGTTTTAAAGGAGATGAAACAGGTCATGATATGATGATTGGTCTTAAACAAGAAGTTGTAAGAGAAGGAATTCAAATTCAGGATGAAGTAATGATTACAAAACTTCTTTTTGATAAAGATCATACTAAAGTTGTTGGAGCTATGGGAATATCAATTCAAGATAGTAGTATTTATGTATATAATGCAAAATCAACAGTAATTGCTTCTGGAGGATGTGGATGGTTATATCCTGTTACATCTAATGCTTTACAAAAATCTGGTGATGGAATAGTAATGGCTTATGAAGCTGGTGCTGATGTTATGGATATGGAAATGGTTCAATTCCATCCAACAGGAATGTTATCTCCTAAATCAAGAAGTGGAGTATTAATTACAGAAGCTGTTAGAGGTGAAGGAGGATATTTAATAAATAGTGAAGGCGAACGTTTCATGACAAATTATGATCCTCGTGGGGAACTTGCAACAAGAGATATAGTAGCAAGAGCAATATATACTGAAATTCAAGAAGGTCGTGGAACAGAAGATGGTGGAGTATATTTATCTGTAACTCATCTACCTGATGAACAAGTATATACTAAATTACATACTATGGTTCAACAATTTAAAGATGTTGGTGTAGATATTACAAAAGAACCAATGGTAGTAGCACCTACAGCACATCATTTTATGGGTGGTATTAGAATTGATACAGACTGTACAACAAATGTTGAAGGATTATTCGCTGCAGGAGAAGCAACTAGTGGGGTTCATGGAGCTAATCGTTTAGGTGGTAATGCTTTAGCTGATACTCAGGTATTTGGTAATGTTGCAGGAATATCTTCATCAAAAAGAGCAAAAGAAGTTGAACTTGAACAACCTGATGATAATGAAATAAAAACCGAAATTGAAAGAATTCAATCATTAGTTTCTGAAGGTAAATATCGTCCATCTCACATTAAAAAAGAAATTGAAGACTTAATGTGGAAATATGTTGCTATTGTAAGGGATGAAGAAGGATTATTAAAAGCTCAAGAAGAATTAGATAATATTGAAGAAAAAACTAAAGATATGAAAGTTCCATCAATTAAAGAGTTTAATGAAGAGTTAATTGTTGCTATAGAAGTAATTAGTATGATTAAACTTGCAAAATTAATAGTTAAATCAGCATTACTTAGAAAAGAAAGTAGAGGAGCTCATTATCGTTTAGATTATCCTGAACTTAATGATAAAGAATATCTTAAAAGCTTTATTTTAAATAAAGATGGTGAAATAAAAACAGTTAAACGTGGATTATTTGATGATTAATCCTTCATCATCTTTCAATTATTTTTTTTATAGAAATAGATTTTTTTTATTTTTAATAAAAATAATGAGGTAATGTTTTAATTAAACATTTTCATTATATTTTGACTTTTACTAAAAGTGTATTGTTTTTCTAATTTTCAAGTGCACTCATTGTGCTTAATATTTTATGATCATCTTCAGGTTTTGCTTGTAATTGTAATCCAACTGGTATATCGTTTACTTCACCAGCTTTCATACTACTTGCTGGTATTCCAGTAATGTTTGCAAGTACGGTTAATACATCATAAGCATACATGTCCATTGTATCTATTTTTTCACCTATTTTGTGAGGTAATTTAGGAACTGTTGGTCCGGCTATTACATCTACATCACTAAGTAAGTCTTGGAAATCATTACGTATAAGTGATCTTGCTTGTAATGCTTTTTTATAATATTTACCACTGAATTCTTTTTGACTGATATATGATCCAATTTCTAATCTACGAGCTACTTCTGGTCCACATACTTCTTCAATTCTTTCTCCATATTCACGACCATCATATTTTCTTGTTGCAGAGAAAAATTCAACATAATTTATTAAATAATATGTTGGAAGACCAAGTGATATGTCTTCAAAAGTTAACTCTTTAATTTCAGCACCTAAGCCTGCAAGTTCATCAATGGATTTATTAACAACTGTGTTTATTTTATCATCTGTTACATCCATAAATTCTTTAACTACTCCTACAGTAGTATTTTCTAATGATTCAGTTTTTGTATCTTCTATGAATTCAGTTGTTTTTCCTTCAATTGTTGTAGGATCACATGGATCATAACCTGTTATTACATCAAGCATTAATGCAAGACCAGTAGTATCATTTGCAAAAGGTCCTATTTGATCAAGACTCATTGCAAGATCAAGTAATCCTTGTCTTGAAACCATTCCATATGTTGGTTTAAATCCCATAACTCCACAGTGTGATGCTGGATTTCTTATTGATCCACCAGTATCTGATCCAAGTGTTATGTCACACATTTGTGCAGCAATAGCTGCTGCAGATCCACCGCTTGAACCTCCTGGAATATGGCCTGGAGCACTTGGGTTATCGGTAGGTCCATACATTGATGTTTCTGTTGAACTTCCTGCTGCAAATTCATCCATATTGGTTAGTCCAATAATTACACCATCTTCTTTTATAATCCTATCAATTACAGTTGCATTATAACTTCCAATATATTCTTTTAATGTTGGTGATGCTGCAGATATTGTTAAATCTTCTACATTTATATTGGATTTTATACCAATAACTAGTCCTGCTAGTTTTCCTACATCTTCATTATTTTTAATTCTATTATCAATATCTTCTGCTGTTTTTTGTGCTCTTGCTAAATCTAATTCTACAAATGCATTTATATCATCATTTTTTTCTTCAATAATACTATACATTTGTTCAAGATTTTCTGTTGCTGTTAATTCATGTTGTTTTATTGCTTCAACTTTTTCTATTATTTTCATATATTCACCTTTAGTAAAATTCATGAAATCGTATTATTTTAGTATAATTATTATATGTTTAATATATCTAATTTAATAAATTAATATATTTTAATATAATAAAATCTTGAATAAATGTATGATATTTTGTAAAATATTATTTTTCTTTCATTATTTTTTTTTAATTTTTATTCTTCTATTTTATACATAGTATAATATTTAGTGAAAAATAACTTTATTTATAAATAGTAAATTAAACATAAATATAGATAACAACAATAATTGCTTAAAATATACATTTAAATAGTAAATTGAATAGGCTTATACTCACAAATAAAACTATTTTTTTTAAATTAAATGATTATGTTTTTAATTGCAAATGCAATTTTGTTAATTTCTATTTGTGGATATATATTTAGTATATATTTCACTTATAGAAACATTTAAAAACAACAATGTTAAATAATTATAAACATTAAATACAATTGAATTTTTTAAATTTATTTTTAAAATTCATAATAATATTTATTTATATAAAGGTGAACAAATGAATCTTATAGAAAATTTAAAAGCAGCTTTAAACGGAGAAGAAGTAGAAAAAGTACCAGCAGTAAGTGTAACTGCAGCAGCAGTTGAAGAAGCATTCCCTGCAGCAGGAGTATCCTGGCCAGAAGCACACAAAGATGCAGAACAAATGGCAAAATTAGGTATTTCCTTATACGAACAAGCAGGCTTAGAATGTGCAAGAGTACCTTTTGACTTAACAGCAGAAGCAGAAGCATTCGGATGTAAAGTAGATTTAGGTGACTTAGAAAACACACCAACATTAAGATCAAACGCTCCAATAGATGATCCTGAAGATTTAGAAGTACCTGATGACTTTGTAAATCAAGGAAGACTTCCTGTAATCTTAGAATCTATTGAAATATTAAAAAATGAATACCCAGAAGTACCTGTAATTGTAGGTATGGCAGGTCCATTCACATTAACAGGTCACTTATTAGGTGTAGAAGACTTAGTTAAAATGTTAAAAACAGACAGTTTTGTAGTAGAAGATGCAGTGGATATAGCATTAGAAGCACAAATCGAATTAGTTGAAGCATTTAATGACAGTGGAGTAGATGTAATTTGTGTAGCAGACCCTACATCTTCCCCAGAATTATTAGATCCTAACGACTTCAATGAATTTGCACAACCTTCATTAGAAGATTTATCCGCTGAAATGGATGTTCAAAGTGTTCTCCACATCTGTGGTAACTCCAAACCTATTCTTGAAGGTATGTTAAGTTCTGGATTCAACGGAATTTCTGTAGAAGAAGCAGTTGATATGGAAGAAGCACAACAATTAAGAGCAGACCTTGATACTGAAACCGTAATGGTAGGTAACATATCCACAAGTCAAACATTATTCAGTAAACCTACTGATGAAGTAAAAGCTGAAGTAAAAGAAGCTTTAAGAAAAGGTGTAAACGTATTAGCACCAAGTTGTGGAATAGCTCCTAAATCACGATTAGCAAACTTACAAGCATTTGTAGAAGGAAGAAATGAATACTACGAATAAGTAGATTCCTACTTATTTCTTTATTTCTTTTTTTCACAATTTTAAAACTATTTTTTATTATATAATTTCATATTATTTTTAATTCAAATTCAATATATATTCTATAAAATAAGCAATAATTTTTTTGGAGTTTAATTTTTTTTTTAAAAAAAGAATAAAAATAAAAAATATTCTTGTTTTATTCATCATCTTTTTTAACATTAAATCCTACAAGGATTGATGCTAATTTTGGATCATCTTCAAAATTGAAATAATTTTTTAGAAATACATCAGCTAGTGGATCAGGACTACTTGATACTACATCACATGTATTTTCAAGTTCTTCAACTTCAATAAATTGTACTGGTGGAAGAACAAATGCTTGTTTTGTAGGATTTTTTTCAAGATTTTCTGATTTAAGATCTTCCTCAATTTCTTTTTGATCTTTTAATAATACAAAATCAGGATTTAAAAATTTAGCACTTTCATCGTTTTTGTATTTTTCTTTTTGATTATTATTTACAATTTCTTCTCCAAGAATATTTCCTTTGTTATCAACAAGTTGTACTGTAGCAGTTGGTGGTGGTCTGAATGAAGCATTTTTTATTATTGCAACTGTATGATCTCTATTTAATGATTCATGTACACCCATATTTATTACTGGTATAATTTCACCTGCTTTTTCCATTTCAAGTTTTAAGATAGATTTTCTTAATTCATCATTAACTACTCCAACAGATAAAACTCCACGTAATGGATTTATTGTATCAATAACTTCTTTTAATACATCTTCTGGTTTGGGCATTTTTTCACCTCATTTTCTTTTTTTTTTAAATTATATATTATCATATAAAATATTGATTATATTAATTTTATGTTAATTACTTTTTTTTTATTAAATTATATTTGATTTATATATTTTTAGTTCGGTTTTCATAAAAATTCTTTTTGGACTATTTTTATTTTTTTGAATATGATTTAATGCAATAATTTCTAAAAAGTATTTTTAATTTGATATTTCATATTAATGTATTTTTCTTAATTATTTAAAATTAAGTTATTTAATTCTATTTTTATTTTAAAATACAATAATATATATTAATAACTAAAATTATAAATTAAATTGTATTATTTTTAATAAAATAATCTTTTAAATTCATTTTACATAGTTATTCTAAAATTATCTTATCTAAAAAATTAAAAAAAACTAGATTGATTTTCAAGTATTTTGTATAGTCTATGAGCTAAATATTATATACTAAAAGGGCTAAAGTAATAACTATGTGGGTATAAGATTTATCAAAAAACTAAATTTAAGTGGTGAAATTATATGTCAAGAAAATATTATACAAAAATGGAAACAGAAACAGTAGACGATATGGTATTCGGACAAACCAAAAATCCAGTTAAAATGGGATTAGACCAAGTTGTTGGTGCAGGGGAAGTAGTTCCTAACATTAAAGTAGCACCAGCAGAAGGATCAGAAACAAGTGTAGATGGATTAGTAGCTACCTGTAAAAACATTGCTTTTGCAGCATGTGAACGTGCAGCAGGTATTGGATTACCAGCAATACAAATTGAACAAGAACACGTACAACAACAATCCATCAGTGAAGAAGCATCAGCAAGAACCACTGCAGTTCAATGGGAACAATTAGAAGAATTACACGACAAATACGGAACAAAAGTATCTTTAATGTCAACCGTTGCAGATATGAGAGAAGAAGAAAACGGTCTAAGAGGATCAGACTTAGACATTGCAATGGACAAATCATTTGAAGCATGTGCTGAAAACGGAGCTTCCATGTTATGTGTAGAAACCATCGGTGGTAAAGTAGTATCAGACTACGGTATATCAAGAGGAGATGTAAGAGCAATATTATACGGTATAGGTGTACTTGGATCTATCGATATGGAATACATGTGGACAAAAATCGTAGACATAGCAAACAAAAACAACATAACTCCTGGTGGAGATACAGACTGTGCACAAGCAAACACTGCAATGTTCCTTGCAGGAGCATTAACCAGTAAAAACGTATCACACACAATCGCAGCAGTAGCAAGAGCAATTGCAGGAGCAAGAAGCCTCGTAGCTATTGAATGTGGTGCAACCGGACCTACAAAAGACTGTGGATACGAAAACCCTATTATAAAAGCAATCGCATCAGTTCCTATCTGTGCAGAAGGTAAAAACGCAACATGTGCTCACTCAGATTTAATGGGTAACTTAGCAGCAGCAGTAGTAGACTGTTGGAGTAACGAATCTGTATACAACAGAGAAGAAATGGGTGGACCAACAACTGGTGTATGGTTACAATCTTTAGGTTACGAATGTGCTTTAATGAACACCGCAACCGAAATTGGAACTAACAAAGAATTAAGAGACACATACACATTAGCAGATAAATATCGAGACCCTCAAGGTGTAGTACTTGCTTACGATAATGCTTACAAAATCGGTGAAGCAATTACAGCAGACGGTGAAGATATTTATCTCAGATCCCGTGCAGCAGCACTTAAAGCATGTGAATTAATTAATGAAGCTGTAGAAAACAAACGTATATTATTAACAAGATTTGAAAGAGATACTCTTGATTCAACACAAAAAACATACGAACAATTACCTGAAGATCAAGATAAATTCATAAAAACTTGTATCAAACGTTACGGAAGAAAAGTAAAAGAACACGACCCATCACAATACGAATTATAAGGACGTGTAATGTAAGTACATAAAATTAAAATTAAAAAAAGGATGTGTGTAGAAATGGCAAGTAATTTAGATAAATATTATGATAAAATCACAGATTATGAAAAAATTGCAATAAGATACAATGTAAAAATAGAAGGTCCAGCTCTTAAACCTGAAGATGACCCTGA
>CAZHBQ010000003.1:29495-61299 GCA_964530785.1 uncultured Methanobacteriaceae archaeon | reverse complement strand
CTTCTAAGATCTTCAACCTCATTAATTTCTACAAAATTAACATTATAATCCATTCCAAGTTTATCTAATATAGAAGATAAAACACCACCTGCAGTTATACCATCACAATCTGTATGAGTATATATATTTATATTTTCTGCATCTAATATAGTGTCTTTTGCTTTATTGAATAATAAATCCATATTATTTCTTGAATTCTTAAATTCTTGAGAGTTTATATCTAATTCAGCAATCATTTTATAAATATCTCCACTATTTAAAAAAAATAAAAAAATAATTAATTACGTGATCTTTTAATATTATTTGAAATAACGCGTAATAATTCTAACTTTGTTTTCTCATCTTGATTAACAACTATACGTCCTGATTTTTCCCACCAGGATCCAGGATAAGATTTACTGTGATCTACAACATATTTAATTTTTAATTTTCTTAAAACTTGGGTAATTTCTCGTATTTTAGGTTCATTTACTGATTCTTCAAGAGATAATTTACGACCTTCACCTCTTGTATGACTAGAATCGATATATACTGGCCAAATAATTGTTTCCATAAGTAATTCCTCTTAATCAATATTTTCTAATATAGCATTAATCATATTTTTAACTGTGTATTTTTCAGGTTCAATATAATCAACACCATTTTTTATTAAAACTTTACCTGTTATAGGACCAATAGATCCAACAATAACCTTGTTTTTTAAAGCATCGATTAGATCATTAAATTCATTTTCATCATGATTTTTAACAACGTCTAATAAATTAGTTACAGTTAAAGGACTTGTGAAAGTAATGATATCAATTTCACCATTAATTATTTTAGATGATAAATCAAGTATTTTAGTAATATCTTTAGGAATTCCAGAAGTATATGCTTCAGCTACTAACACATCAGCACCATATTCAATTAAACCTTCAGGTAATGTTTTTCTAGCACTTAATGTTCTAGGTAATGCAATTTTCTTATTTTTAAGATCTACTGTTTTGAAGGATTCAAGTAAACCTTCTGCAGTAAATTTATCAGGCACTATTTTTGATTTATTATTATGTTTTAATAATTCCTCTTCTGTTTTAATTCCAATTACTGCAATATCACATGGAATTTCTTCTTTATTATATACATTAAAGAAAGAAGTCACACCTGCAGGAGAAGTAAAAATTATCCAATCAAAAGAAGATATATTTTCAGCAATATATCTTAATTCATCCGATTCTACTAATTCTAGTTCTAATGTTGGAAAAATTAAAGGTTCTCCTCCTTTTTCACAAATAAGTTCTGCTAGAACATCAGCTCTTTCTCTTGGACGAGTAATTACAACTTTTTTATTATTAAAATTGCTTGACATTATTCAATTTTACTCCTTAATTCTTGACATTCTTCATATATTTTTACTACTTCTCCAATAATAATTAATGCAGGTGGTCTTATATCTTTTTCAGTTATATTAGCTAATGTTCCTGTTATAACTTTTTGATTTGGTAAAGTAGCATTTTCTATTGCACAAACTGGTGTATCAGGTGATTTATGTTTAAGAATTTTTGGAATATATTTCTTAAGTAAACCTACACCCATAAATATTACTATTGTGTCTGCTGTATAATCCCAATTAACTTGTTTTTCAGTTTTTTCAGGATCTTCATGACCAGTTACTAATGTAAGACTTGTTGCTACAGCTCTATGAGTTAAAGGTAATCCTATTGATGTTGCTCCACCAATTCCAGAGTTTATTCCAGGTACAAATTCAACATCAATACCTGCTTTTAGAAGTGCTAATTCTTCTTCTCCACCACGACCAAATATAAATGGATCTCCACCTTTTAGACGGACAACTCTATCATATTTTTTTCCTTGTTCAATTAATAATTCATTAATTTCTGGTTGTTTTCTATAATGTTCTCCAGCTCTTTTTCCAACAAATATTAATTCAACATCATCAGGTGCATAATCAAGTAATACATCATTTGCTAAACTGTCGTATAATATAACTTCTGCTTGTTCTAATATTTTTATTGCTTTAAGGGTTATTAAATCTGGGTCTCCAGGACCTGCTCCTAACATATATACTGTCATAATTTCACATCTTTAAACTTATATTATTTATTTTAGAATATCATTAATTTTATATTTTCACTATATGAAATAATCTATTTAAAAAAAAGAAAATAAATATTTAAAAAAAATATAAAAAGAGATTGATATTAATTTATTTATTCAAGAAAACCTTTGAAAAATCTTAATCCATCATCTGAACGTAATAATTTTTCAACTGCTCTTTCAGGGTGAGGCATTACTGCAACAACATTACCCTCTAAATTACATACTCCTGTAATATTATCTAATGAACCATTAGGATTTCCATCTTCAAATGTTAATACTATTTGATCATTATCATATAATTCTTCAATATTCTCAGTATAGTATCTTCCTTCTTTATGAGCTATTGGTAAATCAACAACTTCATCTTTTTTATATAATTTTGTAAATGGTGTTCTAGTTGTCTTTACCTGAAGTTTTTTACTTTTACATATGAATTTTGCATTTTCATTTTCAATAAATACTCCAGGAACAAGATCAATTTCACCTAAAATTTGAGCACCATTACATATTCCTAAAACAGGATTTCCTTCTTTTGCAAAAGTTTTAATACTATTAATAATAGGAGTATTTCCTGCTATTGCTCCTGCTCTAAGATAATCCCCATAAGAAAATCCACCCGGTATAATTACAACATCTATATCAGATAAATCAGTTTGATTCCAATAGATATAATTTGATTTAGCACCTGCAAGATTAACTGCATATTCTATATCCCTATCACAATTAGTTCCAGGAAATCTAATTATACCAACATTAACATCGTTTAAATCAGTCAATATTATTCCTCACTAATAGTTATTTCATAATCATGTATCACAGGATTACATAATAATTTTTGACACATTTCTTCAACTTCTTTTTGAGCTGTTTGTTTATCTGCAGCATCCATAGTAAATTTAATAATACTGCTAGTTTTTGTGTCTTTTACATCATAATCTAATAAAGCTAAAGCTTTTTCAATAGTTGATGCTTCTGGATTTAACATACCTTTTTTTAAACTTGTTTTAACTTCTACAAAATAACTCATAATAAAACTTCCTTAATAATATACTTATAAAAAATTTAATTTTTATAAATCAAGTTTTTCTACATTCCATTTTTCTTTTTCATCATCAGACAATACTAAATTAACTACTACGTGATAAGCGTCAACTACTCCTTCTTCCCCTTTTCTGAAAATATCTTTATCGAAGTTATCTAATGTTTCAACATCCCATAGTCTTGTTGTATCAGGACTTATTTCATCACCTAAAATGATATTACCATCAGCATCTAAACCAAATTCAATTTTAAAGTCAACTAAAATTAAACCTCTTTCTATTAAAAATTCTGATAATACTTTGTTAATTTTTAAAGTAATTTCTCTTATTTTAGCTAACTGTTCTTCTGTTGCTATTTTTAAAGCAGTAATAATACTGTCATTTAACATTGGATCATGATATACATCATTTTTATAGTCAAATTGAATTATTGGTGGTTTTAATTCTTGATTTCTGTGGAAAGGATATTTCCTAAGAAGACTTCCTGTTGCTATGTTACGACAAATAACTTCTAAAGGAATCATTTCAAGAGATTTAGTTAACATTTCATTAGATTCTACTAATTTAATATATTGAGTAGCAACACCATTCTCCTCTAATACTTCAAATAATTTAGCAGAAATCAAAGCATTATATGCTCCTTTTTTACTTAAAGTATCTTTCCTACCACCATCTAAAGCAGTAATATCATCTCTAAATTTTATTATTACTTCATTCTCATTATTAGTTTTATAAACATCTTTAGCTTTTCCTGTATAAAGTAATTCTTTTTGTATTTCAGTCATTTTAAATACCACAATATTATTTTAAAAATCTAATAAAAATTATCTTAGACCTATATTTAATTATATTATAATATATGTATATAATAAGTATTATAATGTATGAATTATAATATAATATATTATATTAAAAGAATTAAAAAATAAAGCAGAAAATAATAATAAAATTATTACTATAAGATTTTTAGGTGATTATACAATGTGTGGAATAGTCGGATGTGTCTTAAATAAAACAGCTGCCCCAACAATATTTGATTCAATAAAAAAATTAGAATACAGAGGATACGATTCAGTAGGAATAGCAACAGTAACAGATACTATTAACTTGAAAAAGGGTAAAGGAAAAATTGATGAAGTTGATAATGAAATACACTTAAAAGAAATTGAAGGGACAACAGGAATTGCTCATGTTAGATGGGCTACCCATGGAAATCCTACAAAGGAAAATGCACATCCACACTGTGACTGTAAAAATAAAATAAGCGTTGTACATAATGGTATAATTGAAAATTACAAACAACTACGTCAAGAACTCATTAATGAAGGTCATATATTTAAATCTGAAACAGATACAGAAGTTATACCACATCTAATAGAAAAATACATGGATGAAGGACAAGATCTATTAAAAGCTGTTCAAACCACGGTTAAAAGATTAAATGGATCATATGCATTAGCAGTTATATCTACAGAAGAACCAAATAAAATCATTGGAGCAAGAAATGAAAGTCCTTTAATTGTAGGAGTATCTGATGAAGGAAATTACTTAGCTTCTGATGTTCCAGCAATTTTAAATGAAACAAACAAAATAATTTATCTTGAAGATAAAGAATTAATTGTTTTAACTCAAGATGACGTTCAAATAATGGATTTAGACTTAAACCCTATAGAAAAAGAAATTACAACAATCACATGGGATCCTGAAATGGCAGAAAAATGTGGATACGATCACTTCATGATAAAAGAAATATATGAAGAACCACAAGTAATTAAAGACACACTTTCTGAAGGCGAAAAAATACATGAAATTGTTAAGAAATTTAAAAAATTCAATAGAATATACTTCGTTGCTTGTGGTACATCATATCATGCTTCACTAGTTGGAGAATACTTAATTGAATCCCAAATAGGAATACCTACTGAAGTTACATTAGCATCAGAATTTGAATATTTCCAAAAAACAATAGATGATCATACCTTAGTTATTTTCCTAACACAATCTGGAGAAACAGCTGATACAATAAAAGCATTAAAAATTGCTAAAAAGAAATCAGAAACATTAGCAATAGTAAATGTTGTTGGAAGTTCAATAACAAGAGAAGCAGATCATGTAATATATACAAGAGCAGGACCAGAAATAAGTGTTGCAGCAACAAAAACATATATTAGTCAATTAATATGCATATATCTACTTGTTGGATATTTAGGTGAAGATCAAGAATTACTTGACAAATTATATAAAATACCAGAACTTGCTGAAGAAATAATATCATCAGAAAAAGAAATAAAAGATATTGCTAAAAAATATAAAAATGCTCAAGATTTCTTCTACATAGGAAGAGGATTTAACTATCCTACTGCTCTTGAAGGTGCTTTAAAACTTAAAGAGATTACATATATACATGGTGAAGGTTATCCAGCAGGTGAATTAAAACATGGGCCTTTAGCTTTAATAGACCAAAACATACCAGTTGTTGGAATATTACCACCAGGTGAAGGATATACTAAAACATATAACAATTTACAAGAAATAAGTGCACGTGGCGCTGATATGATTATATTAGGTGCTGAAAATGATACAATGATATCAGATGTTGAAGACAAAATACTCTTTAACTCTAAAATTGATGAAAAAATAGCACCATTACTTTACATTATTGATTTACAATTACTTGCATATTATATTAGTATTGAAAAAGGTATTGATCCAGATAAACCTAAAAATTTAGCTAAATCAGTAACAGTAGAATAAAAATAAAATTATCTCAAATTAAGGTGATTTCTAATGAACGATAAAATACGAGCCAAAGTTCTAGTTGTTCTTATTTTTACCTTAATGGCAATGAGTTTCGGAACAGCTTGTGGAACTACACATATTGGTGAAAATATTAGTAAAGAAATAATACCAACATCACTAACTGAATCAAAAGAAAAAATTAGTGTCATTGATGAAAATTATTTTGAAGTAAAAAATATTACACTAAAAAACAAAACAATCAAAGATGAGAAAGAAAATAAAAACAATACATTTGAAAATATCATATATGATAATTCAACAGAAAATAATACTAATATAACCAATAATACAACTAATAATACAAATATTACATTAAATAATACAGAGTTAGATGAAAATATAACATTATCAACAATCAATGAGACTATTATTAAACCAATAAGTGAAATTATACCTATATAACCTCCATATTCTTATTTTTTAAAATATTATTAATACATAAAAAAACATAAATGAGATGATAAAATGTATAAAACAACAATCACTCCACGTATTGGAGAAACTGATGGACTTAGACATATAAATAATACAGTTTTACCCATATGGTTTGAAACAGCAAGAAATCCTATATTTAGAATTTTTATTCCAAATTTAGAATTAACATATAAAAAATGGAATCTTATAATGGTACATACTGAATTTAATTATTTAAAACAGATATATTTTGGATATGATGTTGAAATTAGAACATACGTAACAAAAATAGGAAATAGTTCTTTTACAGTATACCAAGAAGCATGGCAAAACGGACAATTAAGAGCTAATGGTTCTGCTATTATGGTTTATTTTGATTTTGTAAAACAAGAAAGTATCACAATTACTGAAGATATCCGTAACCAATTAAAAGATCATCTTGTTAATTTAGAAGAACTTAAAAATAAAAATGAAAAAGAAATGAAAGAAAATAAAAATAATATTAAAGAATTAGACTATATTGACTCAGATCAATAAAAATAATCACCCTTCTTTTTTTTTACATTTGATTACCCATAATAAAATGAACAATATCCTCAACTGAAGATCTATTAACTATTGATAAATATGGATCTTCTGATTTTTGACGAATGACAAGAATATCTGAAACATTACCTTCTTGAATACTTATATCCTTACCTAAAATTTTAAAACCATTTATTGTAGCCATCTTAAGAACATCTTTTGCTGTAATCTTATTTTTATATCCACCACGTACTGCTTTAAGAGCATATTCCATTTCTCTAAACATATCCGGAGTATTAAACATTACATTATCAGTACCTAAAGCAACATCTATTTTTTCTTCAATATATGCAGAAACTGGAGGAATACCAACAGATAACATACCATTAGATCTTGGACAAGAAATAATACAAGGACTACTAGATGATAACAAATCTAAATCCTGCATAATAGGATATGTTACATGAACAAGATTAGTAAAACCAGACCTCAAAGCTCTTTCAACTTCAGTTTGATTTGTAAGTTGAACTGATTGTTCTTGTAATTCATAATATTCAGCTACATGAATCATAGCTATTTTATCTTCCTGATTACATACCTCAGCAATTTGAAGCATAATCTCTGGATTAATATCTTGAACTCCACTCAATCCAATACCATCACAATGTTGTAATAACTCACGTGTAATAAGTCTAGCTTCATCAGGAGTTAAATCATCATCATAGAACCTATCACTTCTTCCAAGAATACAAGCATTAATTGGAAGGTCATATATTGCCTTTTTTAACAATTCAATTCCTTTTAGACCACCCTCTCTAAAATCGATAAATGTTGAAATTCCAGCATAAACCATTTCTTTTGCAGATTCATGCATAGCTTCTATAATCTCACTATCATCAGCTTGACTTAATTTTTTATGTTTAAGTCCATTTGGAGGTTCAACTAATTCTTGAATAGATAATCCATCACCAATATCTTTTACAATACTATCTCCAATATGAGTATGTGCATTTATAAAAGCAGGAAGCACAATACAACCTGATGCATCAATAATCTCACCTTCTTCATGATAAGGTGATAAATTAACAATTGTTCCTGCATCATCTATTACAACATTTGTTTTTTTAGGTTCAAGATTAAAACCTGTTAATACCAAACCATTTTTAATTGTTATCATAAAAAAAATCATCCCCAATAATAATAATTGATAAAAAAAAGAATAAAAAAAATATTAAATTAAAAGAAGGTTAGAAAAAAACGAATAATACTATAATATACTATATTCATTTAATGATTTTACATTAACTTCTCCATTTGCAGCTTCTTCAATTGCTTTTAAAACAGCAACAGCACCAGCTATTGTTGTTACATATGGAACTCCTAATTCAATAGCTAATCTTCTTATAATATATCCATCATCAGCGGATTGTTTTCCTGAAGGAGTATTTATAACAAATGCTACTTCTCCATTTATCATTGCATCACGAATATTTGGTGAACCTTGACTTACTTTTCTTATAACTTCAATATCTTCTTCTGGTGCTGCTTCTGCAGTACCTTTTGTTGCAATTAAGTCAAATCCTAAATCTTTAGCTTTTCTAGCTATTGATGCAATTTCAGGTTTATCACTGTCACGTACACTTAAGAATATTTTACCTTCAGTAGGTAAATTCATATTTGCAGCAAGCTGTGCTTTATAATATGCTAATCCAAAGTTTTTATCAATACCCATACTTTCTCCAGTAGATTTCATTTCAGGACCTAAAACTGAATCTGCATCTGGTATTTTTAAGAATGGGAATACTGATTCTTTTACAGAAACATGATCAATATCAGAATAATTTACTAAATCAAAGTCTTTTAATTTAGCACCCAACATTAATTTTGCTGCAATCTTAGCTATAGGGATTCCAATTGATTTACTTACAAATGGAACTGTACGACTTGCTCTTGGGTTTGCTTCAATAATATATAATGTTGGTTCTGGATCCATTTTAATAGCATATTGAATATTTATTAAACCTACAACTCCAAGTTTTAATGCTAATTTTTTGGTATATTCTTCTACTTGTTCAATAATTTCAGATGGTACTGATTGTGGAGGTATTACACAAGCTGAATCCCCTGAATGAATTCCAGCCTCTTCAATATGTTCCATAATTCCACATACATATACTTCATCACCATCACATAAAGCATCAACATCAAGTTCTATAGAGTCTTCAAGGAACTTATCAACCAATATTGGATGTTCTTTAGAAACTTTTACAGCTTCTTTCATGTAACTTTCTAACTCATCATCATCATAAACAATTTCCATTGCACGTCCACCAAGAACATATGATGGTCTTACAAGTACTGGGAATCCTATTGAGTGAGCTGCTTCTCTTGCACCATCAAGAGAATTTGTTATTCCATATTCTGCTTGAGGTATTTTTAATTCATTAAGAACTTCAGTAAATTGTTCCCTATCCTCTACCATGTCAATACTTTCAAATGGAGTACCTAATATTTTAAATCCAGCATCATCTATACTTTTTGCAAGGTTAATTGATGTTTGACCACCAAATTGTACAATTACACCATATGGATTTTCTTTTCTTAATACTGATAAAACATCTTCTTTTGTTAATGGTTCAAAGTATAATTTATCTGATATATCATAATCTGTACTTACAGTTTCGGGGTTATTGTTGATAAGTATAGTTTCAATATCATCATCTTTAAGAGCTAAAGCTGCATGTACACAACAGTAATCAAATTCAATTCCTTGACCTATTCTAATAGGACCTGCTCCTAACACTACAACTTTTTTCTTATCATCAAATTCTTTTTCTTGAGCTGAATCATAAGTTCCATAATAATATGGAGTTTTTGCTTCAAATTCAGCAGCACAAGTATCTACCATTTTATATTCTGGTTCTAAATCAAGAGATTGACGAGCTTCAGTTACTTCATCCTCACTAATTCCTAATACTCCAGCAATAGTTTTATCTGCAAAACCATATTGTTTTACTTTTCTAAATAATTCTGGATTTTCTAAAAGAGATGTTCCTACTTCTTTTATTTCAGATTCCATGTCAATTATATTTTTTATTTTATTTAAGAAGAAAGGACTTATTTTAGTTATTTCAGATAATTCTTCAATAGTTCTTCCATCTTTTAATGCTGAATATAATTGGAACAATCTTTGATCAGTTGCATGTTCAAGATCATAATCTGTGTAATCAGTATATTCAAGTGCATATTGATCAATATCTAAAGAACGAATAGCTTTTTGTAATGCTTCTTCAATAGTTCTTCCTATTGCCATTACTTCACCAGTAGATTGCATTTGAACTCCTAATTCTCCAGTATTTCCTTTGAATTTATCAAATGGCCATCTTGGTATTTTTACAATTACATAATCAACAGCAGGTTCAAATGAAGCAGGAGTTTCTTTTGTAATATCATTCTTAATTTCATCAAGAGTCATTCCAAGAGCAATTTTAGATGAAACTTTTGCTATAGAATAACCAGTTGCTTTTGATGCTAATGCACTACTTCTACTTACCCTTGGGTTTACTTCAATTACTTTATATTCTCTAGTTTCAGGATGTACAGCAAATTGAATATTACATCCACCTTTAATACCTAAAGCTCTTATAATTTTTATAGATGCATTACGTAATCTTTGATTATCCTCGTCAGAAAAAGTTTGAGTTGGTGCTACTACTATACTCTCACCTGTATGAATTCCCATTGGATCAATATTTTCCATATTACATACAATAATACAGGAATCATTTTTATCTCTCATTACTTCATACTCAAATTCTTCCCATCCAAGAACTGATTCATCAATTAGAACTTGATTGATAAAACTCATATCTAATCCATGATTAACAATTTCTTCAAGTTCTTGTTTGTTATTTGCAACTCCCCCACCAGTACCACCAAGAGTAAATGCAGGTCTTACAATAACAGGATATCCAATATCATCTACTGCTTTGAAAGCTTCTTCTAATGAATTTACAGCATGACATTTTGGAATTGGTTCATCTAATTTATCCATGAATTCAGCAAATAAGTCACGATCTTCGACATTATTAATTGTTTCAATAGGTGAACCTAAAACTTTAATATCATCAAGAACACCCATTTTATCAAGATCAATTGCAATATTTAATCCAGTTTGTCCACCCATTGTTGGAAGAATTGCATCAACTTGTTCTTTTTCAATAATTTTTGCTACTATTTCAGCAGTTAATGGTTCTACATAAACTTTATCTGCTGAATCAATATCAGTTTGAATAGTTGCAGGATTACTATTAACTAGAATAGTTTCAATATTTTCTTCTCTAAGTGATTTACATGCTTGAGATCCAGAATAATCAAATTCTGCTGCTTGTCCTATTTGAATAGGTCCTGAACCAATAATTAATACTTTTTTAATATCTTCATCCTTCGGCATATTTTAACTCCCTAAAAAAATTTTCAAATATAATAACTGTTCACTTAATGATTTTTAACCATTTCTATAAAATTATCAAAGAATTTCCTAGAATCATGAGGTCCTGGTCCAGCTTCTGGGTGGTATTGAATTCCAATTATTGGTAATGTTTTATGTTTTATAGCTTCAGGTGTTCCATCATTTAAATTAATCTGAGTTATTTCTAAATCAGTATCTTTAACTGATTTTTCATCTATTGCAAAACTATGGTTTTGTGATGTCATATATACTTGTCCTGTTGTTAAATCCTGAACTGGCTGATTTGAACCTCTGTGTCCAAATTTCATTTTATAGATATCAGCACCATATGTTAAAGCAATTATTTGTTGACCTAAACAAATTCCTGCTATAGGCATCTTTTCTGCAAGCTGTCTTATTGTATCTTGTATTTTATCAACATTTTCTGGATTTCCAGGTCCACTAGATATGAGTACACCATCCACATCTAAGTCTAAAATATATTCAGCATCTGTTGTTGCTGGTAATAAAGTAACACCAACATCTTGAGCTAAAAGATTATTTATAATATTTTTCTTAACTCCACAATCTAAAACAGCAATATTACACTCTTGTCTTTCACGTACTACTTTAGGTTCTTTAACTGTAACTTTATCAACTAAATTTAATTCTTCAATACCTGGTTGTTCACGGACAAGTTTAAGTAAATCTTCATCACTTATATCCTCATTAGCCACAGCAGCTTTCATAGAACCTAATTCTCTAATTTTTAATGTTAGAGCCCTTGTATCAATTCCACTAATACCTGGCACATCATTTTCTTCTAAAAATTCTGATAATGTTTTTTCTGATTTTGGATGACAAGGTTCATCACATACTTGTCTTACAACATATGCTTCTACTTTAATATCATCTGATTGATACCAATCTGAAGATACTCCATAATTTCCTTCTAAAGGATATGTAGACATTAAAATTTGACCTCTAAATGACGGATCAGTTAATGATTCAACATACCCTACCATTGCGGTAGAAAATACAATTTCCCCAGTTCGAATAGTTTCAGCACCAAAACCTTCTCCCTTAAGTATTGTACCATCTTCTAATGCTAATTTTGCAGTTTTTACCAAATTTAAAACCCCGATTTTATGATTATAATAATAAAAAATTAAAAATATTAATAAATCTCTATTAATACATTATTATACCATTTATTAGTTTTTATATGATATAAATGAACTTAAAATAATTTAATAATTAAAAAATTACATTAAAACATTAAAATATAATTATTAAAAAAGATACATAAAACATAGAAGTATATATAAATTATATTTAAATTTTAACATACTATTTGAGTTATAATATCTCAATAAATAATCATAAAATGTTTATATTAAAAATAAAAAATATTTAGAATTTAATAGAACAAATAGATCCATTTACTACTTTCTAAATCTTTTTATTTTAGAAAAATTTTCTAATGTTCATTTCTAATATTAATATATAGTATTCTATACTAAAAAAAAGTAACGGTAAAAATGATAAAAAAAAATAAAAATAATAAAAAAATCTAACATTCATAAGAAGAAAATTGCATAATTACTGCAGATTCACCATCACCATAATAATCTTCTTCCTCACCCACTTGTACAAAACCATTTTTTTGATAAAAACGCCTTGCACGAATATTAGATTTACGAACTTCTAATTTTATTTGATTAATATTATTTTTCTTAAAAATATATATTGCACGATCTAATAATAAAGAACCTATTTGCATATCCCTATATTTATCCTCTACAGCAATTACAATAATATGCCCCATACCATCTTTTATCCAAAAAATAACGTAACCTACAACATTATGTGATATTTCTGAAACTAAAAAACCAGCTCCTGCATTATATAACTGTAGAATAATATCAACAGGATACGGATCATCAAAACTATTAAATTCTATTCTAATAACATCATCTAAATCAGAAGGTTTAAAATCACGTATGAACATTAGATCATCCCAAATTCTTATATTATTAATATATATTATTAATTAACCTCATATAATATACTATAAAAAATGTTTCTATTATTACAATACAAATCAATAAAATATCGTGGTAATTATATGACTAAGATTTGGGAAGATTTTTCAGAATATATTATAAATAATTATAAAAATAGTAAAAAAATTGTTGAAGTTGGAGTTGGAAAAGTTTTAGAACCTGGAGAAATTCTTAAAAAGAAATTATCAAATACTGAAATCAAATTAGTTGATCTATATCCAGCAAATGACGAAATTATTCAAGATGATATAACAAATCCAAATGATGAAATCTATGAAAATAGTGATTTAATATATTCAATAAGACCTCCTGAAGAATTACAGAAAGATATTATTAATTTATCAAAAAAATATGATTGTGATGTAATTATAAAACCATTATTTACTGAAGAAATTAATTATAATCTTCAAAATAAATTAAAATTAGTTAATTATAAACGAATGGCTTTTTTTATTTTAAGAAGGTGATCTAATTATTAACTGGGAAAAACTAAGTAGTTCTGAAATTTTTAAAGAATTAAATACTTCAGATTCAGGATTAACAACCACACAATCTAAATCTAATTTAAAAAAATATGGGAAAAATAAATTAAAAGAAGAAAAAAAGGATAGTAATTTAAAAAAATTTATTCTTCAATTTACTGAACCATTAACTGTTCTTTTAATTATAGCAGGTATTGTGGCTTCTCTTATTAATGATTTTATTGATGCAGGAGTGATTTTTCTTGTAGTTATTGTTAATGCTTATCTTGGATATACACAAGAGAACAAAGCAGAAAATGCTATGGAAAAACTAAAATCAATGACAAAACAAGTTGCTATTGTTATTCGTGATGGAAAAAAACAAGAAATTAATGCAGAAGACTTAACTCTTGGTGATATTGTTATTCTAGAAGAAGGAGATTGTATTCCAGCAGATCTTCGTCTAATTGAAACAAATGAATTAAAAATTGATGAATCAACTCTTACTGGTGAATCATTACCTGTACATAAAATATCATCTGTAGTTAATGATGATTCTCATGATAATATTGTTTATATGAATACTTTTGTATCCAGTGGAAGAGCTAAAGCAGTTACTATTGCAACAGGGATGGACACTGAAATTGGTAAAATAGCTTCTATGATCCAAAAGGATGATGAAAATAAAACACCCCTTGGAATTAAAATAAACAGATTAGGACAAACATTAGGTCTTTTATCTATTGTAATTTGTATTGTTATTGTTATTCTTGAACTATTACAAGGAATACCACTTGCAAATACATTTATGACAGCTGTATCATTAGCAGTTGCTGCAATTCCTGAGGGATTACCTGCAATTCTTACTCTTACTCTTGCATTAGGTATGCAAAAGATGGCAAAAAATAATGCTATTGTTAGAAAGTTACTTGCTGTTGAAACACTCGGTTCATGTTCAATAATTTGTACTGATAAAACAGGTACTTTAACTCAGAATAAACTTACTGTAACTGATTCATATCTTAGTAATGAAAAAATGAGTTATACTATTTCAAGACTATGTAATAATGCAAGAATTGATGAAAAAAATAATAAAAAAATTGGAGATCCAACAGATATTTCAGTTCTTGAATTTTCAAAAGAAAACAATGATATAATACCTGAAAAAAGATTATTTGAAATTCCTCTTGATAGTAGTAGAAAAAGAATGACTACTGTCAATGAGATCAATAATAAAGAATATGTTCTAATAAAAGGTGCTCCTGAGATTGTACTTGACAAATGTGGTTTTATTGACAATGAAGGTAAAATATCTGACCTTTCAGATCAAACAAAAGAAAAAATTAATAATAAAATTGATGAATTCACAAACAATGCACTTAGAGTTCTAATACTTGCATATAAAGAAATTGAAGATTATACAAAATATTCAAATGATGAACTTGAAAATAATCTTATATTTACTGGAATTATTGGAATGATTGATCCTCCACGTAAAGAAGTTGCTGATGCAATTCAAACATGTTCTAAAGCAGGAATAACTGTCAAAATGATTACTGGCGATCATCAAAATACAGCTTCTGCAATTGCAAAAAGAGTGGGTATTGAAAATCCTGAAAAGACTATTACAGGAGCTGAAATTAAAAAATTAAGTGATGAGGAATTTAATAATATTGTAAATGATGTGAATGTTTTTGCAAGAGTATTTCCTGAACAGAAAGTTAAGATTGTAAAAACCTTGAAAGATAATGATGAAGTTGTTTCAATGACTGGTGATGGTATAAATGATGCTCCAGCATTAACAATTGCTGATATTGGAATTTCAATGGGTTCAGGAACTGATGTTGCTAAAGAATCTAGTGATATGATTCTTCAAGATAATAATTTTTCAACTATTATCTATGCAATAAAAGAAGGACGTACAATATACTCAAATATTAAAAGATTTATTAAATATCAGTTATCAACAAACATTGCTGCGATATTTACAATATTACTCTCTTCAATATTATCTGTAACTTTACCATTTAATCCAGTTCAATTATTATGGATTAATATTATAATGGATGGTCCTCCTGCCCAATCTCTTGGTATGGAAGGTTCTGATAAAAATATTATGAATATTCCTCCTAGTGATGAAAATATATTATCCAAAGATAATTTAATACATATTATTCTTATTGGACTTGTAATGGGTATTGGAACACTTGGATTATATTTATATGAATTATCTATAGGTACTAGTCAGTTACTTGCAAGTACAATGGCTTTTACTGTATTTGTATTATATCAATTAGTAAATGTATTCAATTGTAGATCTAAGAGTAATTCTAAAAATAAAACTCTTATTTTTGCAGTTGGTGGATCATTACTCTTACAAATTTGTGTAATATATATTCCAGTATTACAGGAAATATTTAGAACAACTGCAATTCCATTACTTTCATGGATTCCAATTATTATAATCTCATTAACAATTCTTGTTGCTGAGAGACTAATTAGATTATATGAAAATAGTATAATCTAATTCTAATTTTTTTTATTAAATTACATCTCTAGAAAATACTTTTTTTAAAATATAAATATAATTACTAATTTTTTTAATTAAAATTGAAAAAATAAAATTATAGAATATAAATTATTAATTATATGAAAAATAAAAAAAATAATAAGAAAAATTGAAAAATAACTATTATAAATATTATCTAAGTAATTATTGGGGGAAAATGATAAAATGAGATATATTGTAATGTCCGGTACATCTGATTCAACAAAAGTAATTAATTATTTAAGTGAAGATAAAAATAATTACATTCTTGCAACAACAGTGACAGATTATGGTTCAAAAATAGCAGAATCTGCAGGTGCAACTGAAGTTATATCAAAAGCACTAAGAGAAGAAGATTTTATTAAAGTAATTGAAGATAAAAAAATAGACACACTTATTGATGCAACACATCCATTTGCTTCAATAGCAACAGAAACTGCAATTAAAAGCTGTCAAAAATCTGGAATTAATTATATTAGATATGAAAGAGCATCAACAATACTTCCAGAATCAGAATTGATTCATAAAGTTCCAACATTTGAAGAAGGTGCTAAAAAAGCAAAAGAATTATTTAAAAATGATGATGATAAATTAATGCACCTTGCAGGAGTTACAACTCTACCTAAAATTGTTAAAACAATTGATCCAAAACAAGTTATAGTAAGAGTTCTTCCAAATGTATTTAGTATTACTAAAACACAAGATACAGGAGTTCAAGCAAGCAACATTATTGCAATGCAAGGAACATATTCTAAGGAATTTAATATGAGTCTTATGAAAGAATATGATATTAAAGTTATGTTAACTAAAGAAAGTGGAGAAAGTGGTGGTGCTGAAGAAAAAATTAATGCAGCAATTGAACTTGGTATTCCAGTTATTCTTGTTACAAGACCTGAAATTAAAGAATTAGATAAATATCCTATTGTTAGATCAATTGAAGAATTAGATAAAATAATCTAACATTACCTTTTTTTAGTAGGAGTTTAAAGTAAATAGTCTCAGATCGCCCATCATTCATCATATATTCAGAGCTCATAGGGTTCATCACAGACTACTTTTAAAATATAGTTATGAGCTTTCTTTTTTTAAAAAAAAAAATATTAAAAAAAAAATATTATTTATACAAACATTACAGTTTCTTGTTCGGATAAACCTTGTTTTTTATTTTTATTTAAAACTTTTTCTATAGCATCATCAAAGTTTTTAGAAGATACGCTATAATTATTATCACGTATTGCAAACATTCCTGCTTCTGTACATATTGCTTTTAAATCAGCACCAGATGCATTTTTTGCCTTAGATGCAATATTTTCAAGACTTACATCAGATTCTAAGGACATGTTTTTTGTATGAATTTTAAGAATTTCAAGTTTACCTTCTTCATCAGGTACTGGAACTTCAATTATACGATCAAAACGTCCAGGTCTGAGTAATGCTGGATCTAATATGTCAGGCCTATTAGTTGCTGCAATTATACCAATATTTCCTCTAGATTCAAATCCATCCATCTCTGCAAGTAATTGCATTAATGTTCTTTGAACTTCACGATCACCACTTGTTGAACTTTGTAACCGTTTTCCTGCAATTGCATCAATTTCATCAATAAATATAATTGCTGGTGCTTTTTCTTTAGCAAGTTCAAATACTCCACGTACTAAACGAGAACCTTCTCCAATGTATTTTTTAACAAATTCAGATGCTACTATTTTAATAAAAGTTGCATTTGTTTCATTTGCTACAGCTTTTGCAAGCAATGTTTTTCCAGTTCCAGGAGGTCCATAGAATAATACTCCTTTAGGAGGAGTTATACCTACTTTTTCAAATATTTCTGGATTTTTAAGAGGTAATTCAACTGTTTCAATAGTTTCTTGAATTTGTTCTGATAATCCACCAATATTTTCATAACTAATTTCAGGTTTTTCATCAATTTCCATACCTGAAACAAGAGGATCTTTTTCAGATGAAATCACATCTACTATATTGAAAGTTTGTTGATTTAATGCTACTCTTGCACCAATTTCCATTTTATGAGCATCTTTATCAGAGTATCTTAATAAAAATGAAGGACCTGTAGTACTTTTTACTACTGCTTCATTATTATCTAATAACTCAGATACTGTTGCAAGCACTAAAGGTGGTGTTCTAAATCGACTTATTTCATTTTTCAATGACTTTACTTCACGATCTAATCTTAAATTTTCATTTTCAAGGATCACTTTATCTTTTTCTAATTTTCTGATTTCCCAGGTTAAATTACGTTCCATTGCTTCATGTTTATTTACAATTTCCATTAATTCTGTGTTTTCGTCAATAATTTCTGTATCTTCAAGAGTTTCTTCATCGTTAACTTCTGAAAATGGATTTAAAGTTGATTCATCCATCACATTCCCTCCTTTAATTATTATTATAAAATTTTTAAAATGTTTATTCATTTTACGAAGATTAAATTTATAATATTTAAAATAATTTATTATCAACTAAATATTTTTATTTTGTATTTATTTTCTATATTTATATTCTTTAAAATTTATTATTATATAAATGATTTGTTTTATACTTCGTTATATAAAAAAAATATAATTTTTTTACCTAAAGATACATTAAAATAATAGATATTATTTAAATAATTAAAAATAAATATCAATATTAAATAAAGAATTTTAAGTGAATTGAAATGAATTGTGAGATATGTGGAACAGAAATTAAAGGTGAACCTTATAAAACTAAAATTGATAATTCATTAATGATTACATGTAAAGAATGTTCAAGTTATGGTAAAGTTCAATATGCACCAAAAAGATCCAATAATAGAAGAAAAAATAATAAAAAAAATAACAACAATAATAAATCTCCACAAAATAGAACTTATACTAAAAAACCAAAAGATGAATATGAACTAGTTGATGATTATGAAAAAATAATCAGACAATCAAGAGAACAGAAACAATTAACCCAGAAAAAACTTGGAGAAAAAATATACGAAAGAGAATCAGTAATTGCTCATATTGAATCTGGTAAAATGGTTCCTGATGATAGATTAGCTCGTAAACTTGAAAAAGTATTAAATATTAAAATTATTGAAAAAATAGAAAGTAATGAACGAGAATTTAAAGATATCCGTAGATATAAAGAAGCAACTATTGGTGACATTGCTCGTATAAAAAGGAAGTAAATTAAATAATTTAATTATTACTTCTATTTTTTTTATCTGAAATTTTTTCAGAAGACTTATTTTTAGATTTAGATGAATAATAACCATCAAATACTTTAGATTTATTATACTCTTTTTTAAGATCATTAAATTCAGGATATTCTTCACTTATAACAATTATATGTGCGGGAGGATGTATTTTTCTTAAATTCATTATACTTACTGTAGTATCCTCTTTAACTTTAACAAGTATTGCTAATTTAATATCACCTCTAGGCTCTTTTTTAAGTATTCTTTTTGTTACATTATATGCTTTACTTAAATCAATAGTTTTAGGTTTACCTATAATTGTTAATTTAGCATGTCTTTCTAAATCTGCTAAAGCATTTAATGCTTTTTTCTTATTCATTGCTCGAATTAATATCAATGCCATAATTATACCTCTTAAATAAAATTATAAATTTTCATATCATTTAATTAATTTAATAATAAATTTTTATATTATTTTTGGACTCGTAATTATCATATTAAATAAATTTTTAAAATTAGAATAATTATTTATCTTCGTTTTGAATATAAAAAAATAGATTTAAAAATTACAAAAAAATAATAAAAAGATGAAGACTTAACGTCTTCTGAAGAATGATTTTATTAATGTACTACGGAATAATGCTAGTAGAATTAATAAAATTCCAATCACTGTTTGAATATTACCAAGTAAATCAAAGACTCCTGAATCAATAGGTAAATCCCATACAGGAGCACTTCTTCCATTAGTTGCTGCTGTATAATAAACACCTACTGCTTTAATATTTTCTTTTACATTAATATCAGAAGCATCAACATATTCTACCCCAATAATAGTTCCTGAATCTATTGCTTTATTTATAGCTTGTGCTATTTTAACTGGATCATAACCATTATTTTTAACAGCTGTTGTTACAACACTACTTGTTGCTTCAGATATTCCTTTTTGATCACTACCATAACAAGATACTGAAGGATTATCATTAGATACTGTTATAGTATTTCCTAATGCTTCATAAGCATAAACAACAGTTAATGGACTACCATCAGTAGGAGATACTTCATAGTTTTCTGCTTCAGGATAACCTACACTCCAGCCATTTTCACTTACTTTACTGTATGGTTTTTCCATTTCATAACCTACTTCATTTAACTGTTCTGGTGTGAACATATCCCCAGTTGTTACACCTGAGATAAGATTTATTGCTCCACCACCATGATCTTCTCCAGAATCATTTGCTACTTCACCAAATGCTTGAGAAACTATTTCTGTTGCAGGGTATCCATCCCTGATCATTTTTCCTATATTCATTGCAGTTTGTAATCTTACTGTTGCAGCTGTACCTGATTTTGGATTTCCTTCTGAATTACGAAGATGTATTATAGCACCTTTAGTTCCTGCAGGTACTGTTGCAATTCCACTACTTGCAGCTTGAACTGAAATAGTACTGTTATTATCAACAGTAACTACGTAAACATCAAAATCGCCACCAACAGCAATTCCTTGTGTTGGATTAACAGCCATTAAACGAATACCTTCATAATTTTGAGCAACACTTACTACTTGTTCAGGAGTTCCATTATTCTGAAGTTGTGTGAGTGCACTAATAATCGCTGCTACACGAACATCAGAAGTACCTTCACCCCCAGATAGTAAAGCCATTTTATGTTCTTGTGAAAATATAAAAGTTGACTGAAACATGTTAGAAGCATAAGATTGACTTCCAGCAGCACATCCATTAGGATCCTTACCTGTAGGATCTGTGATTACTGCTACGTTCATTGTTGCTGATGCAGTAGTTGAAAACAACATAACAATTATTAAAAATAATGCTATTTTTGTTAATTTAGATTTATTAAACATCATATCACCATTAACCTACACTTCAGAATTTGCTGCTGTTGTATTGTTTGAAGTTGAATTTGAACTATTTGTTATGTTTTTCTGTAAAATTGAGAAATCTTCAACAACAGTAACAACAACATTACCCGTTTTTGTATCTACTTGAACATCCACAGCATTAATTGGAGCTATTGAAGTTCCAAGTATAGTTGACTTTTTAACCATCTCTGCCGCATTTGCTTTAGCATCCGACAATAATAATTGTCTTTGAGAAGTAACTAATGTATTCCCATCAATATAACTTCCAGATCTAAAACCAGCAGACTCTACATTAGCTTTAATTGTACTAGTTGGAATGATATCATTACCTTTAACCATTATCCCAGCAATAGGAACATCATTATCAGCACTATCAGATGTAGCAAAAGCAACATAACTCATTGCACGTCCTGATATAATTAAAATAAATGCTAAAATTAAAATAATTAAAGTATCTCTCCTAACTTTTATAAACAAAAATTTCACCTCGAATCCTATAAGATAAATTTGTATATTATTCTTAAAAAAAAAACAAAAAAATCTTAAAAGTACCAGTTCATAATTAGTACCATATTTAATAATAAAAAATACTAATTTTTACGATATATCTATTATATCCTTTAATTTTTATACTATTTAATTATAACAATAATAAATGAAAGTTTTAAAAATATATAAAAAAAAGAAGAGATTAAAAAAAATAAATTAATAATCTTTAATAAAATCCTTATATTTAAATGCAGCCTCACCTGTACAAACAATTAAATCTGCATCCAAAGTTAATGCTTTCTTAAAACCAGCTGAAACTTGATCAAGATTTGCACCTAATGTACCTTCTTTATCCCCCTCAGGCATAGAATCTGGAAGAATTATTTTATCAGAATACAACCCTTCATCAATAAAATTTTTAGAACATAAATAAGCATTATGTGAAGCTGGAACAACATAATCAGCATATTCAAGTGCACTATTTAATATTTCCTTATCACCATCAAAACCTGATTCAGATGATGTTGTAATTACATTAATTACTTTTGAATATGAATTTTTTAATTCTTTTAACACAGTTAAAATACCTGCAGGATTATGAGCATAATCAACCATTATTTCTTTATCATTTTTTATACATAATTTTTCCATACGTCCACTAACACCTTTAAAAGAAAATACAGCTTCTTTTATAACATCATAAGATATATCTAAAATTTCATGTGCAATAATAATAGCACCTACTGCATTATAAATATTATGAATACCATTTATACTTAATTTAAATGATTCTTTAGTTCCTTGAGGTGTTTTGATACTAAACTGATTATGCATATCATTAATATCACATGCAAGATAGTCTGGTTTTGTATATTTGATACCACACTCACATTCATACAATCCAACACCTGCTATAAATTCATCAACTTTTACTTGATTACCACAAAAACATGATTTATATGAAGATCGTATTGGTTCACTTTCAATACCAAATGATATTAATTTTCCATGATAATCTAATTGTTCAACAAGTGATTTAACTGTTGGATCATCACTATTTATAACTAATATTTTATTTTCTAATAATTCCACTAATTCTCCTTTTACTCTAGCATAATCTAAAAAAGAAGAACCTTCAGATAAATGATCTGGAGTTATATTTGTAATTAATCCAACATCAAGTTTACATGGTTTTGCTAATTTATTTAAACTTCCCTTATAACCAAATGTTCCTGTTTCAAGAATATTAAGATCACCATTTAATCTTGACTGTAAAGCTGGAATATCTGCAGCATTCCCCTGCATTCCATCTAAATTATGTTCACATGGTTTTAATCCTGCATGATATACTATATGTTTAAGTAAATTAGTTGTTGTGCTTTTACCATTTGTTCCTGTTATGCAAATTACTGGATGAACAGGTTCAAACATGCTAAGAATATCACTAGGTGTTAAAATTGGTATATTATATTCTTTAACTTTTTGATATAACTGAGATTTAGATTCAATTAGTGCTGTTGGAAGTATCATGTAATCACTTTTAGTAAAAAATGATTCAGGTATTTGTCCATAATATATTTTCATATCAGGATAATCTTTAAGAGCACCCCTAAAACGACAATCCTCAGAATTTACCATGTCATTTGCTTGTACTTTAAAGTTATGATCCATTAATATTCTTGCAATTAGATTACCATTTATTCCACAAACACCAATTACACCAAAAACTGTATCTTTATCAAAATCAGTTATTTCCATATCTTTTACTTCCTTTTTCTAAACCAGTTATCATCCTATTTTTTACTTGTGTATATGAGTTTGATGCTCCAGGACCTAAATGAACAATAATATCTCCTTCTTTAGCATATTTCATTGCTAGTTCTGCTGCTTCATCAATTGTACATACAGCCATTTTTAAGATATCATCATTTTCAATTGCTGATAATAATTCAATAGCAGCATTCATATTTAGAGTATCTGTTATTTCAACATAACCTGTAGCAATAACAATATTTGCATAATCTCCTATTACTCTACCACTTTCTGCTTTATCACGTACTGTTGTTGAATCAACATTATCATATAATATTATTAAATTTTCATCTTTAATAGATTCAAGTGCTTGTCTTACACTTTGATCCCCATATGAAGCATCATAATAAGCATCAATTCCATTATACTTACCAAGATATTCCATACGTCCTCCTACACCCGTGAAATTAGCCATACCTTTTTTAACATCATCAATACTTAAACCATAAGTCATACTTGTTGCTATTGCTGCGGTTAGATTTTCATATGTGTAATATGCCATTGTATCAATATCAATAATAGATTCTATATTATCATCATTAATATTAATATGATATTCATTATCTCTTACATATGCTTCATATTTAGGAGAATATTTATCTAAATCTATAGACTCATTGTTTTCAAAGTTGAAATATATTGTATCATCACGTTTATATGTTAATAAATCACCACATTGAACATTTGCAACAAGTGTTTCACTTGCAGGAACAATACATGCTTTACGATCAATATACCTTTGCATTGATCCACCAAATTCACATAAATGTTCACTTCTAAGATTTGTTATAACCCCTATTTTTAAATCTAATTCTCCAAGCAATCCTAAAGTTCCATGAGGTAATTCTAAGATAGCTATATCAGCACCTTTATATTCACCTCTAACAATATCATCAACAATTGCTTCACTTACAAGATTCCATTTCATTGAAGAACATTGATAAACATCATACCCTGCTGCTTTAAATATATGTGTTAACATATCCGTTGTAGTTGTTTTTCCAAAAGATCCTGTAATTCCAATTTTATCCATATCTAAAATTTCATTTACAATATCACTAATTGTTTTTCTAGTAATAATTTCTTTAGA
Organism: uncultured Methanobacteriaceae archaeon; assembly: GCA_964530785.1. Classification (GTDB taxonomy): domain Archaea; phylum Methanobacteriota; class Methanobacteria; order Methanobacteriales; family Methanobacteriaceae; genus Methanosphaera. Next base: position 36,448 of record CAZHBQ010000003.1, on the reverse strand, counting down.
TTGTTTTTTAATTTCTTTATATATTGGTGCTGATTCAGGTATTGTCGGTGCTAAAAAAACTGCATCATATTGATCAATAGATGGAGATTTAACACCTAATTGTAAAGTTACTCCTTCATTTTCTAATATTTCAAGTCTTTCTTGTCTTCTTGTTGTAAATTCATCAAAAGTTTTTGAATCACTTATTGTAACATCAATACCTTTATAATTTAATAATCTAGCTACAGGACGCCCTGCATTTCCAGCACCCACTACTAAACATGATTTGAACATAAAAACACCACAACTCCTTTTATTTTTTACATGATAAAGTTATATTATATTTTCTAAAATATTTTATTTCAAGTTTAAAATGAATAATAATTTCTTATAATTACATATTTCATTATTATTTGTTAAATATTTTAATTATTTAAAAATAGTATTTAAAATAAAGAGAAGAGGATTATTCAATAATATTGTTTTTTAATAAAATTCCACTAGCAGGATCCATACCTTGAGCACCTAATAATAAAATAACATCATTAACAGAAGCCATACTAAATGCTTTTAATAAAGACTCTTCTAATGAATCTAATAAAACATAATCAATATTATTATCATTTAATTGTTTTTCAAAAATATTTCTTTCAGAATCACATACTGTGTTAAGATGATCTACCACATCAACACTACATGTTAGAATTAAATTATAATTCTTTTTATCCTTTAAAGCTTCAACTAATGCTTCTGCTATTTCATGATTAATATCATCACCACGAGATCCACGAATTGCATTAACTACAAAAAGATTTTCACCTAATTTACTTCCATTTTCTATAGTTAATTTAATTCCTGAAGGATTATGTGCAAAATCATCAATTATAACAGGATTTTCCCTAAGTTTAATAAAACGTCTTGATAAAGGTTTATAATTTTTCAATGAATTAACAACACTTTTTTGATCCAATTTTTTATATTCACAAACTGCTATTGCTGCCATTATATCTTGAATAAAATGAATTGATGTGAAAGGAAGATCCTCATATTTAATATATAATTCATCATTAGAATAAATTCCAACTTCTTCTTTATAACTGATAGATAAGATATTATCAGGATTATAATTTCCAAAAAACATAATATCTACATTTGGATTATCCTTAACAATCTCACTCATTTTTTGAATATTTTTATCCTCATAATTAAGAACTAGTAACGATTTTTTATCTTGATTATTAAGAGCTTGTGCAGCTCCAGATATTTCTTCTAATAAATGATCAAATGATCTCAATAAATTTATATGATCCATTGAAGCATTTGTAATTATTGATACATCAGATTCTAAAGCACTTATCATTTGACGAGCATGGTTTTCCATTATTTTATTATCCCATCCTTGTATTTCTGATACTTCTAGTGCAATAACATCAATTTGGTTATTATTTTGTTTATAAAAATCAACTAATTCTGATGCAACTCTTGGATCTATAAGAGTATTTCCTTCTGATTCTGCATCAGTATTTGTGTATGTATTATAACCTAAATCTGAAAAAATAGTATAAAGAAGATGAGTAGTTGTGGATTTACCATTTGTTCCAGTAACAGCCATCCTATATGAATTTGAAGCATAATTATTAACAGTTTGATTTAATGCATATGCTGTTGCATATTCAATATGATCTGTTACTATTAAAGAAAAATCTAAATCCTTTGCTACTTCTATTGCATTTTCATGAGGATCTTGAGTTATTAAACAAGAAATTCCTTTATCTTTAGCAATTTCAATACCTTTATCATTAATCCAATGTCTGATAACTATATCATTTTCAGAAGCTTTATTTAAAAAAGTATAATTTCCAGATAATATAATATCTGGACCATACAATACTCCACTTACTTTATTTGCTAATTTTGATGCTTTAATATTCATTTCTTGCATGATATTTCCTCTTTATATTACTCCAAATAAGAATAATGCAATTATTGAAGCTACTAATGTAATAGCCCAATATAATATTATGATCTTTTGTTCAGACATTCCATGATAATTTAATGCATGATGTAATGGTTCAACAGGTAATGTAATAATATGTGCTCTATGTAGAAGACTTATGATTACAGATCCTATTGGAACTGCTAATGCAATGATTGAAAATATTAATGTATTTCCAAGTAAAGCTGCAGCCATATAACCTGCACCTAATGCATAAGATCCTGTATCCCCCATAAATATTTTTGCTGGATAATGATTTAAAACTAAAAAACCAACTGCTGCTCCAGCTAATACTGTAAATGGTAATGAAGCTACAGTTCCTGTAACAACATTTGCATATAATGCTGAAGCTACTGAAGCAATTGCTATTATTCCTGCTGCTAATCCATCCATTCCATCAATTAAATTAATAGAATTTATTGAACCAACAATTGCACATATTGCTAGAGGTATCATGAAAATACCAATTTCAATACCACTAATATTTGTTGGTAAAACACCTGGAAGAACTAAAAAACATGCAACTACTATTTGAGTTATTATTTTTTCTTTTTCTGTAGTTTCACTTTTAATTGGAATTTCATCAATTAATGTGAGTTTATGTTCTTCTTCAACAATTTTTGCATAATCTTCTTTAGCTTTAGGTGATGCAATTCTTGCTTCTTCACCAGGTTCTAATGATAATAGACCTATTTGAACAGGTTCTGTTCCATCATTACGTACAACTTTTTGATATTCTTTTACTTTAAAACCAAGTAAATCATCAAACATACCAAAAATTCCTGCAACTAACATTACAAGAACAGTTATAATCAAGTAACTATTAGATTCCCTATTAAATAAGAATAATGCCATTAAACAAACACCTATTAAAATACCAAAACCACCCATTGTAGGTGTTCCACTTTTTTGTCTATGTTCTGATATTATTGGATTGTCTCTAATATCTGCTACTAACAATTCTCTTCTAACTAAAGATGTGAAAATTGCTGTTGCGATAATTGTCATGAAAAATATTATTATATCTACTTGACCAATCACTATTTTAACCCCCTAAAGTTAAAAATTGAATTTTCTATATAAATACATATTTTATTTTAATATTAAAATAAGTAACTAATATTAAAGAAGAAATTAAAAAAATAGAGAAAATATGGCAAAAAAAGTGAAAAAAAATAAGATTAGTTAAAATTAATATTATTTTCTTTTGCATAATCATAGACTAAATCATATGTTAAATCATTTAGTTTACTTCTACTTTCTGCGCGAATTGTAACTCTTTGATAGTGTTCTGGACCGTGAACAATATATGAATTATCCCCATCAAAAAATTTATTATAAGAATCTTGATTATTAGGAAAATCACCAATCGGAAGTTCTGTAGAATAATAATTTTTTATTGATGATTTAACTTTTTGACTTGACCAATCTCCTTTTGCCATGTCAACTAATTGACATAATGGATAAATATTTGTTGTTGCTGCAGTCATATACCTTGTTCCACTAGGTCTAGTATTTAATTCAATCACAAAATCATCATTTGAATTTGTGTCATGTAATACATCAATATCCATTGTACCTGTTAAATTAACCAAATCTGCTATTTTAATTGCTAAATTCCTTATTTGATCATTATGGACTTTATTATCAATACCCTCAATATTTAAAGGTGCTTGTTTAATTTTTGATAATGGATGTGTCCCATTGAGTGTTGTATCTCCTTTATATACAGGAGTTAATGGTACTGTTTGATTATTCCACCGCAATACTTCAATAGATACTTCAAATCCTTCAACATATTCTTCTGTAAAAATTTCACTATCTTTAGAATTTAAAAATTCATCACAATCATCTTTATTAAGAGCTATTTTAACACCACTTCCTCCTTGACCATCAGGAGTCTTAAGTACTATTGGTAAATTATCATATAGATTATCTAAATTATTTTGATCTAAATAATTATATTCAGGTGTGTTTATTTTATTTTCTTTTAATAATTCTTTAGTTTTATATTTATTAGCTGCAAGACTTGCTGTATAATATGATGAAGCAATAACAGGTATATTATTTTCTTCTTCTAATTTATCTTTAAGTTTACCCACTTCAACAAGTGGAGGATCTATACCAATTAATGGAATTACTGCATCAACATCTTCTTTTATTGCAATTTCCATTGGTTTATCCATTCCTCTAGGAACAATATATTTTTTATCTGCTAAATCTAAATTTAATGCATTTTCATTAGATTCTGTTATTATTGAAGTTATTCCTTCTTTTTTAAGATACCATGCAACATCATCAAATAAACGTGACCCTATAAATAAAATTTTCATAATCAAACTCCTAAACTAATTTTACTAACAAATTTGTTAATTCATCAATACTTTCTTTTACCTCATCAGATATTTTGTTTACTAAAATCATATCTTTAGGTTGAATTCCTATAGTTAATACTTTACTTCCAACAGTTTGTTCAATATAATTAATTATAAATGATACAGGCATTGAATGAGTTGAAACATTAAATGTATCAATCTGTTCTTTATCTATTTTTATAATACTACCAGGATTTGAATCAAACTCTACTGCATCAATAATTATTATATGAGAAGGTGATAAATTTCTTATTTCTAAAGTATGATTTTCTGGTTTTGATTCACTATTTAATAAATATACATTATCAGTATCTTTATCTGTGATATTTATTAATTTATCATATAATATATCTAAAAATAATGGACCTAATCCATCATCACCACGTAATGAATTACCAATACCTAAAATTAATAGTTTATCATAACCATTAATAAAATTAGTTATGTCTTCTGATACTTGTTTGGATAGTATTTAATCCACCCCCCATCACATATTTTAAAGTTAATATTATAATTTCATCTTTTTTAACATTATATTGATGATTTAATGGAACTAAAAGAGGAGGATTTAACATCGGTGTTGGACCTATTATAACATCATCCATTATAATTGTATATGTTGTTATTTTAATACTATTTAATAATCCATCTTTAGTTACTTTTAATGAAACTTCAATTTCCATTGTATCATCAATTTCTTCTGAAAAGTTAACTTTTTGATATATTAATTCATCAGATAAAATTTCATATTTTGGATGTTCATCTTCATAATATGTTATATGATGAATATTAGAATAAGATAACTGTATTGTTGAATATACAGACTTTGGTATAAAAATAGTTGAATCTTTTTTATATTTTATTGCATTATTTATAACTGGAACTTGTTCTTCATCAATCAAAGCAGTATCTAACATCTCACATATAATTACATCAGCTTTTTCAGGAAAAATATATTTTGATGCATCTGTATTTATAAGTTCAATATTTTCATAATTTGAAATATTTTTTCTTGTATGTTTTAATATTAATGGATTTTGCTCTATTGCATATACTTTCTGAGCATTTTTTGAAGCAAATTGGGCTAAAATTCCTGAACCTGTACCAAGATCATAAACAATACCCTTTGCTTTTTCATCAATTACTTTTTTAAATGAAGATACTCTCTTTTTATCACTAACTAAATCATCATAATATGTCATTATAAAATAGTATGTTAAATCAATATAATAAATTTTAAATAAAAAGTAGAAAAAAAGTTTATCTTCTCTTTTTTGAAGAATACTTATTTGAACATGAATCGATTTTTTGAATCAATTTTTTTAAATTTATGTGGGTATTAAATTTTCAATTTTATAATTTATTTATTCATGTCTATGACTATGACCATGACTATGAGTATGATCATCTTCATCATTTAATTGTTCTAATTCACCAGTTCCAGCACTAGTTAATTTTACGTGTTCTACACCTTTTAATCTCATTAATTTTTCAGTTAAATCACGTATATATTTAACATCACCTTTCACTATAATAACTTCTAAACAATATTTTTGATTCATATGGATATGTAAACTTGCATTAATTTCTTCACGGAAATCATGTTGTATATCAGTCATTGATTCCATAACACCTACATAGTTATGATCATATATAACTGCTAATACTCCTACTCTTTCTCCTTCCATTTCATTCATCCATTGATAACGGAGAATATAATCTTTTAATGCATCACGAATACCTTTAGAACGAGATTGATAACCTCTGTCTCTTAATACATCATCAAACTCATTTAAAAGTTTATTAGGAAGTGACATACTTATTCTCATAAAAATTTCTCCAATAAAATATATATTCCATATTTTAAAAATTTTTTAAAATAAATAATTTAAAAAAAATATTATGATTTTAAATTATTTTATAATATTACTATAATAGTAATACATTTAATACATTTTGATATTATTTATAATATATACTCAAAATAGATTTAAAAATAATAAAAATAAATTGAGATATGAATAGATAATATATATGAAATTTCAAAAAAATAAGAATAACCAATTTTTCAAAAATAATTAAAAAATAATTCTAAATAAAATTAAATAAAATCAATAATTATAAAAAAATAAACATTATTTTTAAATATACCTAACAAAAAATCCTATTTTTAGATTAAAAAATCTAAAAATAAAAAATATATAAAAAATAAGTAATATAAACCTATTTTAATAAAATAATTAACAAATAGAAACCTTTATATATAACATAATATAAACTTTATAATAGTTGCTAGTAAGCAAATAGCAATTTTTTAAGATGCAGCGATAGTCCAGGCTGGCTAAGACTCTACCCTGCCACGGTAGTGACCCGGGTTCAAATCCCGGTCGTTGCATTAATTTATATGCGGTTGTAGTCTAGTCTGGCTAGGACTTGGGCCTTCCAAGCCTACGACCCGGGTTCAAATCCCGGCAGCCGCACTACCTTTTAAAAAAAAAAACTATTTCTAAATCAAATTTAATATAAATTATTTATATTTCATATTTTCATATGCGGTTGTAGTCTAGTCTGGCTAGGACTTGGGCCTTCCAAGCCTACGACCC
>CAZHBQ010000003.1:0-29395 GCA_964530785.1 uncultured Methanobacteriaceae archaeon | reverse complement strand
GGGTTCAAATCCCGGCAGCCGCACTATATTTTAAAAACTATTTCTTTAAAAAATAATTATCTAAAATTTACAAAATCATTCATCTATTTTTAAAATATTTAATTTAATAATTAATAAAAAAAGATTATTTCAATTAATATCCATCAATTATAGAAATAATTAATAAAAAATTTTATACTCAAGAAATATTATATATTAATTAACATAACTGAAATTTAGTTCTAAAAATATACTATGGTGAATTAAAATGATGGGTATAATTGTAGGTGCTGGACGTATTGGTTATAATTTAGCTAAAAAAATGGAAAAAAAACATGATATTATAATCATTGAGAAAAATATCGATGTATACAATGAAATTAATGAAAAACTCGACTGTGAAGTTATACATGGAAGTGGAACTAATACCAAAATACTTGAAGAAATTAATATAAATAAAGCAGATTTTTTCGTAGCAGCAACTGGAAATGATGAAGTTAATCTATTATCATCTGTATATGCTAAAGAACATGGTATTAAGAAAATAGTTTCAAAATTAAATAATCCTGATAACGTTTCAGTCTTTAAAAAATTAGATATTAATATTATTAATCCTGAACGAAGTATTATGCGTTTTATTTCTAGAATGATTACACGACCTAGTGCACAATCATTAGTAACTATTGGAAAAGGAAATGCTGAAATTTTAGAATTAAAAGTTAAAAATAAAGAATTATCTGGAAAAACTATTGAAGAAATTCAAGAACATAGTGATAAATTCATCATAATTACAAAATATGATAAAGATAAAGTAATAATTCCAAAATCAAACACCATCATTAATTACGAAGATAATATTGCAATATTAATAAAAAAAGAACATGTATCTGAAATAAGTAAATTAATACTTGGATAATATTAATATAAGGAGTAATTATTTTGACTAATAATAAAATTATAACATTATCTAATTTTCTAAGAAAAGAAGGTATGGTTATAAGTATACGTAGTACAATTACTGCTTCATGGCTATGGGAAAATTATAATAAAAAATTAACTCCAGATGAATTAAAAGAATCATTAAAATGTATATATGTTAAAAATAAGGAAGATTTCTCAAAGTTTGATAACGTATATGACCAACTATTTAATAATACAAGTCAAAGTAATACAAAAAATAACTATAAGAACTCAAATAAAAGTAGATACGAAGTTGATGGTCAAAAAAACATTGATATAAATACAACACCAGAATATCATGAAAATTTAAAGTTAATAGAAGAAAGACGAGAAAATAAAATTATTAATGATAATTTAACACATGATAGTCTTATAATGCTTGATAATTTTGATAATAGAATATTTGATATATGTCAACGATTGAGTAAAAAAATAGCCAATCAACGAAATAAACGTAGAAAACGTCAGAAATCAAATAATATTAACATGCCACACACTATTAGATATAACTTAAAAAATGGTGGACATCTTATAAAATTAATTAATCAAAAACCTCAAATTAAAAAAACAAAACAAATATTTTTATGTGACATTAGCGGATCTTGTCAATGGATTAGTACATGGTTTTTTGCAATATTATATGGTTGTTATCAAACATTTGATAAAGTAACTATTTATGATTTTGATAATAAAATTGTGGATGTTACAAATACTTTAAAAAAAGAGTTTTCTAATACTAATCAAATAAATTTTGCTCATCAAGAATTAGGTGTTAAACCTTTTGGACAATCAGCTATGACTAATTCTTTTAAAGAATTTTTAAATAAAGCTAATTTAAATAACAATACTGATGTTATTATATTAACTGATTGTAGAGATTGGAAAGGAAAACGAGAAAATGGTGTTATTGAAAGTGCTATTATCTTACGCCAAATTGTTCAAAAATCAAGACGTGTTATTATTTTAAATCCAGAAAAAAAGATCAGGTGGAACACTCCTACAAGTTGTGTTAGTGAATATGAAAATGCTGGTGCTATTATTTATGAAACAGGAACTCTAGATCAATTTGCAAAAGTTATTAGTAAATTATAAAAAAAATAAAAGAATTGATTTATTTATTTAATAAATCATCGATAAATGACATGTCAACATTGTTTGCAAACAAATCACCTAATTGATCATAATTGACCCTTTTTGCTTCTTTAAAATCATCATTTGTTAAACCTAACGGTTCTAATCCTTTATTTATACGTAATTGATCTGTGAAATTTCGTCTAAATTCGAAGTTATGGAAAATTCCATGGAAATATGTTCCACAAATATTGCCTTTAATTGCTCCATCAAATTTACCTGTTTGATCATTACCATTTCCTTTTTCAATTTTTATAAATGGTTTTGCATCATTTAGTATTGTTATTCCTTCATGTAATTCATAACCAGTTACTACTGTTGATTTTTTAAATCCTAAAGGACTATCTGCTATGATTGTTCCTTTACTTTGTTGAACTACTTTATCTATTTTACCAAATTCTGTTTTTATATCAAGTAGACCTAGTCCATCAACAGAACCATATTTTGATTCTGAACATTTTGGATCTATGATTTTTTTAGATAACATTTGATAACCACCACATATTCCAAATATTGGAATTTCTTTTGCAACTTCTTGTATATAATCAAATGCACCTGATTTTTTAAGTTCTTCTATATCATTGACAGTATTTCTTGTACCTGGAATTATTAAAGCATCTAAATTATCAAATTTATCATAAATGTTTACTAATTTTATACCAACATCTTCTTCATAATCTAAAGGATCAATATCTGTAAAGTTAGAAATTCTTGGTAATCTTAATGTACCTATTGTTATCTTTTCATTTTCACTAAAATTATGTGTTGATAACGATGCTGAATCTTCTTCTGGTAAATTTAAAGTATCATCATATGGAATTATTCCTATAACAGGTATGTTTGTCATTTCTTCTATTTTCTTAATTCCTGGTTTTAATACATCTGCATTTCCTCTAAATTTATTTATAATAATTGCTTTAATCCGTTTTCTATCATCTTCAGGTATTAAAAAGTATGTTCCTACAATTGAAGCAAATACTCCTCCTTGATCTATATCTGCAACAAGAATTACATCAGCATCTGTCATTCTTGCAATTAACATGTTAGCTAAATCTTTATCATACATGTTTATTTCTGCAGGTGATCCTGCCCCTTCTACAATTGTTATATCATAATCTTCTTTAAGTTTTTCTAATGAAGATTCTATTGCAGTTATTGCTTGATCTCTAAAATTTTCCTGATAATCATCAAAACGCATATTTCCAGCGGGTTTTCCTTGAACAATAACCTGAGAAGTAAAATCTTCTTTTGGTTTTAATAATATTGGATTCATATTACAATTTGGTTCAATACCTGCTGCTTCTGATTGCATAACTTGTGCTATTGACATTTCATCATTATCAATAGTAGTATATGAGTTCAATGACATATTTTGAGATTTGAAAGGAGTTACACGATAACCTTTTCTTGATAAGATATTACATAACGCTGCAACTGTTAATGTCTTACCAGCATTTGATGATGTTCCTTGGAACATTATATATTTCATTATATCTTCCCTCTATCAATTGTTTAAGTATCTAAAATTATATATGTTCAAGGAATAATTTATATTATTGATATTTTATAAAAAAAATAAAACTATTTTTTTAATTTTTCTTGATAAACTTAGAAGTTATGATAAAGACTCCAAAACTAAAAAAAGAATATTTTAAATACCTTTGGTTATTTAAATATATTATAAATAATATACATATGATATTAATATAATTAAATCAAATAATATAATATAATTTCATTATAAAACAAAAGAAAAAAACAATACTTTTTATAGAATTTATTTAAGAAGAAGGAGGGTTAAATATTACCACCATAAATAATAATGAAAATATAGAAGAAGATACAATACTCAACATTAATGAAGAAGTATCTGAAGATAAATCTAATACTCCTGAAGAGACTAAAGATGAAAATAATAGTCTTAATTTATCAGACCATATCGTATCAGAAATTGATCCAAACAAATATGAAGATACTCAAAATATAGATATACCTCCTATGCTTATTGACCAAATCATAGGTCAAGAAGAAGCTGTTGAAACTATTAAAAAAGCAGCAAAACAAAGAAGAAATGTTTTATTAATCGGAGAACCAGGAATAGGTAAATCAATGATAGCTAAAGCTATGGCTGAACTTTTACCTCCTGAAGATTTACAAGACATATTAATTTACCCAAATGTTGAAAACCAAAATAATCCTTTAGTAGGAGTTATGCCTGCAGGACAAGGGAAAAAAATTGTTGAAAATTCAAAAGCACAATTTAAAAAAGCAGAAGAAAGAAAAAACATGCTAACAATTGTAATAATTGCTCTTATTATGGCAATTGGTCTTATTACAAACCAATTATTGACTGCAATTATTGCAATAGGTATTGTATTTTTTGCATTATATCAAATAAAACCAAAAAACCAACAATTAGCACCAAAACTCCTAGTTAACAGTGATGGTAAAAAAGTTGCTCCATTTATTGATGCTACAGGAGCACATGCAGGAGCACTTCTTGGTGATGTAAGACATGACCCATACCAATCAGGAGGCCTTGGAACTCCAGCACATGAAAGAGTAGAAAGTGGAATGATTCACAGAGCTAACAAAGGTGTATTATACATTGATGAAATTGGAACTATGGATATGAAAACACAACAAGAATTACTCACTGCTCTTCAAGAACATAAATTACAAATTACAGGTCAAAGTGATACAAGTAGCGGGGCTATGGTTAGAACTGATGCTGTTCCATGTGATTTTGTACTAGTAGCTTCAGGAAATCTTGAAGTTCTAGATGGAATGCACGTTGCTCTTAGATCAAGAATAAGAGGATATGGATACGAAATATTCATGAAAGATTCTATGAAAGATACACCAGAAAATCGTGAAAAATTAGCACAATTCGTAGCTCAAGAAGTTAAAAATGATGGAAGAATCCCTCACTTCTCAAAAGAAGCTGTAGCAGAAATTATAAGAGAAGCACAACGTAGAGCTGGTAAAAAAGACACATTAACTCTAAAATTAAGAGATTTAGGTGGACTTGTAAGGGCTGCTGGAGATATTGCTGTTGAAGAAAATGCAAATGAAGTTACTGCAGAACATGTATTTGCTGCTAAAAAACAATCACGATCATTAGAACAACAAATTGCTGATAGATACATAACCCAAAGAAAAGAATATAGTGTATTTTCAAATGAAGGATCAAAAATTGGATGTATTAATGGTTTAGCTGTAATTGGTAATTCAAGTGGTATAGTTCTACCTATTGCTGCAGAAGCTGCACCTTCACAAAGTAAAGAAGAAGGTAAAATAATTGCAGCAGGAAAACTTGGAGACATAGCAAAAGAAGCTGTTCAAAACGTAGGAGCTATTATTAAGAAAAGTATTGGAACTGATATCTCAAATTATGATATACACATCCAATTTGTTCAATCATATGATGGAGTAGAAGGAGACAGTGCAAGTGTATCTATGGCTACTGCTATTATATCATCAATTGAAAACATACCAATTGACCAAACACTTGCTCTTACAGGTTCATTAAGTGTACGTGGAACAGTTTTACCAATTGGTGGAGCAACATATAAAATAGAAGCTGCTGCAGAATCAGGAATGAAAAAAGTTCTTATTCCATCATCAAATATGGATGATGTTTTAATTGATAAAAAATACGTGGATCAAATCGAAATAATCCCAGTAAACACATTAACTGAAGTTCTTGAACATGCATTAGTAGGACCTAAAAAAGATGAATTTATTAAAACTTTAAAAGAAAATCAAAATAAAGAATAAATTAATCTTTAAAATAAACCTAACCCCCTTAGATTTAAATAAGTAAGAAGTTAAACTTCTTATTTTATTATTTTAATTTATTTTTTTCTATTTTTATTAGATAATAGCATATAAAATAATAACATATTAATAATTAAAAAGTTAAAAATAATAAACAAGTTATTTTTTGAAAAAAAAATTATTAAGAAAAATAAACGTGTTGAAAATAAATTTAATCACTATTTTTTTACTTTACGAAAATTAACCAAATTCCAAATGCTTAATAATATGCCAATATTATTAAATAAAAAGCATACGCTGAAAAAAAAATTAAAAGATATTTAAAAAATGTTTATATAAGAGGCAAATCCTATGGAAAAATTAAAATTTAAGAACCTAAATATATCAGAAGAAATACAAAAAGCTGTAAAAGATATGGGTTTTGAAGAAGCATCCCCAATTCAATCATTAGCCATACCACAAATATTAGCACATAAAGATGTGACTGGGCAAGCACAAACAGGTACAGGTAAAACTGCTGCATTTGGAATTCCTTTACTTGAAAATATTGATAAAAATAATAAAGAATTACAAGCAATTATTCTTTGTCCAACACGTGAATTAGCAATACAAGTTGCTGAAGAATTAAGAAAACTATCAGCATATTTACCAAAAATAAATGTTTTACCTGTTTATGGTGGTCAACCTATTGATCGTCAAATAAAAGCACTTAACAAAGGTGTACAAATAGTTATTGGAACTCCAGGACGTGTAATGGATCATATAGATCGTGGAACATTAGATTTAAGTCATATTAAAACAATTATTCTTGATGAAGCAGATGAAATGTTAGATATGGGATTCCGTGAAGATATTGAATATATTATTGAAGATATACCATATGAAAGACAATTTTTATTATTTTCAGCAACACTTCCTCCAGAAATACTCCAATTAGCTCAAAGATATCAAAATAATCCAGAAATTGTTAAAGTAACACAACATGAATTAACAACACCTGATGTTGACCAAAAATACTTTGAAGTAAAAGAAGATATGAAATTAGAATTATTATCTAGACTTCTTGATTTACATGATTTTAATCTATCATTAGTATTTTGTAATACAAAAAGAAAAGTTGACAAACTTGTAAGTCATCTTCAAATAAGAGGATACCTTGCAGATGGACTACATGGTGATCTAACACAAAACCAAAGAGACCGTGTAATGCGTAAATTTAAAGAAGGTAATATTGAAATTTTAGTTGCTACTGATGTTGCAGCAAGAGGTATTGATGTTGGTGGAGTTGAAGGTGTATTTAATTATGACATACCAAATGATAATGAATATTATGTTCATAGAATAGGACGTACTGGAAGAGCTGGAAAAACTGGAAAAGCATACAGCTTTGTTTCTGGACGTGAAATATATCAACTAAGAGATATTCAAAGATATGCTAAAACAAAAATAGAACAAGCACCAATTCCATCTCTTAATGATGTTAAAGAAGTTAAAAAGGATAATTTTATTGAAGAATTAAAAGAAAGAATCAATACTGAAGATATTTCTAAAGAAATATACATTATTGAAAAATTAATTGAAGAAGATTTCAATTCTATAGATATTGCTGCAACACTTCTTAAAGGAATTATAGAAGATAATAAATATAAACAAGAAGAATTTGGTGATACTGAAGCACATGAAGGATTTGTACGTTTCTTTATGAGTGTTGGAAGAAAACAAGACATTACAGTAAATGTAATATTAAATTCAGTACATGAAAAAACCGGACTTACAGGACATCAAATTGGTAATATTGATATTTTTGATAATTTTTCATTTGTTGAAATCCCTATTGATAGAGCTTCTGATTTCTATAGATTTATGGGTGACACTTATATTGAAAATAAAAGAGTTCATATTGAACCTGCAAAACCTAGAGATAAAACTAAGAAAAATTCTCATGATAAAAAAAGATTTGCTAATAAACGTAATAGAAAAAGTAAAAAATTTAATCCACATAGAAATGACAAACAAAATGATGGATATAAAAATAATTATCGAAAAAATACTTATAAGAAAAACACTTATAAAAAAGATGATTATAAAAATAACTCTTATAAAAAAAATGAATATAAAGACACTTATAAGAAAAATTCTTACAAAAAAGATAGTTATAGAAAGAATAATTATTAAAACTAATAATTCTTCTTTACTTTATTTTTAAAATATTATAATTTTTTTATGTGTTGAGCAATTGTTTTAGCAACACTTATATTTGCAACTTCACTCTTTAGAGTGTTAGTTCCTTGTACTGAATTTGCCCCTGCTGCATTTATTTTTAATATAGCATCATTTACTAAAACAGGATGTACACATACCACATCAACAGCTTTTGCTCCTTGTTTTTTAAGTATATTTATTGCATTGACAATAGTTCCACCAGTACTTATTATATCATCAACTATTATAACACTACGATTTTCTACAGAAATACTTTTTGTTTTTGTTTTAACTTTTTCTGGAGATAACCTTACTTTTTCAAGATAATCATAATCAGTATCGAGTATTAATGCTATTTCTTTTGCAAAGTTTTCTGCTCCTTTATCTGGTGCTAAAATTACTGGTTTTTTATCAGGATAATTTAATCTAATATGTTCCGCTATGGAAGGCATAGCTGATAAATTATCTACTGGAATATCATATAAATCACATATGCTCTCTTCATGTAAATTAATAGAAATTAATCTTTTAACTCCCATACTTTGAATTAATTTAGCAGTTGCTTTAGCAGATATGCATTCAACTTCTTTAAACCTACGTTCTTGACGACTATATCCAAGATATGGTGAAACTACTGTTATATCAGATATATTCATATCACCCAAAGTATCTAATATAAAGAATAATTCCATCATATTTTCATCTTGAGGATAACCTGTGGATTGAATTATGATTACTGATTCATTTTCAGAAATTTCATCTTTAATTCTGAAATATCTTTCTCCATCAGGGAATTTTTTTGTTTCAACAGAACATAATTTATCATCTAATTCTCTTGCTACTTCTGCAGCCAAAGATTGGGATGCAGATCCTCCTATAATCACTTAATATTACTCTCCTTAAGTTATACAAATCACTATACATAAGTAATTATTATATATTTTACAATATACTCATGACTTATTAATATTTATGATTTTTATTTTTAAAATAGTTACATATTTTAAACTAGTATATATTGAAAAAATAAAATATTAAGTAATAAAAATATAATATATTATATTAAAAGAAAATAAATAAAAAAGTAAAAATTTATAATTTTACAACTTAAATATTGTAATTGACAATATATTGGAGTTAAAAAATGCATGAATTATCCATGGCAAATAGTATGGTAGAAGCCATACTTGATACTGCAAAGAAAAATGATGCCATACAAGTAACAGAAGCTGTTCTTGAAGTTGGTGAACTTACTATGCTCAATCCAGAACAATTAAGGTTTATGATTGATGTTCTTAGTGAAAATACATTATTAGAAAATGCTGAAATAATCATTAATATGATTCCTATAGAAATTGAATGTGAAAATTGTAATTTCAAAGGTTTAAGTAAAACCGATGAAAATATGGATCATTTAATGGCAGCAGCAACATGTCCTGAATGTAATAATACAAGAGTTAAAGTAATTCAGGGAAGAGAATGTAATATTAAAACAATAAAAATTGAAAAGGAAGATGAATAATATGCATAATATAGCAAGTATAGAAGTTGAACAAGATATAATACAAGCTAATGATAACTTAGCATTTGAAAATAGAAAAATTTTTGATGAAAAAAATGTTTTTGCTGTTGACCTAGTAGGAGCTGTAGGATCTGGAAAAACATCACTTCTTGAAAAACTAATTGATGTAATGACTGAAGATGATCTTGGAGTTATTGCTGGAGATATTTTAAGTAAATTTGATGCTAAAAGAATTGAAGATAAAAATGTTCCAGTAAAAGGATTAAACACAGGAAAAGAATGTCACCTTGATGCTCACCTTGTAGAACATGCATTAGATGACGTACCATTAGATGATATTTCCATATTATTTATTGAAAATGTAGGAAATTTAATATGTCCTGCTGATTTTAAACTTGGAACCCACGTAAGAACTGTTATTATTAGTGTAACAGAAGGTGACGATACTGCAGAAAAACATCCAATGATATTCAAAGGAGCAGATATGGCTATTGTTAACAAAGTTGACTTAGCTGATGCTGTTGGAGCAGATGCAGATAAAATGGTTAACGATATCAAAACAATAAATCCAGATATACCTGTTGTAAAATGTAGTATTAAAACAGGTGAAGGTATTGATGACGTTATCGCTTTATACAAAAAATTCCAAAATAAAGAATAAATAATTTTATTCTTACTACTACTACTTTTTTTTTAAAATATTTTAGGGAAATAACAATATGAAAATTTGGATTGACATTGTAAACACACCACATGTACGTTTTTTTAATGGAATTATTAAAAAACTTAAAGAAGATGGTCATGAAGTATTAATTACCGCTAGAGATTTCTCTAATATTCATGATTTACTTGATATTTTTGAATTAGAATACACATCTATCGGTGATCATGGAGTAACTCTTGAAGAAAAATTATTATCAAGTACAAAACGTGCATATGATTTATCTAAATTTATTCGTGACAAAAATATAGATATTGCTATAACAAAACATTCAATAGAATTACCACGTGTATCTTTTGGTCTTGGAATTCCAAATATATTTATTTTAGATAATGAACATGCTACTGCAGCAAATAAATTAACTCTTCCTTTAATTAATAAATTAATCATCCCTGAGATATTTGACATGTGGAATACAATTAAGTTTGGTATGGATCCAAATAATATTGTTAGATATAATGGTACATGTGAAGTTACTCATCTTGAAGACTTTGAATATAATAAAAATATACTTGAAGATTTAAATTTGAATCTTAAAAAAGATAATATTATATTAATGAGACCTGAACCTTCACTTGCATCTTATCTTGATGCAGATTGTACAAAATCTGTATTAACACCTATTGTCGATGAATTAAAAGAATATGCAGATATTCTTGTTATTCCTAGATTTAAAACTCAGAGTGACATTTTTGAGGATATTCCAAATGTTCATGTTATTCAAACTCCTGTTGATACATTTAGTCTTATGAAAAAAGCAGATCTTGTTATTGGTGCCGGTGGAACTATGAACAGAGAAGCTGCTTTACTTGGAACTCCAGTTATTTCATGTTATCCTGGAAAACAATTATCTGTTGATACATATTATATTGAAAAAGGTTTGATGAAACGTTCAACTAACTTAGATGAAATTATCCAATTATCTAAAGAACTTCTATCAAATAATTATAATAAAATAAATATAAAAACTGATAATCTTATTGACTTAATAGTTAATGAGATTTATAAAACATATAATCAATTTAATAAATAAAATAAAAGTAGATTTAATGGACTAGTCGGGAGTTGAACCCGAGGCCTCCGCCATGCCAAGGCGACGCTCTACCAAGCTGAGCTACTAGCCCAAAATTAATAATATTATAGTTAATAATATGTTTTTATAATATTTATTTCTTATGTTTTAACTTATAATATTATAACTCTATTTATTATTCTTTTTTTATGAAAATAGTTGATAAAAATTCTTTTTTAGAAAAACTATATATTTAGAAATATTTTTATTTTACATAATTATTAATAAAATAAAAGATTAATATAAATTATAGTAAAAAAGTTTGAAAATATATCTTGTGATTTTAATATATTTTTCAAAAAACAATCAAATTCATGAATGGATTTTTTTGGAGGTTTAATAATTATATGGCATTGATAGCTACAAATCACCTATTATTTATTTTAGAATTTGCAATTATAATTCATATAGGAGTACTATTACTTTTAAATTTTATTCCATTAAATGTTAATCTAGTATTCTTTATATCATTAATTTTAGGTGCTGGAACAACACTAGTATTTGGTGTGGATGCTATTTGTCTATTACTACCTATGTTGAGTCACCACGAATTTACTCACCCATATGGTCCATTAGCTATATTATTTATAGTAACAGCATGGTCGTGTATACCCATGTTCCAAGACCAGAAGATCAAAATCAAGAATGTAAAGACTCTTCTTATTCTTATGACTATTGGAATAACAATTTTTGGAGGAATTGTTCACCGTGATTTTGTAATTATGTGGATTCTTGGTCTTGCTATTGGAGCTTTCATACTTAGTAAGTCATTTAAACGTGGAAAATCCATAATTACAGTTCGTAGAGTCATATTAATTGTATGTGCATTACTTGCTGTTTTTGGTATTATGGAAGTACTCTCACAGGTATTAAATATGGAAATTATAAGTCCATTATCAAGAATTGATCGTATGAATGCAAATCAATTCTCTAGTCTTCAATTAGTTATTGATAATACAAATTTATTTGGACATAATGCAAATGCAACTTATTGGGGAAATTCAAGTCTTGGAAATAGTGATGGTTACATTTCATTACCATTAACATTTGTTACATTCCTTGGATTACCATTCCCATTATTCTATGGTATTCTTGTAACTAAGAAAGATATTATTGATTATTTCTTACCAGGAATATTTGGTGTAGGTTTTGACTTTGGTTATCTTGCATTAGCTCTTATAATTATTTGGATTATAATTGTAATGATTGTTGGATTTAAAGTATTAGATAAATATAGACTTCAACGAGAACGTGGAAATAAAAAATTCCGAGGAAGAGAAGCTTTACTTGTTGGTTCTTTATCTGCTTTTATTTCGCAGACAATACTTGGAATGTTTGTTATAACAAGAACTATAAATGGTTCAGCGCTTGTAACATATATCTTTATAAGCGCACTTGTTATGGCTCATATCGTTACAACTAAACGATAATCACCACCTTACTTATTTTTTTTATTTTAAAATTAATTTAACAACATCTTTAAACAAATATTTAATAAAGGTGTTATTTTTATGAAATTAGATATTAATCCATTAAAATGTGTAAGATGTGAACTATGTAGTTCAGTTTGTATTTATAATAATATTAGTCTTGACCCTGAAGTTCATGAAGTTGGAAATGGTTTATGTTTTGAATGTGGTCATTGTATGGCCATATGCCCTACAGGTGCAATGAATTTAAAATCATTTAGTAATAAAGAAGAATATATTGAAAAATATGATACTACAGAAAGTCCTGTGAATACTGATGATTTTATTGAACTATTAAAACATAGAAGAAGTATAAGATGGTTTAAAAACCAAAAAATTACAGAAGATGAATTTAACAAACTATTTGAAGCTGCTAGTTTTTCACCAAGTGCTAAGAATATACAGGATATTGAATATGTTGTAATTCATGAAAAATTAGATGAATTTATGAAATTAATCCATGGTATTATAAAAGATGAAGAAAATGCATCTTATTTAATTGAAGAATATAATAAATATATCGAAGGAAATTCAACATATAAAAAAGATCCTATATTATGGGATGGAAAATATATTATTCTTGTATTCTCTAAAGATCATACAAGTGCAACTATTGCTTCAACTCGTATTGAATTAACAGCTTGTACAATGAATCTTGGAGGATTTTACAATCGTATAATTCAAATGGCTGATAAAATTGATCATGAAAAATTAATGTCATTCTTCCCAGATATTGATCCAGAAAAACATATGTACTCTGTGTTTGTAATTGGTCATCCTAGAAAGAAATTCAAAAAAACAATACCTCCCCGAAAAATTAAAGTTACATATAATTAACTTTTCTTTCTTCTATTTTTTTTATAAAGTATCATGATAAAAATTTTAAATTATTATCTTCATAATATATTACATAAAATTAGGATTTAGAATAAAATGAATATAATTACAACAATTGTAGGTAGTTATCCAACAGCTACTTATAAAGCTGAAAGTTTTAATGATAAAATTAAAAATTATTTAGGTTTATATGACCCATATAAACAATCTATAATTAATTCAGTTGAAGCTTTTGTGAAAGCAGATATTGATATTATTTGTGATGGACAAGTTAGAGAAGATATGATAAAAATATTTGCTAGTAAAATTAATGGTTTTGAAATTGTTGATAATACAGTTTATATTAATGGTAAAATTACTCCTGCTGCTCATCCAATTGGTGTGAATGATCTGAAGTTTGCTTATAAAATTGCTCATTCACTAGATTCAAAGTTTCAATTAAATGCTTCTTTAGATGATATATTTAATCATGAAGCCAAAGGTATTAAAGGAATGTTAACAGGACCTACTACTATTATTCATTCAAGTATGATCAATAATTTTTATACCTCTCGAGAAAATGCTATTTATGACTTAGCAATAGCATTATGTGATGAAGCTCAAAAACTTGAAAAAGCAGGTGCTTGTGCTATTCAAATTGATGAACCATTTATATCCACTGGTGCTGAAGAGATAAGTATTTCTAAAAAAGCTGTTGAAATGATAAGTGAATCTGTAGATATTCCCGTAATATTACATGTTTGTGGTGATTTAGAAAATGTCTTAGAAGATCTTCTTAGTTTTAATGTTGAGATTCTTGACTTTGAATTTTCAGGAATGCCTCAGAATAAAAACATTTTGAAAAAAGTATGGAAAAAAAATTCTAAAAAACTAATTGGAATGGGATGTTTAAATACTAAAGCAGACTATGTTGATAATAAAAATGAAGTTATCCAAACAGTGAAAGATGTTTTAAATATAATTAAAAGTGACCGTATTATTCTAGATCCAGATTGTGGAATGAGAATGCTTGATGAGAAAGTAGCAAAAGGAAAATTAGAAATTTTAAATAATATTAAAAATGAAGGTGTTTTATATGGCTAAATTTATTCGTTCAAATTCTATTGCAAATGCATGGCTTACATGTGTTAAAAAAATTATGCAAGAAGGTTCTGAAGTAACTGATGAAAGAGGAACTTTAACCAAAGAAATTCAGAATGTTATTATTGAAATAACAAATCCTGACGATAACACAATTCCTGAATGTTCACCATGGCATGATGATAGACTTGAGAGTTATAAACAAGAACTTTTAGATCCAAATAATGATCAAGGATTTGTATATACTTATGGAAATCGTCTTAGAGAATATTTTAAAATAGATCAACTTGACACTTGTATTGAAAAATTAAATAATTGTAAAGAATCAAGAAGAGCTATTGCAATAACTATTGATCCAATTCAAGATAATCAAGTAGATGAAATTCCATGTTTACAAGAAATTGCTTTTTTAATAAGAAATGACCAGTTATATATGACAGATTTCTTTAGAAGTAACGATTGTGGTGGAGCAACTTTTCCAAATTTATTTGGAATAAGAGAAGTTGGATATTATGTTGCTAAAGAAACTAATACTAAACTTGTAAATATGGTTCATCATGCAATGAGTCTTCACATATATGAACATGATTGGGACAAATGTAAAGAAATATTAAGAAAATATTAAATTATTTGGATATGCTACTAAAAATAAGTAAAAAAAATATTAAAAAAAAATTATAGAATTATTAATAACTATAATTATTTTTATAAAATTATTATACGACTTAAACAAATAAGGGAGATTAATATATGAGTGAAAGTATGAATATAGAAGCAAAAAAAATTGCTGATAAAATGATTCAGGATGCTGAAAAATTAAAAGTAATTCCTTCAACATTAACAAATGGTACAACTGTTATTGATTGTGGTGTAAATGCTAAAGGTAGTATTAAAGGTGGAGAATTATTCACAAAAGTTTGTCTTGGTGGAATTTCTGATGTAGGTATTTCTATTCCTGGTGATTTAAGTGATGTTATGGCTATGCCTGCTGTTAAAGTTAAAACTGATTTTCCTGCTCTTAGTACATTAGGTTCTCAAAAAGCTGGATGGAAAATTGATGTTGATGGTTATTACGCTATAGGTTCTGGTCCTGGACAAGCTCATAAATTTAAAGATAATGAAATATATCAGATGACAAATTATGTTGAAAATTCTGATGTTGCTGTTATTACTCTTGAAGCAGATAGTTTACCTAATGAAAAAGTTGCTCAATATATTGCAAATGAATGTGGTGTTTCATGTGATAACTTAGTAATTCTTGTTGCTCCTACATCATCACTTGTAGGTTCTATCCAAATATCTGGACGGGCTCTTGAAACTGGAATTTATAAAATGCATGAAATTCTTGATTTTGATGTAACAAAAATAACTTATGCTGCAGGTATTACTCCAATTACACCTGTTGACCCTGATAGTCTTAAAGCAATGGGTAAAACTAATGATGCAATTATTTTTGGTGGACGTGCATATTATTACATTGAACCAGATGAAAATGAAAGTTTAGAAGAATTAGCAGCTAATTTACCATCATCTGCATCTGATAAATACGGTCAAAGTTTCATTGAATTATTTGAACAAGCAAATAGAGATTTCTATAAAATGCCTAATGATATTTTTGCACCTGCACAAGTTATTGTAAATGATATGGTAACAGGACAAATGTATCATACAGGATTTATTGATCTTGAAAGACTTAAAAAATCATTTGAAGTTATTGAAATTATTAATAAAAAATAAGAAAAGGAGAGTTGTTAATTAATGACAAAAAGAATTGGAATATGTAGTACCACCTTTGCTAGATTCGATATGGCTACTGCAGCAATAAATCAGATAAAAAAACAAGTTACAGGTGTTAAATATATTGAAAGATATGTTCCTGGTGTTAAAGATTTACCTGTTGCTGCTAAAAAACTTATTGAAGAAGAAAATTGTGATATTGTTATGGCATTTGGTATGCCTGGTGGCGAAAAAATAGATAAATTATGTGCTCATGAAGCTAGTACTGGACTTATTCAAGCACAGCTTATGACTAATACACATATTCTAGAAGTATTTGTTCATGAAGATGAAGGAATTAATGAAAAAGATCTTAAAGAATTAGCATATAACAGAGCAACACAACATGCAGATAATCTTGTTAAAATGTTATTTAAACCTGAAGCTATGAAAAAAGAAGTTGGAAAAGGTATTCGAGAAGGTCGTGAAAATAAAGGTCCTTTATAAAAAATTAACAACTTCTCTAATCCTCTTTTTTTGATTATATTTTAAACTACTTGATTAACTAATTATATAATATTTTAAAAATTAATTAGAAGATAAAAGTATGCTATTTTTTGATTTTATTAATTTAAAATATTTAGAAATATTTTTTATTTATATGTTATTTTTGAAATAAAAAATATCTAATTTTAATTTTATTATAACTATTCAATTTCCATATTATTAAAATATATTAAATAAAATTTTTTAAAATAAATATTATAAAAATTAATCATTGTTTAATAAATAGATAATTTAACTACCAAAAAATATACTATATACTAAATATATAAAAAAATATGGTATTATGAGTAAAGATGAATCAATAAGTTTACGTCTTTCAGCAATAGATTGTAATACATCAACAAAATATTACAAATTAACAAAAAAAATAAGTAAAATTGAAAGAGAAAAAATCAAAGAATATTTCAAATATTACACAGCCAATGAATTTAAAAATAAAGAAAATATTGCTGGAAACATGAATGGTTGGATGTGTAAAGATAAGGATATTGAAATTATTGAAAAGATACTGAATATAAGTGAAACTCGTAAAAAACAAAGAGATGAATTAAAAGCAGTACAAGAAATTAATAATTCAACAAATATGAATAATATCATTGAACTTAATATTTAAATATTATATTAAATTTATTTAATCTTTTTTTTTAAACATTTTTTTATTTTGAACGTCTCCATGTATTTCCACATTTCGTACATCTATAAAATCTAGTTTCAGCTTCATCAGCTTTTCTCATTTGAACTAACCACCATTCAAGTTCTCGATTACCGCATCTATAACATAAACCTTTTGTTGTTGGTAAAGTATTTATTTTCTCACCACTTACAATAATATCTTGTTTATCAGAAACATCTTCTTCAATAATATAATCCTTTTTTTGAAGATCTGTTAACTCTTTATCATAATTACAATTAAAACAATGTAATACCCCATTTTTTGGAAGAAGTACTTTCCCACATGTTGGACAAAATTCCATAAATCTCACCTTAAATATTTATTCTACACCTAATTTTATATATTTACAAACCATTATATAATATTAAAAATAAATAAAG
Source organism: uncultured Methanobacteriaceae archaeon (assembly GCA_964530785.1). Lineage (GTDB taxonomy): Archaea > Methanobacteriota > Methanobacteria > Methanobacteriales > Methanobacteriaceae > Methanosphaera. The sequence continues at coordinate 11,306 of CAZHBQ010000003.1, read as the reverse complement.
TATAGTATAAAGATTATATAATAATATGCTATAGTCTATTTTAATACATTTTATTATATGAAAATGCGGGATTAATATTTATTCCAAATTTAATGAATATGATAATAAAAAACTAATTTTTAATTAGTTATTTTATATTTTAGGAGAATATTAATAATTTAGAAACAATCGTTTCTTTGAATAAATAGTTTTACTGTTATTCTATTGTTATACTCCTTCAATACTATATTAAAAACTTAAATTGGATGTGGCCTTTGGCTGAACAATGAGGTAGATATAATGTACAAGTATATGAAAGAAGCATGGAAAAACCCAGACGAATCTTATGTAAAAGAACTCATGAGAGAAAGATTACCTAGATGGAGAAGACAACCTGTTATTGTTAGAGTAGATAAACCTACAAGAATCGACAGAGCACGTCGTTTAGGTTACAAAGCAAAAACAGGATACGTTGTTGCAAGAATTAGAGTAAGAAGAGGATCAAGAAGAAAATCAAGATTCAAAAACGGAAGAGATCCTAAAAGAATGGGTGTAAACAAAATTTCAGGAGAAAAATCCATTCAAAGAATGGCTGAAGAACGTGTTGCACGCAAATACCCTAACTTAGAAGTATTAAATTCCTACTGGGTATGGGAAGATGGTAAAGCTAAATACTACGAAGTAATTATGGTAGATCCACAATGCCCTACAATCCAAAATGATAATAACATCAACTGGATATGTAGTAAAAAACACACTAGACGTACCTTCAGAGGTTTAACTAGTGCTGGTAAAAAAGGAAGAGGATTAACCAAAAAAGGTAAAGGTGCTGAAAAGGTTAGATAAATGATTCATAATATTTCTTATAGAACATTTCTTTATGGGACTGAAGATGAAGATAAGGTAACTCAAGCAATTGGTTACCTTTTTTCTAACCCTTTACCTGAAAAAATCATCAATGAAGATCATTTCAATGATGATATTATAATATTATCTGAAAAGATAACTAAAAAACGAACAAATCGTGACTTTATTAAGTTTCTTAATGAGAATTTATCTATTGAAGACAAAGATATTATTAAGAAAGAACTTAGTAGACGTATGGATGAAAAAGGTAATTTATTTCTACGTTTTGATAAACAAGAAGCTTTTGATGAAAATCTTAAGTTAACTTATTCAGGAAATGCAATACATGTTAGAATAAAAATTGCTAGTTATCCTGTAAGTAAAGACAATGCAATGAAAGTTGCAAAAGAGATCTTTGACTTTTTATAATTCAATAAATTTTTTTAAAATAAGACTTTGTCTTATTAATTTAAACTATTTTCTAGGACTTAATTATTATGACTCTTTTTTATGATTTTAATATTTCACCAAAAATGGAAATTATAGAAACATTAGAAAAATTTGGATTTTCTGGTGCTTGTATTTTTTATGATTCAAATATTTATGATAATACTATTGAAGAATCTTTCAAAGAACTTAATGAATCAACTAAACTTAATTTATATCATGGAATTTGTATTGATGAAAATAATCCTCAAATTCTACGTAAACAAGTACAACGTTTTTATAAAAAGGTAGATCTTATCATGGCTAATGGTGGAAATGCTAAAATTAATCGTTCCATTTGTGAAATGCCTCAAATTGATATTATTAATCATCCTTACAAAAATAATCGTAATAGTGGTATTAATCATGTTCTTGCTAAGATGTTAGTTGAGAATAATATTACTGTTAATATAAATTTTTATGATATTTTATTTAATCATGGATATTATAAAGCTAAAATATTAAATCAAATTAATCAACTTTTAATTCTTCAAAGAAAATATAATTTTAGAACAATACTTAGTAGTGGTAGTAAAAGTTTCTATGATGTAAGATCACCTGAAGGTATTGTTTTATTAAGTCAACTTATGGATATGAGTACAAGTTATGCAAAAGATAATATTTCAAAAAATCCTGAGGAGATTATTGGAAACATTAGTAAACATAAAGATAGTATTATTGAAGGTGTTAGATTAATTAAATAGTTAATAAAAGTACTATGTGGTTTTATTATGATGAAATTAAAAATTTTACCTCCTACATTAAGAGAGAAAAAAAGATATATTGCATTTGATTTATTTAGTGAAAATAAAATAAATAAAGACGAACTTATTGTATTTCTTTGGAACTGTATTGTCAATATTTATGGTGAGATTGAGTCTAGTAAGATAAATTTATGGCTTATAAACTTTAAGATTATTAAAAATTCTCAAAGAAGACAATATCGTTGTATTATTAAATGTAGACGTGGATATGAAACTGAAATGATAACTGCATTAAATTCTATTACAAAATATAAAAATAGTCGTGTTGTTATCCATACACTTGCTACTTCTGGAACAATAAAAACATTAGATGATAAATATAACCTCCTCTAATTAATTAATTTTCTTTTTTATGAATCTATTTTTGTATAATTATTTTTATTTTAAAAAGGAAAAAATTACTAAGAATATAAAAACAAAAAGAATCATAAATATATAACAAACAATTCTTTTTTACAAAAATTAAGTATGATTTAGTACTTGATATAATTTAATAGGAAAAAAAATATTTAACTGATTATTATGGCAATACATCCAATAGAATTCCGATATGGTACTCCTGAAATGAAAGCTGTATGGGAACAGGAATCTAAATTACAAAATATGTTAAAAGTTGAAGCAGCTCTTGCAAAAGCTGAAGGAGAAATAGGATTAATTCCTAAAGAAGCTGCAGATGAAATTAATAGAAAAGCTTCAACTGAGTTTGTTAAACAAGAACGTGTAGACGAAATTGAAAGAGCTACTAATCACGATATTGCTGCTTTAATGAAAGCTTTAGAAGAAGTATGTGATAATGAAGCTGGAGAATATGTTCATTATGGTGCTACAAGTAATGATATTATTGATTCATCCCAATCTTTACAATTAAAGGAATCAATTAAAATCATAAGAGCTAAAGTTGTAAAACTTATTGAATTATTAATTAATTTAGCTCAAGAACATAAGGATACTGTTACTATAGGTCGTACCCATGGTCAACACGCACTTCCTACTACTTATGGTATGAAATTTGCTATATATATTGATGAATTAACACGTCAACTTGAAAGATTAGACCTTACTGAAAATCATTTATGTGTTGGTATGATGACTGGAGCTGTTGGAACAACTGCAGCTTTAGGTGATATAGGTTATGACATTCACATGAAAGTTTCTGAAATTTTAGGTCTTAATCCTGTACATATTTCAAATCAAGTTGTTCAAAGAGATAATCATGCAGAATATGTTATGACTCTTGCAAATATATGTAGTACTCTTGAAAAAATGGCTTTAGAAGTACGTAACTTACAAAGAACTGAAATTATGGAAGTTGGAGAAAAATTCGACCCTGAAAAACAAGTTGGTAGTAGTACTATGCCACATAAAAGAAATCCAATTACTGGTGAAAGAATTTGTGGAGTATCAAGAGTTGTTAGATCATATGTTAATGCTGCATTACAAAATAACCCATTATGGCATGAACGTGATTTAACTAATTCTTCATGTGAACGTATAATTTTACCTGAATCTGCTATTTTAACAGATTATATTTTAAATCTTTCAATTAAATTATTTGGAAAACTTGAGTTCCATGAAGAAAATATTGAACGTAACCTTAACTTAAGTAATGGATTAGTTATGGCTGAAAGATTCATGTCAAAATTAACACAAAAAGGTATGGGTAGACAAAGTGCTTATGCTCTTGTAAGATCTTGTTCTATGGAAGCATATGAAAAAGATACAGGTTTACGTGAAATTTTATCTAATCAAGAAGAGATCCTTAAATTCTTAACACAAGAAGAAATTGATGAAACTATGGATCCTCACACATATCTTGGAAGTAGTAGTAAATTTGTAGATAATGTTATTTCTAATGCTAAAAAAATCATAAATCAATAAGATTAATATTATCTTATATTCCACTCCCCTTTTTTCATTAAAAAAATTTATTTTTTCTAATTTTAGTTTACACTACTTTTCTTCTTTATATTAAGTATATTGAAGTAAAAATATATTAATAACAAATAGTAATAATAATTAATTGTAAATATATACTATATAAAATAAATGATTAAATAGATAAATTAAAAAATCAAATTAATAACACTAATTAAAAAAAATAGCGAGGTAAGAAAATATGCAACAATTTTCAGGAGCAGGCTATGATAGAGCCTTAACAGTATTTAGCCCAGACGGACGTCTATTCCAAATAGAATATGCAAGAGAAGCTGTAAAAAGAGGAACACCTTCAGTTGGTGTAGTATCTAAAGAAGGAGTAGTCTTAGCAGTAAACAAAAAAATAAAAAGTAAATTAATAGTCCCATCATCTATAGAAAAAATATTCAAAATAGATGAACACATCGCTACTGCTTCTAGCGGACTTGTAGCTGATGCAAGAAGACTCATTGATATTGCTAGAAACCAAGCACAAGTTAATAAACTTCAATACCATGAACCTATAACAGTAACAGGTCTTGCTAAATATATTGGTGATCTTGAACAAATGTACACCCAAAGTGGTGGAATTAGACCATTTGGTATTTCTTTAATAATTGGTGGAGTTTCTGATGGTGAATGTAGACTTTATGAAACTGACCCAAGTGGAGCACTTGTTGAATATAAAGCAACATCCATAGGTCTTGGAAGAGAAAAAACACTTGACTTATTTGAAGAAAAATATAATGATGATCTCTCCCTTGAAGAAGCTATAGATCTTGCAATTGAAGGAATATACGTTGCAACTGATGGTAAAATTGAAGAAGATGAAAACGTAGAAATATCAATAATTGACAAAGAAACTGCTCAATACAGAAAACTTAATGAAACTGAAATCAAAGAATATGTTCTTAAAGTAATTGAACGTAAAGAACAAGAGAAAAAAGAAGCAGAAGAGAAAGCAAAAAAAGAAGCAGAAGAAAAAGCTAAGAAAGAAGCAGAAGAGAAAGCAAAAAAAGAAGCTGAAAAAAAGGCTAAAAAAGAAGCTGAGGAAGCTGAGAAAGAATCTGCAAACGAAGAAGATGATGAAGAATAAATCTTATCATTAACTTCTTTTTTGACCACCCTTATAAAATAAATTCTTTTTTTTTAAAAAAAAATAATACAAATAATCTTAACTTATTATAATAAAATTAAAGATAATAATTAATATAAATAAAATTATTATTCTTATAAATAACAAAAAAGGAAATTTACAAATAATTAATTTAATTTAAAAAATATAAAAGGTGAGAAGATGGTTAATGTAGATGATGCTGTTATTGCACGACTAGAAAGTTATGGTGAAAGATTTGAAATATTAGTAGATCCTGAACTTGCTGCAGATTATAAACGAGGAGAAGATATTGATATTTCAGATGTTCTTGCAGTAGAAGAAATATTTAAAGATGCTCACAAAGCAGATAAAGCATCAGAAGAAGGAATGACAAAAGCTTTTGAAACAACTGATGCTTTAGAAGTAGCTGATAAAATAATCCATAAAGGAACTATCCAAATAACAGCAAATCAAAAACGTAAAATGCAAGAAGAAAAAACAAAACAAGTAATTAGTCAAATTGCAAGAGAAGCAATAAATCCACAAACAAAATTGCCTCATCCACCAAAACGTATTGCAAAAGCAATGGAAGAAGCTAAAGTTCATATTGATCCAATGAAAACAGTAGAAGAACAAATTGAACCTACTGTAAAAGCAATTCTTACAAAAATACCAATTAGAATTGAAAAAGTTCAAGTTGCTGCTAAAATACCAGGTACATATGCAGGTAAAGCATATTCTACAATTAGTCAGTACGGTAAATTAATTAAAGAAGAATGGGAAAGTGATGGAAGTTGGATAGGTATTATTGAAATTCCTGGAGGATTACAAGATGAATTTTACACAGCTTTAAGTGGTTTGACTCATGGTGAAGTTGAAACCAAATTAATTAAATAAGAAAATATGTTGTGTGTCAATTATGAGATATGTAGAAAATAAAGAAGTCGTAATACCAGGGAGTTTATTATCAGATAACAACTACGATACTGGTAGATGTACTTTTGAAGAAAATGGTAAAATATATTCAAATATGACAGGACTTGCTTATTTTGAAAGTGAAAAAGTAAGTGTTATACCATTTAATTACTCATATAAACCATGTTATGGTGATTTAATAATTGGTAAAGTTACTAGTTCATCATATTCATCATGGTCTATTGATATTAATAGTTCATACAATGGTTTTTTATTAACATCTGAATTATATGATAAAAATGAACAAAACATTAACAATATAATTAATGTTAAAGACATGTTATTATTACGTGTTACTAATGTTGATGAAATAAATAGAGTTAAATTAACTTTAAGATCACATGGATTAGGTAAATTTAATCAAGGATATATTATTAAAGTTAAACAACCAACAGTTCATTTTTTAAGTGAAGAAAATGCTTTTCTTACAAATATGATACAAGAATATCTCCATAGCGATATTATTGTTGCTAAAAATGGATTGATATGGTTAAATGGTTTAAAAGAAGATGTTGAAAAAATTGTTAAAATTATAGAAGTTATTGAAAAAGAACCATTTAAATATAATCTTATTAAAACTATACAAAACATGATTATAAATCCATAAGAGTGATTAATGTGATTGATCAATATAAAAGAAAAGATGGAAGAGCATATAATGCTATCCGAAATATGAAAATCGAAGTAGGTATTTTAAATAATGCTGATGGATCTGCATATATTGAATGTGGAAACAACAAAATATTAGTTGGAGTTTATGGACCTAGAGAATTACATTCAAAAAAACATTCAAAACCTGATGGTGCTGTTTTAAGATGTAAATATAATATGGCACCATTTTCTGTAACTGAAAGAAAAAGACCTGGAAATGATCGTAGATCTACTGAAATATCAAAATTAATATCTGAAGCTATAACCCCATGTATTTTTCTTGAAAAATATCCTAGAGCATCAATTGATATATCAATAGAAGTACTCGAAGCTGAAGGTGGAACAAGATGTTTAGGTATTGTTGGTGCTAGTTTAGCATTAGCTGATGCTGAGATTCCAATGAAAGATCTTATAAGTGCTTGTGCTGTTGGTAAAATTGATGATCATATAATTCTTGATTTATCTGAAAAAGAAGATCAAACAGGTCAAGCTGATATGCCTGTTGCTATAATGCCAAGAACTGGAGAAATTACATTTTTACAAATGGATGGACATTTAACAGAAAATGAATTTGATGAAGCTTTAGAATTAGCTTATGCTGGTTGTGAATTTATCAACCAATTACAAAAAGAAGCTTTAGTTAATAAATACAAGAGGAGATAATCATGGTAAATATAATTTCTGAAATATCAAAAGAAACTATATTTGATTTATTAAATCAGGGAAGAAGAATTGATAAAAGATCTTTTACAGAATATAGGGATATTTCTATAAAAACTGATTATATCAAAAAAGCTAATGGATCTGCAATGATTTCAATTGGAAATACTACTGTTGTTGCAGGAGTTAAAGCTCAAATTACAACACCATTTAATAATTCTCCAGATGAAGGTATTCTTATAATAAATACTGAATCACTTGCTCTTGCTAATAGGAATTTTGAACATGGCCCACCCAATAAATTTACTGTTGAAATATCAAGAGTTGTTGATAGAACAATACGTGAATCACCACTTATTGATTTAAAAGAATTATGTATTGTAGAAGGAAATAAAGTATGGAAATTATATGTTGATATTTATATTATTGATTATGATGGAAATATGATGGATGCTGCATGTTTAAGTGCTGTTTGTGCCCTTTTAACTACTAAAATTCCTACTGCTACAAGTGTTAATGATGAAATTAGTGTTGATGAGGATACTTTAACAAGACTTCCTATTAAGAATAAAAGTATATTATCAACAGTTGTTAAAATCAATAATCAATTAATAACTGATCCAACATATACAGAAGAAACATTAATGGATTCAAGTTTATCTGTTGGATTTAGAGAAGATGGTAGCCTTTGTGCAATTCAAAAATGTGGTTTAAATATCATGACTATAAAAGAAGTTAGAAAAGCTATAAAAATTGCACAAATAAGATCAAAAGAATTATTTACCATCATTAATACTATAAAATAATAAACTTTATATTAGATAAAGATCATATATATTATTTAGTTATATTATAAGGATGATAGATTTTAGGTGTCTATTAGTTAATTCCGAAATAATATTATTTTTAAAGCTAATTAGTAGAAGTTCAGCAGTTGCTGTAACTCTTTGTTAATGAATACATGATGAGTTAATTAGAATAACATTTTATAGGTTTTTGTTTATTATAATTAAATCTCAATTTATCTTCAATGAATATTTAGAGTATTATTTGAAAGATATAATATTTTTTTAATACTAAATTAACGGAAGGTGAAAAAATGGTAAGAAAAAGTAAAGTAGGATCTACTGGTCGTTTTGGAGCTAGATATGGTAGAAAAGCTAAAAGAACCGTAAAAGATATCGAAGATAAAATGCATGCAAAACACATTTGTCCTAAATGTGACAGACCAGGTGTAAAAAGAACACACGCTGGTATCTGGAAATGTAGAAAATGTGGTAATGTATTTACTGGTGGAGCATACGTTCCTACAACACCAATGGGAAAAGTTGCAAAACGTAACATTAAACGTATCACTGGAGGAGAATAAGCATGTACAAATGCATTAATTGTGGACAAACTGTTGATATTAAAAAATATTCAGAATCCAAATGTCCTAAATGCAGATACAGAATCCTATTTAAAGAAGTTCCTGTAGTTAAACGTACTGTTAAAGCTCGATAAATAGTACTATTTTTATAAAGAGGAAACTCCTCTTTATTTAATTAATTTTATTAAAAGACTAATTTTTTTATAATTATTTTATTTAAACAATTAATATGAGATTATTACAATGATATTTAGAATAGATTCTGATTTAATCATTACAACAAGTCGAAAACCATCTCAAAAAACTAGACGGTTTGCTCAATTTCTTAAACATTATTTTAATTTTATGTATATTAATAGAGGAAAAACTAGTTTTAATAAAATAGTTAATCAAGTAAAACAAGAAAATGTAAATAAATTACTTGTTATTACTGAAACTAAAGGTAATCCTAGTTCTATTAACATATATAATACTGAAGATTATGAAAATCCAATATTTAGTATTTATTTAAATGTTTCATTACCTCAAAACAATAGTAAAATTAATGTTGATAGTGAAAATATTTTCATTATTAATAAAGCTAAATCATTAAATGAAATTAATGAATTATTTATACCTTTAAAATCTCAAGAAAAAATTAAAAATAATTGTATTATTACCAGAGATTATGATAAAAATGACAGTATTGCATCTGTTACTTTTATTGATAAAAAAGGTGAAGATACTAAATACAAAGTTTATATAAAAGGATTTAAAATAAATTAATCTAAGTGATCATAATGAAAGATAAGATATTAGACAATATTGAAACAATTTTTGAAATAGAATTAGATAATTCTCATGATGCAGAAATTATTTATAATTCAATAGAACCAGAATTAACATTTAGTCATAATGATCGTTCTAAAACTAATTTAGATCTAGATGAAAATAGAATTATTATTACAATTAATTCAAAAGATGTTGTTTCACTTCGTGCTTCTATAAATTCTTATGTTCGCTGGATTAATTTATCAATGGAAATATTAAAAATATAATAAGAAGATAGAATATAATATATTACATAGTTTTATATTAATAACTTGATAAGAATATAAAAAATTAGATTTATTTATATTATTTAAAAAAAAGATATAGGTGATTATGATGGAAATGCCTGAAAATATTCAAGAACAATTAAATCAATTCCAACAAGCTCAACAACAAGCACAATCAATTGCTATGCAAAAACAAAATTTAACTATTCAACTTAATGAATCTAAAAAAGCTTTAGATGAATTATCAAAAATAGATGATGATCAAGATGTTTACAAAACAGCTGGACCACTTCTCATAAAAACAACAAAAGCAGATTCTGAAGCAGATTTAAATGATAGTATTGAAATGCTTGAAATTAGAGAAAAAACAATCAACAAACAAGAAAAACGTATAAATGATAAACTTGCAGAATTACAAGCAAGTCTTCAAAATGCAATGAATCAAATGCAACAATAAGTAGAATAATATTTTTTATTCTTCTTTAATTTAACCACCATTTCAAATATAAAATATAATAGACTATTTTTAAAATAAATATTTATACTGGAGTTTTTATTATGATACCATTAAATGAAAATGAAGTAAATGAAATTATTAATTTAGCATATGATAAGGCTAGTGAATACATTTTATCACATATAAGTAAAAAGGAATTTGAAAATATAGATATTACTATTAATTTAGATACAACTAGTGATAGTTTTAGTATTGATATTGATATTAATTTAGATTCTGATATAGAACTTCCCGCTAATTTATCAAATAAAGCTATTGATTTAAGTCTTGAAGCCGTTGACAAATATGTTGAAGATAGAAATAATAAATTAAATTCTTAGATTATTATGATTATTCCAGTACTTGATATTATGAATAATTCCTGTGTTAGTGGAAAATCAGGAAATAGAGAAAAATATACTAATCTTAAAAGTATTTATGGAAATAATCCTATTGAAATAGCTACTAATTTAAAAGAAGCTGGTGCTAAATTATTATATATTGCAGATCTTGATAGAATTGAAAAGAAAGGAGACAATATTGATTTAATTAATAATATTAATAATATTATCCCTGTTTTATTAGATAATGGAATCTCATCTATTGAAGACATAAAATATAATGAAAATAAATGTACTTATAATATAGTGGCTACTGAAACTTTAACAAATATTCATGATGCTATTGAAATATTTGATAAAGCAAACAGTAAAAAAATTATTATTAGTGTTGATATTAAAAATAATAGACTCCTTTTAAAAAATAATGATATTTCAATTGACGATATTATTAATTTAATCAATAAAGTAAAACCTGAATTTATAATATTATTAAATATAAGCCAAGTTGGTACAAAAGAAGAAAAAGATAATGATATTATTAAAAAAATTATTTCCAAAACACCAAATACCACACATTTTATTGCTGGTGGAATTACAAACAAATCAATAGAGAAATATCAGAAAAAAAATATTAATAATTTTTTAATAGGAACTATTCTTCATGAAGGAACTTTAAAATACGATCTATAAAA
>CAZHBQ010000002.1:73345-78111 GCA_964530785.1 uncultured Methanobacteriaceae archaeon | reverse complement strand
AGAATCCATTTGGAGACATCTGGACTAACCTTGATGGTATAATCATTGATGCTGACGCAGATAACCATCCTAATAATATGAATTATGTATATACTTGCTAGGATGTTAGCGAGTTTGCTGATTCTCTTAATGATGGTTATGAGAAAGTAGGAGAAGAGGTACATACCGATGGATATACTAAGTTATTTGACTTAGGTGAAGCCGCTCATATTATTCCCAACGTCATGGGTGGTAATACTACACTTTATAAGTGTGACTACCACTGGACAGATGATAAGAATACAACCCTGAGAACGCTCGTCGTGGGCGGTGGCGCGAATCTCGGTTCGGATGCGGGTCTCGGTGATTTCTATTCGAATAGCGGCGTTTCTGCTTCCTGGCGTTATGTCGGCTTCCGGTCGGTTTCTCGGTTCTTGTCTTTTTCTTCTTAGGAATAAAAACTTACTCAAAACAGTATAAAGCAAATAGATTAAAACAATAAAATAAGAAAAAGGACTTCTTAATGGCTATAGCCGCTTAAGCTTTAGGTAGCTAGTATAGCTAGCTTCTACTTTTAACTCATAGGAATATACTTTACGATAAGACAATGAGCAACATCTTGGATTATTCGTAAAAGTTTCTGTACTTCTGCTAGTTACTGAAACTATAGTGTTATGAAAAAACAAACACTCATCGTAGGCAGTAACGCGAATAACAGTTCGAATGCAGGTCTCAGTAATTTCAATTCGAATAACGACGTTTCTAATTCCTGGAATAATGTCAGCTTCCAGTCAGTTTCTCAGTTCATGTCTTTTTCTTCTTTTTTAAAATATTTATAGATACAATAAGTATAATTGAAACCACAGTGCTATCGTAGCCCTGTGAAACCTTCTGAGAGTATATATCCTTGCCTCTTGGCAAAAGACAACGTATAGTAACTACAAAACTGTGTTAGTAATGACTTATGTCGTGACCGCTCAGCAAGAATAAATATTTTAATTCACAAAATATTATTTGACAACTATGAAACGCGTAAATAATCTATATCCCCTAATCTACGATATAGACAACATCGAGCTTGCAGATAAGAAAGCTCGAAAATGTAAAGAAAAGAGATATGGTATTGCAAGACATGATAGAAATCATCACGAAGAGAATGTGGAACTATCTGAGTAGTTAAGAACTCGCACATACCATACTTCGAAATATAGTAATTATAAAATATATGAACCTAAAGAAAGAACAATTTCTAGACTTCCCTACTATCCTGATAGAATCGTACATCATGCTATAATGAATATTATGGAACCTATCTGGGTTAAAATCTTCACAGCTGATACATATTCTTGTATTAAAAACCGAGGTATTCATGCTCTGGTTAAGAAGCTCCGAAAAGATTTGGACAAAGATCCAGACGGAACATAGTATTGCTTGAAAATGGATATTAGGAAATTTTATCCTAGTGTAAATCACGATATTCTAAAGATTATCATCCGGAAGAAGGTAAAGGATAAGGATCTACTTTGGTTGTTGGATGAAATTATAGACTCAGCCGATGGAGTTCCTATTGGAAACTATCTTTCTCAATTCTTTGCCAACTTGTATATGGCATACTTCGACCATTGGGTCAAAGAGGAATTGAAAGCAAAATACTATTACAGATATGCAGATGATATAGTGCTGCTATCTGATAACAAAGACCAGCTACGTAACTGGTTATTAGCCATAAAGGTATATTTAACCAGTATGTTAAAGCTAAAATTAAAAGATAATTACTAGATATATCCGGTCGATTCCAGAGGAATTGATTTTGTTGGATATAAACTTTATCATACACATACGCTATTAAGAAAGTCTATAAAATACAAGATGTTCAAATACATAAGGAGGTATAAAGAAGGCAAAATAACTTTGGAAGATTTGAAGCAGAGTATGGCATCCTATTTTGGATGGTTAAAGTATTGCAATTCGAAGAACCTTCTAAAGAAGATCTACTAGGAAACCGGACTCCGGTATTCTTGTTGGAATGGCAAAAGAGAAAACATATCCAGATTCTATAACAAGTGGGTATATATTGTTAACGTTGATGTTAGGCAAAGTTACTTCCTAATTCAGTGCATCTACAATGGAGAACCTTACGAGTTAAAGAGTAAAGACTCTGGATTGCTGTTCTACCTTAACTGCCAGCCTCAATTACCTATAACTTTCAAATTACGACCATGTTTAAAACCTGTAAAATAGAATCAACAATTAGACCTGAGAAATTTGAGTCTTTAAACAATGGAATCTGGTACTACAACTACGATATTACAGAAAGAGTAGCAATGGTTCCAAAACATATGTCAGAAAGTGAAGAGTTAGAAGAGCAGACTATTTACAGCTATGTGTAGGTTAGAATAAATGGAGAACCAACAGTAGATAAGTGTTGGGAAGCAATCCTAAAGGCGCATAAGGACGAAACTAACACAGCTCTATATAATTATAATCAGAGTCCGTCTAAAGATATGGATTCTGAATCACTTGCTGAAGAAATTTACTTCAACGTAAGAGTTGACTTCGGACTAGAAGAGCTTCTTACCGAACTAGAGAAAGCTAAGAAGAACAAGATTAAAGAGATTGACAACTATGATACCTCAGTGGAAGTTAATTCATTCTTCCTCAACGGGCTACAAGTATGGTTAAATAAAGATACTAGAGTAGGACTTATGAACTCTCTCACTATTGAGAAGAACGCAGGCAAGGAAGATTCTACTCTTTGGTTTAATAATATTTGTGTAGTAGTAAAGTGTGACGCTGCAATGCAAATGCTTAGTGCGCTTGAGTTATACGCTCTAGAGTGCTATAATAAAACTGCTGAACATAAAGTATCAGTAGAAGCTCTAGGAAGCGTTGAGGCAGTAGAGGCTTACGATTATACTACTGGGTATCCAACAAAGCTTACCTTCACTATTGAATGAGCACCTTTGCATTAGTCTGTCTAATTGCATCCTTTCTAGCTTATTCAATTTACGTAGGAATAATTTATAAGAAATACTAGCCTAGCTGTATCTCAGAGAGTTACTATCTGATAAAAAATAAAGGCTTATTTACATTCTGGATAATACTGGTGTCATTTTTAATTTTTCCAGCATGGGTTGAAATAAGCCCAATAAATTTCCAATTTCTTCCATTTTTATCAGTGATTTTTCTAGGTTCTGTCGGAGTTAATCCAAGGTATCTAGGATCTTAGAAAACAGTACATATAGTTTCAGCATTATTAGCTGGAATTGTATCATTAACATGGAACATAGTAACTGGTATGTATGTAATTCCAATTATATGTATGTTGACGCTAGTTATTCTCTATATACTCCAAGTTAAAAACCTTTTGTTTTGGACTGAATGTGCTGCATTCTCTAATATCTACTTATCAATAATATTTAGTTAAATATAGTTATGAACTTTAACTAGTGCAAGAGTTAGATCATTTTTTGAAAACATCACGTTAGTACTTCCATGGCGTGTATAAACAAAATTTTAAATTTTTATGGCAGAAGACCCTAAATTTATATTACATTTTAAAACCTTAGCTAAGTTTGAAGAAAAACTTGCTGATGGTACAGTAAATCCAGACAGACATATTGTATTTATAAAGGATGCTAAGATGCTCTGGGTAAGAGGTGTTTATTATGCAGATAACACTAAATTAGATGATCTTGTTTCAATCTATAATGATTGGGAAATTACACAAAGTACAGCAAATGATTTAAAGATTAATTTAAAAGGTAAATAGTGGAATGCTACAACTAGAGTTTGGGATACTATTAATAAAGAAATAACAGTTAAAAACGCAACACAATCAGTTGCTGGATTACAAAGTGCTGCTGATAAATTAAAAGAAGATAGAATTACTAAAACAAATCATGTTATTAGTAATTCTTCTAGTACAACAACAAGTCGCACTATAAAATTAACCGCTATTAATCCTACTGATAATTCTGATGCTTCTAGTGAAATTACACTTCCTTCTGCAACAACTAGTGTAGCAGGTTTACAATCCGCAGCTGACAAAACTAAGGAAGATAGAATTACAGGTACTAATTATTCTATTTCTACACCATCTGCAACAAGTAGTACTAGAAATATTAAAATAACTGGTATCAATCCTACTAGTGGATCTGAAGTATCTAGTAATGTTGATTTACCTAGAGTAACATCTACAGCTGCTGGTGTAATGGGTACTGATGATTATACTTAGATATACACAACGTTACCTAATGCAATTAGTACTGAAACAACCAATAGAAATACTGCAATTACTAATGCTATTAATGCACTTGATTCCAATAAAACAAGTACTGATGGTACTAATGTGCAAGTAAAAGTCACTGAAACTGATGGTAAAATATCAGCAGTAAATATCACTACTGATAATACTATTAATAATACTAATTTAACTAATGCTATTAATGCACTTGATGCAACAGTAAGTGGAAGTTCTACTTCTGGTCATGTTTCCGTTAGTGTAACTGAAACTGATGGTAAGTTATCTAATATTACAGTTAGTGATTCTGATATTGCTAGTGCTTCTACAGTTTCTACAATGAAAACGAAACTTGATGGAATTGATTCTGGTGCAAATAATTATTCATTACCACTTGCTTCATCTAGTACAAGAGGTGGTGCTAAGATTGGATTTACAACTAATGCTACTAATCGCAATTATGCAGTATAGTTAAGTAGTGAATAGATGTACGTAAACGTACCTTGGACTGATACTAACACAACTTATTCAGCTGCTACTACAT
>CAZHBQ010000002.1:0-73245 GCA_964530785.1 uncultured Methanobacteriaceae archaeon | reverse complement strand
ATTACAAGTTGATTCCAGTGGAAATGGATACGTAAACGTACCTTGGACTGATACTAACACAACTTATTCAGCTGCTACTACATCTACTGCAGGTCTTATGAGTGCATCTGATAAATCTAAATTAGATGGAATAGCATCAAGTGCAAATAATTATTCACTTCCTACAGCATCTTCATCAACTTTAGGTGGTGTTAAAACTGGATATAGTGAAAGTGGTAAAAATTATAAATTACAAGTTGATTCCAGTGGAAATGGATACGTAAACGTACCTTGGACTGATACTGCTTCATCGGGAGCAGTTTATTATATAGAGAGTTCAGGTCAACTTGGAGCAATGCAAACTGGAACTGATAAACCATCTACTTTAAATCAATTAAGGTTATATGACCAACACTCAGAACAAGGTGATACAGGGTATCCTTGTAACTATTCAACAGCGTTAACATTTAGTTCTAGAGCATATCATCAATTATTGTTTGACTATACTTCTACATCTGCAGGAGATAGAATATATTATCGTGGAAAATCTGATAACGATGCAATTTCTTGGAGTAATTGGCATACACTTGCTTATTTAAGTGATATTCCTACTAAAACTTCATAGTTAACTAATGATTCAAATTATGTTACATTTAGTAATGTTTATACCATTGAAGAAGTTGATTCTATGGTAGATGATATTAATACAGAATTAGGTAATTACTTAAAAACATACGGAAACGACGATTTTAACGGAATAACTTGGATTAAAACATATAATTCAACTATAGGAGCGTATCTTTATACAGTATCCTGTCTTTCAACAGACCGTATTTGTTTAAATCCTAGTACTTATAAATTTGGATATTTACCTTTAACTGGAGGAACTGTAGTAGGTTCTACTACATATACATCCGATGTTATAGTTAAAAGTGGTATAAAATTACAATCGGCTGTAGATGATAATTTAACTAATACAGTCGAAACTAATGCAGTAGTATTTAATCAATTAGGAACTACTACAGATTTAAAGTATAATCGTTATTTTTATGAAGATCTTGTTTAGATTTATAGTGCTAGTGAATCAGGTTCAACCTAGTCTGGAACTTATACATTGTATAATACTTCTGAAAATTTTCAAGGAAGATTATAGATAACTATTAGATATAATGGCTATGTTTATTCATATTCTGCAAATTTTTCACAAAATGAAATAGGAAGTACTTTTGCAATTGATACTGTAATAGGGATTATAACATATGAAGTTACTAAATCAAATAAAGTAGTGACAGTTTCTTTAACTGTACCATCAAGCTATCAAAATGTAGTTACTGGAATGGCATATATGAAACATAGATAACTTTTTAGCATATCCGAATCTCAATTTTTAGAGTTGAGGTTCGGATATTTTTATTTAAATTTTTTTAACAAATTTTAACACTTTATAGTTGGAAATAGAAAATTTATTGTTATATTTGTGTATCGAAAATAAAATAAAGTACTTTAAAATAATTTGATGTCAAATAAGATGAAATTTAGAATTTTAGATAAATAACTTATAACGAACTAATAAAGTTTTTATGTCAGACAGTAAAGTTTTTATGTTTCCTGAAACAGGTACTAATAATGGTGAATTAATGTCTGTTTTAGCTCCACTTCTTTCACAGAGAGGTGTTGATCCAAATGTATTATTAGCTATGAAAAATAGTAATAATGGTTTTGGTGGTGAAGGTGGTTGGTTTATTTGGGTTATTTTCCTATTCTTTCTTATGGGATGGGGCGGATATGGTAATGGAGGCTGGGGAGGCTTCGGAAACCGTGGAGGACTTTCCCAAGGAGGAGCGGATTTAGCAACTCTTGTTAACAATGACACTGGAAGAGAACTGTTAATGTCAGCTATTCAAGGAAATGGTACTGCTATTAGTTAGCTTGCTTCAACCCTTAATTGCTCTGTTGGTAATATTCAGACTGCAATTAACGGAGTTATGCAATCTGTTCAAAATGTAGGTAATCAAGTTGGTATGTCAAGTTAGCAAGTAATCAATGCTATCCAGGCAGGTAACTGTCAACTAGGAAATCAACTTGCTCAGTGTTGCTGCTCAATTCAGGATGCTATAACTCGTCAAGGTTATGAGAATCAGTTAGCTACTGTAAATCAGACTAACACTCTTCAATCTGCTTTGAATGTTCTATCAACTGGTTAGGAAAGAGGTTTCTCATCTGTAGCATATGAAACACAACGCCAAACTTGCGATTTACAGAATAGTATTAAAGACGCAACTGAAACCATTGTAGCAGGTCAACGTGCAGCTGAATTAAGAGAAATGCAAAACAAGATTGATTCTCTTCGCGAACTCAATTCTCAAAAAGACACTGTAATCAATAATGGTCAACAGACTGCTATCTTTAGTCAAATGATCCAGTCTGCTACTACACCAATTGCTACTGCTGTGGCTACATTACAAGGAGATGTTAATGGAATTAAATGTAAGCTTCCAGATACCACTACAATCGCCTACAGTCCCGTCGTTGGCGTACCTTCTTGCGTTGCAGCTCAGTTTGGTTTGAATGCTTTAGGTAGTAACTTTGGTCTTTGGGGAAATAACTCTCTTTGGGGTTAAGAAAGGAGGTAAATTATGATTTTACCTGCTTATATTAACGTAAATCAAAACGGGATTCCCACTTTAAAATCAAATTCTGTTAATGTTACTACCACTGATGTACGATTTGATTTTAACAATCATCGCAATGTAGGAAGGCCATTTAGAGGACTATTAATTGTTGACTTAGCTTAGGCTATTCCAACAGGAACTACTACAACTCTTCCTATTGTATTTACATCTGGAGGAAGTAGTAATCAGAACCTACTAAGTTACAACGGAGATCCAGTAACAGTAGCAGATATTACAGGAACAGGCATACACATAGTATGGTTTGAGAGTTAGTCTAATACCTTACAATTAATATAGTAATATGTTTTCAGGAGTACGTCAAAATAATTCATTCTATATATTAGAGAAAGAAAATGGACTAAGTTTAAAGATAGGTCAAGTTGTATCAGTAAGTAATCCCCAAACAACATTTGGACAACCTTATGGCTCTGAATAGTTTGTAGATATAGTTGTTAAAGTAGATGGAGAAACAATGGAATTTAAAAAGCTTCCAGCATCTTTATCTATTGCTGATTCTGGAGAAGTGATTGTTTCTGATAACAAAGAAGTTATGAATAATGAAGTAGAGTCCATCCAAAGATCTTCTCAATAGCTACTTTCTAAAGTAGATTATCATACTAAAGTAGTTGATGATTGTAATTCTATTTTGAAAGTACTTAATCCAACTCTTGCTAAAGAACAAGAAAGAGATGAAGACATCAATAATCTAAAAACTAAAATTGGAGGATTAGAAGATAAGATGGATAAAATACTTAATATTCTGTCTAAGGACGGATCTAAATAACAATTATGATGAAGGGATTTATTGAAATTAAAGAGGATTCTTATGAAGATACAATAGAACATCTTTATAGACTTAAAACAATCGCTTGTAAAATGATTAAAAAACTTTCTGAGGATTCAGAAATTTACGATAAACATATAAAAGAAGAAGATTACGATTATGACGATGAGTACGAAGCACGTGGTAGAAAACGCAATCGTAGTAGATATAATTATTGATTTAGATAAGCGGTAACAGTTACGTTACCGCTTTTATTTTTATAAATATGGAAGAGGATTTAACTACTTATGATATAAAACCAGAGGAATTTATTAATTATTTAAGATATTATGGTTCACATTTTAATAAGAAATTATGTGAATTTGCTATTAAACAACTTCCAAAAAAGGAATATACAAAAGAAAAATTAGATATACTTTTACAAGCTAATAACATTGAACTTAAAAATAGTAAATTATATGATTATGTTTATGTTGCTAATTGGGCTAAGAACATATTTTATGGTTCAAGTATATCTGATGAGAAACATTTTGTATTATTTTTAAAAGATATATTTGAAAAAGAATCAAATCTTATATTTAATAGATGGTATGCTGATATGGCTAAACAAGGTATTCCCATAGAGTGGGAAGAAATGATTTAAAAAATATGCTAGAAATTCTTTTGGATTTCTGGCATTTTTTATTTATATTTGTATAGAATAACTAAAAATAATAATTATGGAAATTTTACTTAAAAGAATAGCAAAACTTCAAACATATACTATTGGAAAACTTTATATCAATGGTGAATATGTGTGTGATTCACTTGAAGATAAAGATAGATCTCTTACTTAGGATATGGAGTTATCTGATATTAAATCTAAAAAGGTTTATGGCGAGACAGCTATTCCTACAGGAACTTATGAAGTTACAATGAATGTTGTAAGTCCTAAGTTTAAGAATAGATCTTGGGCAAAACCTTGGGGAGGTAAGTTACCAAGACTTATTAATGTTCCTGGATTTGATGGAGTGCTTATACACGTTGGAAACAAGGCTAGCGATAGTCTTGGGTGTATTCTTGTAGGATAGAATAAAGTAAAAGGACAAGTAATTAATTCTACAACTACTTTTAATAAAGTTATGTAGATTTTAACTAATGCTAAAGATAAAATAACAATTACAATTTAGTAATAACTTAACAAAAATGAATTATGGATGAATTAGGAATTGATGATTTAGATGATTTTGAAATTTAGGATGAAGTCGTAAATTAGACTGAAGAAAATAATCATGAAACTCAAGATACAGAAGATTCTTTTATTTCAGACTTATTAAAATCTAGGGGTATTGAAGATCCAACTAAAATAAAGTTTGAAAACGAAGAAGGAGATATAGAGGAAATGAATTGGAATACATTATCTAATAGTGATAAATTAAATATTCTAAATTCTTCCACAAAAGATAATAATGATGACGATTCTAGTTTAGATTCTTCTGAAATTGAATTAATTAATGCTATACGTTCTAGTAATTTAACTCCTGATGAATATATTAAATCTATTTCAAATCAGAATATTCAAAATTATATAAACTAGAATCAAAATTCAAATTATGAAATAGATTAGTATGATGATGATGAATTATATCTCATGGATTTAATTACCAGATCTGATAATATTACTGATGAAGAAGCTTTAGAACTGTTAGATAAAGCTAAATCTAATGAAGAATTATTTAATAAATAGATTAGAGCTATAAGAAATGAATATAAATAGAAAGAATATGACATTATTCAAAATGAAAATTTAGAACAACAAAGAATAGCTCAAGAACAATATAATTAGTATGCACAAAATATTGGAAATTCTATTTTAAATTTTAAAGAATTTTCAGGATGTGAATTAAATATGGATGAAGAAGATATGCAAAACCTTTATGAATTTATTGTTGGATATGACAATGCTGGCAATAATTGGTTTTCTAAAGCACTTCAAAATCCTGACACAATTGTACAGATGGCATGGTTTGCTTTAAACGGAGAAAAAATGATTCAAGATATTAATGAATATTATAAAAAGGAAATAGCAAACGTTAGAAAAGAAAGTTATAATAAAGGTGTAAATGACACAAAAAATAAAGATAATAAGTCAACGTTTATATATAAAGAAAAGAACTCATCTAATAATCAACAAGATTATGATTTAGATGAATTTTAATTAGAAATAATATGTTAGTTGCAAATTTTACATCTAAAATCCCTACAATGGGAAATACAAAGACCTACGAAGATTGGTCTACTTATCTTGGAGCAAAGCCTCATCGTTTTGGCGTAGTAGCTCGTTTATATTCCCAAAATACACTTAACTTTATTACCGATGGTTTAAGAAATATTTTCTATAATGATAGTAAAGGTGATAATAAATATCAAATGATCAATTCTTTGTTTTGGGAATGGGAAATTGATAACGGCGAAGTTAAGAAAATTGAATTTGCTGAAAAACCTACTGAACTTGGCGAAAACGGAAATGAAATTACTATGGCATTTAAAGAGAATTACTATCAAAAATATGATATATTCATGATTGATGAAAGTAGATAGCAATGTCAAGTTATTAGCCGTCCTATTCGTAAACGTGATGATTATTGGGAAGTACAAGTAAGACTTATTGATAATGACTATTCATCTATTCTTGATGATGAAGCATGTGAACCTGGTATGACTACTACTTGGAAGAGTGTTGCTGTTCCTGAATTATCAGAAGAGGGTAGACTGTTCAAAAGTCTTATTTTTGAATTGCTCTCTTCCGTTAAGTTGGCCGCTTAATGAAAAATTAAAAAAAATATTTCTAATTGCTGGAAAGCTAACCCGAAAGGTATGCCAATCAGCAGCGAAACCTAGGATATTACAAGCTCAAAGAGAAGTACCTAGGAACGTTCAACGACTAGTCCGAAGGACGTAGGGGAAATAAACCCCGAAATGGAATAAATCTAAAATTTAAATACAATGAAATACATAGTATATCAAACAACAAGTAAAGTAAATAACAAAATTTACATCGGAGTACATAAAACAGAAACTCCAGAACAATTTGATGGATATTTAGGAAATGGAGTCTATATTTATAGACCTTCAAGTTACATGAATCCTAAAACTCATTTTCAGTATGCTGTAAAAAAATATGGAGTCAAAAATTTCATAAGAACTACTCTAAAAATATTTGACACAGAAGAAGAAGCATACAAAATGGAAGCTGAAATTGTTAATCAAGAATTTATAGAAAGGGAAGATACATATAATTTAATCTTAGGAGGACGTGATATTACGCAATTTATGGTTAAAGTTTATATGTATGATCTTGACGGAAATTTTGAAAGAGAGTTTGAGAGTTTAGTAGCCGCTGCTAAATATTTAAATCCAGAAGCTACTGGAGGGGGACATTTACCAAGAGCTATCAAAAGTAGGCACCAATTTTTTGGACATTAGTTCTCATATGAAAAAGTCGACAATATTGGTCCAATAAAGGCTATGAAAAACAGACTACATGTTGAAAAATCCTACTCTGGAGGCAAAGTTGGGCGATATGATAAAGAAGGAAATTTACTTGAAACGTTTGAAACAATGACTGATTGCGTTAAGGCTGGATATAAAAACGCAAAGTTAGTTGCCTTAGGTAAACGTAATGTTTGCAAAGGTTTTGTATTTAAATATTTAGATTAAGATATAGTCTGATCTTATAGGAAACTATAAGTTAACATAAATGTATTCAAAGTTTATGTCAAGTTGGGAAAAACATCGTAATGTAATGACTACATTCCGTGCTGATATTAGTTGGTCTTCTCTATATGCAGCTCAAGAAACAATGTTCCTTAAAGTTGCCGATGATAGAGATGCTACTAAATCAGAAGGCATTTTTAAAATGCTCAAGAAAGAAAAGGAACTTATGGAGTCATTTATGTACGCAATGAATACAGGATTACTCTGTAATAAAGGTAATGTAGACGTTAATATGCGTGCTACCATTAGTGATCCTGACACTAGTCGTCAAATCATTATCGGTGATGGTGTTATTCCTCAAGTTGAAGCATTTGCTTCAAAGTATTTATATAATAATAGACCTAATCTCAGTCTTTTACATAGAGTTTTCTCTGAAATGGCAGAGAAGTCTCAAGAAATTACAGGTAATAAATATCTTGTGCTTTGTACACAAAAATTCTGGAATGATATTCAAGGTGTTCTTGGAGAATATCTTAATAATTGCAAAACTGATGGAACTTACATGTATTCTAAAGCTGCTAATAAAGGTGAAGGTGGCTATATTAAAGTAGGTGCTACCTATAGTTCTTATGAATTTGGAGGAAATATAATTCAATTTATTCCTGATAAGGCACTTACTCGTGAATATGGCAATAAGGGTTATGCTCTTTGTCTTGATTTAACAGCAGATAAAATTGAAAATGTTCCTGCAATTGCTAAGTTTACATTAACAGGTAAAGAATTTACCACTAATAAGATTATTGGTGTTCAAGGTGAAGATGGTAGATCAAGTGGAAATGTTTCTACAAATGTTGCTGGATCTAAGATGGCAATGATGTCAACTTCAGGAGTTTCTGTATTTGCTCCGTTCCGCAGCTTTATCATAATGTAGAGTTAAGTAATTTATAAAATATTATATATAAAAATAAATTTTGAATTATAATGGAAATTTAGTATATTTACTTATAAAAATTAATAAATTACTATATGAATCATTATAATTATAAAATTACAAATATAATTACTAACGAATATTATATCGGTGTAAGAAGTTGTAAATGTGAAATATCCGAAGACAAATATATGGGTTCTAGTAGCATTTGGACAAAATTGTATATTAAAGAACATAGGAAAGAATTAGTTAAAGAAATTTTAGAAGAATTCTCTACGAGAAAAGAAGCTAATGATGGAGAAGTAAAACGTCTTAAAGAGTGTGAAAATGATTCTTTATGTATTAATAGATATTTTAATTATACTCCTGATCTTACTGGTATAAAACAAACTCCAGAATGGATTGAAAAACGAAAATTATTTGGGGAAAGAAACGGAATGTATGGTAAACATCATACAGAAGAAACTAAAAGAAAAATGTCTGAGAAACTTAAAGGCAGAGTTGTTTCACAAGAAACGAGAGAAAAAATTGGAAATTTTCATAGAGGAAAAGTCAATTCGGAAGAAACTAAAGAAAAAATTTCTAAAGCTAATAGCAAAATTAGGAAAATAACTAATGTTCTTACTAATGAAGTAGTATATATGACCTTAACAGAGTTTGGAAAACTACACCCTGAATGTAAAATGGGTTCTATTAGAAGATATACTGACACTGGATGGAAATATTTAAAAACATATTTGATAGAGTCTATCAAAGGAGCGGCTTTTAATAGTAATATTAATAGAAAATCGGATAAAAACGGGGAACCTCTAGAAGTAGACAATCCCGTCGGAAGTACTGGAAGTGAGTAAAAGTACAGTAAACCGCTAACGACTAGTAGGTGAGTATCATAAACAATAATCCTACCACGAGTGTCCGACATCCTTTTAAGGGATGGTGATATAGTCTGAACTGCACATATAACTTTAAAATGAAAGTGTAGAGCTAAAGGATAAAGAGCCTTTAGGATAACAAATTGTCCGCAGCTTTATCATAATGGAAGCATAAAACTAAAAAACAATAGAACTTATAGATTCAATAGGGGAAGCCTTAACACCCTTCCCCTATTATATTTTAACAAATGATGATATGAATTAATATGGGTAAAAAAGAAATAAGCAAAACTGATTTAATGTATGATAATATTATAATATTGAAAAGTGTATATGACAAGGCAAACAATATGAAATATTATATACAACCTTGTAAAGATCCTAAAACAGGTTTATACCCTCCTTGTGTAAGAAAAGTAAATTCACAAGGAGATATGATTCTTAGTGAAAAAGATAGAACTGAATATGCAGAAGGAAGGGCTATATTTTTTCCAGAAGATCATTTATTTACTATTGTATCTGGTAAAAAATATGATTTAAATAACATTTACGATAAAGCTGAATGGGAATGCATTAAAAATGCTAAAATTATTGCTAAAGATAGAAATGAACGTGATTCTAATGGTAATTTCATTATTGATGGAATAAAAGCAACAAGCAATAATCCAGGACGTAATGGAATTGCAGAACTCTATATAGATAGACCCGGATTAGATACAGCACGAAGAATTTCTAAAAAACAACTTGTTCACAAAGCAGAATCATTTATTTATAATGATGAGCGTGGAATAAATGGGCAACTTAATATGGCACTTATTCTCGGAAAGGATATGAGTAATTAGCCTGCTGCTGATATAATTGATTTTCTTATTAGAATTGCTGAAAAAGATCCTGAAAAAATAATTAATCTATATACAGGCGGAGATATTAATCTCAGGTTATTATTTATCAGTGCTAAAAAGAAACATATAATTTATATTAAAAATAAGTTATATCTTTATGGTGATAACATTGTTTTAGGAGCAACTGATGATGCAGTTTTAGCTTGGATGAAAGACCCTAAAAATCATAAGGTTGTAGAACTTATACAAAAGGATACATTCCCAGATTATTTTTCAGAAAGTGAAGATAAAAATTAAAAAAAAAAACACTTGAATAATAATGGCAATGACAGCTAGACAAGTATGGGAGGGAATGTTAACAGAACTTAGTAAAACAAATGCCCCTGCTATTCTTCTTACAGATTTTAATTACTTTTTTAATAAAGCAATAAACTAGTATGTAAACAAAAGTTATAATATTTATGACTCTAGTCAACAAACTACTGATGATTTAAGAGTATTAAAATCTTAGGCATTTATTCCTGCTACGAAAGTTTCTACTGCTGACAATATTGAAGATAATGATTTAAAAGCTGCACTACAATCAGGAGCAGGATCATCTAAATTATTAGGAGGATTTTATGAAGTGATACTTCCTTTAGATTATTTACATTTGCTAAATTGTACATGTATTTATAAATTAAAAGAGCGATTTAAATGCTATGACAAAGGCAATATTTTAGAAATTAGTGCCAAACGACTTACTGGTGATACATGGTCTACTGTTTTAAATAATTATTGGGTTAGACCTCAACCAGAAAGACCTTATTTTTATATTCATAATGTAAATACTTTTTTAGATTTACCTACTAATCCTATTAATAACACATCTATATTAGATAGAACGGTTACAGGAACCGATAGTAGTAACGATTATAAGATAGAAGGTGGAGGAGAAGATGGAACTGATGCTTCTAACCTAACTATAACCGGAAATCTTCCAAGGCAA
This sequence comes from uncultured Methanobacteriaceae archaeon, assembly GCA_964530785.1. Taxonomy (GTDB): domain Archaea; phylum Methanobacteriota; class Methanobacteria; order Methanobacteriales; family Methanobacteriaceae; genus Methanosphaera. Next base: position 62,481 of record CAZHBQ010000002.1, on the reverse strand, counting down.
ATTGATCTTAAAAATATCACTAATAACTCAGTAGTAGAAAGAGAAGCAGGAGTAAGATATGGCAATTCTACTAACGTACGTATGGAAATTAGATACGGACGTGATGATTCTGTATTTGAATTAATAGGAGTATCTATAGATTATATTAAATCCCCTCAAACAATACGATTAACTCAAGAACAAATAGACTTAACAAAAGATACATCACAAATCATGGAATTCCCAGATTATGTATGTCAAGAGATTATAAATGAGCTGACTAAAATAGTCATGGAAAACGTTGCTGATCCTAGACTTCAAACATATATTCCAGTTTCACAATCTATTGCACAACCAGCTCAGCAATAGGCACAACAACCTCAATAGAGAGGTTAATTAAATTAATTTAAATTATGTTTCAATTTACAACAACACATGTAATTAATAGTAATTTTGATCTTTCTACCAATAAAGCACTTTGGTCGCTTGGAAAAGATGAGAATGGAAATGTTTCTCTTAACATTAAAGGGGTAAATAATCTCAAAGCTCCTAATGTCAAGAAGATTTATAAAGCTGCTTATACTGAGCCTAAAATGGCACAAGTAGAGATTGATCTTAGTGAAATGCCGGATAGTGTAAACAAAGGTGATACTATTCGTCTTTCTATTTATATTAGATTAACTGAAGCAGATCAAAGTTCCTATTATGCTAATGATACTCGTTATAAAGGTCGTCCTTTTACAATTGAATTTCCTTGGTTAGGAAATGCTTTAGATACTCTTAAAAATGTAGTAAAACTTATTAGAAAATATGGAATATTAGTATTTGAAAAAGAAGTTGTAAAAACTTCTATTTCTGGTACTAAACTTGTTCTTACTGCTGTCAATGAATTTCAACGTTTTCATGTAGTAAAACTTGAAAAATATCTTGATCCAAAAGCTCCATATGCTAAAGAATGGGAAGAACTTGATGGTATGGTTGAAATTATAGAACCAGGAGTAGAAGGTTTTGGTACTTATGGATGGGTTCTTAGAAATATTAAACTTCCTACTCATGAACATACTACTGCATTTGCTCCTAAACAAGATGAAATGCCTATTCCCGGTGCTCATTATAACCAGTACACTATTCACTATTGCGTAAATCGTGGTCCTCTTGGACTTAACGCTGTAGGAGATGTAGTTAAGTCTGTTACCACTTGTGTATTTTATGTAAACACTTCTTTACTTGAAGGTAATTCTATAGATGGTGCTGAAGGTTTTGATAGTACAGAAGATAATGAATATGCATCTGTTGCAAATTTTGAGGAAGCTCTCAAGAAACTTGCTGAAGCAGCTGATGCAGATGCATGGGAAGAAGTTTCTGTTAATGATGAAACTGTTGAAACAGAAACTGAATCTGATTAAATAATTTGATAATTTTAAATATAGGCGAGGGCGTATTATCGCCTTCGCCTTTTTTTATTATGTATAATAAAATTGAAAAATTAGCGTATGCTATTCAAAACGATGTAGTAAGTGGATTAAGAGGTTATCATCAAAATATGTCAATGTCAATTGAACAATTATAGGATGATATTATCGATATGAGACTTCAAATATTAAAAGAATATTCTTTAAAAGGAATATTACCAGAAAAAGATTTGTATATTTCTATAAATTGTATTCCTATTGATTGTAAGGATCTCGAAAGGTGTAGATGTAATAAAGTAATTGATGATTGTTTTTTAACTCCTACTGCTCATTTTGAAATTCCACAAATTTTAAATGATTACGGATCTAAAGCTATTGATTATATTGGTTCTTCTGATAGACAACTTCCATTTATATATTATACATCTTTATCTAAATATAAAAATCATAAATATAGAAAAAGAGGTAAAGATAAACCTTATGTATGGATTGATACAACTCCTAATGAAAATGGAATGTGTGATTGTTTTGTATTTAATGCTCCTATGTTAGCTTAGGTTTCAATATCTGCAATTTTTAAAGACATAAGACAATTAGAAAATTTTAGTTGTTGTACTGAATTATAGGATGATAATAGATCATTCATAGATAATGAAATTAAAAATCGATTAGTATAGCAAAAGATTAGATATTATAGACAATATGCTGCTCCAATTAAACCTAATAATCAAGAATATGCTGAAGGATAATTTTGAATTAAAATCAGATTTGGTATATTAAGAGCTTTTTATAGTACTAAATTACTAAAATTATGAATAATTATCATTATGGATTAAGTTTATTAGAAACTTTGTATGGAATAGAACTTCCAGAAGAAGATTATGAAGAAATATCACTAGTAGGATGGAATTTAATAGGAAATAAAAGAGTTAAATTATATAAATATTCTACATGTCTATCTTCAGATCAAAATGAAATAGAATTACCTTGTAATTGTGATATTTTAGAAGCCGTTACGACAGATTGGGAAGATTTTTAGCATACAGACAATAGTTCTCCAGATGAAAGATATGGATCGTTTGAAACAGAATAGTATATTGAACGTAATAAACATTTTCAACAACCATTATATGCAAGAGGTAAATATATAAATTATGAAAGAGTTGGTAATACTTTATATTTAAATGGATATGGAGGTAAAATAAATATTTTTTATAGAGGTTTAGTTCTTGATGAAAATGGACTTCCAGAAATTTCAGATAAAGAAGCATTAGCATTAGCAACATATTGTGCTTACATTATTAAATTTAAGGAAGGTTTAGCCACAAATAATACTCAAATAATTAATATGGCTGCAACTTTAAAAAAACAATGGGATGTTCAATGTGATCAAGCAAGATCTGATTTTGAATGGACTCAAAATGATTACGATGAATTATTAGATGCAAGAACTAGTTGGGATAGAAAATTACATACAAGATCATATAAATTAATACGATAATGGCAATGATATTAGCAACAGGAGCAGCTTTTAATTTAGATGAAATGATTATAAATTTTCCAATGAAAAAACTCTCTGTTACTTGTGAAGAATGTAAAAATATAATAAAAGATCCTCATAGAAATATATTAATAAAACGGATTTTTAGAGAATGTCTTAAACTTGTTATAAATGATATTATTGATAATAACATAACATTTTGGCTTCCTACTAAAGCTAGAAAATGTAATATACATATGAAGAGAGTAGATGGACAAACTTTTAAAAATCTTAGAAAATCAGGTAAATGGAAAGATGTTGATTTACTTTCTTCTTCTTTTACAGGTTATGAACTTGGATTTTATATGTATGGAGTAAGAGATCCTAGAATTAAAAACATCTATGTTAATAAAAGTCTTAAAGATAGGATTACGTAGAATACTAATAATGGAATGCAATATGGAGATAGTAAAAATGATAAATATGTTTCTGATTATTACGAACAAATTCATCAATTATTTCCTAAAGTTTTAATATCTGATATTAAAAGAATTTTGAATTTTTGTTGGAAATCTTTATATTTACATAATAGTTATGGAGGAGATACTTTTATAAAAGATAAAGATATTTGGTGTTATATAGGATTTTTAAAAAAAGATTCTTTAAAATATTTTAAATATTATATAAAAAAATTATCTTTAAAAATAAGAGTATTATATAGAAGAAATAAAATTCCATGGGACGGATATTATTATTTTGCTTTAGGATAGAATTAGTATGATTCTTGTATTGGAACTAAAAAAAGAGGAAGACCTAAAAAGATATTTACATTTACAAATATAATGTTATATTAGATATTAGACGAATGTAAAATAACAGAATCTGGTAAACAATATATATTTAAAATACCTTATATTAATTATATTAAATATAAATTTTTTGTAGAAAAACTTACTACTGATAAAGCAGAATTAATAATAACTAGAGATCCTCTTAAATTTAAAGATATATTAGTTAATGATAATGAATATGAATTTTTATGAAAAAGCAAGAAACTGCAAATACATTCAGTGATGGCCTTATTATGGATTTGAATCCTTTATCAATGTCAAATACAGCCTTAACCAATTGTCTTAATGGTACATACTTAACATATAATGGAAACGAAAATATGTTATAGAATGATATGGGTAATTGCAGAGTTGAAACAGCGATGCTTCCTGCAGGTTATATTCCATTAGGTTCTACTAGTTTTGGAGGAATAATATACATTGTATCATATAATCCAATTGATGGTAAATATCAAATTGGTTCATTCCCAAGTCCTGAACGTAATTTGTCTAAAGATGAATTAGGTGATGAAGGAACTACAGAAATATCCTTAAATGGTTTTTGTGATAGTAAAGGATGGCAAACCAATACAAAAACTAATAATGGAGATGAAGCTTTTTGGTCTACTGAAACAATAATCACTAATTATAAACAAAAAATAAATTTAAGTAAATCTAAAATATATCCAGGAGATAAATATAAAATATTTTCAGATAATATTTATGATATAAAATCTATTATTAGTGCTTATAATAATTCTAAAAAATTACACTATTTAGATCCTAGGTATTTAAAATTTGAAATAGTTTCTACATCTGATGATGGAACTATTACAGAATTAACAAAAAATTCTAATTGGAATACTGTTGAAAATGAATCTGAAAATGAATCTGATAGTTTTTATATTTATCGAGGAGAGGTTTCAAAAAATGATAATAATTTGAGTTTAAGTGAATATCGTACACTGGTAGGTTCTAATTATGATGTATATGTTAATAATGAATCAGGTTTATTAGGAATAGTAGCAAAATTAGAAGTACCTACAACTTTTTTAGTATCTTATCAAAGTATAGTACAAAATATTGATGAAAATACTAATTCAGAAACTTACAATATGTATTTTCTATTTAACTGGGCTAATGAATTAGAAGGAGATCATAAAAATAGAGTTAATCCTCAATATATTAAATTAGATATATATTCTAATTCTAATGAAGAACCTATTTTAACAACAACATATCCTATTAATCTACTTTATCGTAAAGATTCTGAAACAAATCTGTCATTACCAACGTTTAATTCTGCGAATCCTGATAGTATAAAAGAGATAGACTATCAAGCAATAATTTCTCCAAGTGATTTTGACTATTCTGAAGAAAAACTAAGAGCATATTTTGATGGAAATGTAAATTATGTTTCAAAAGAAAAATATAGAGCTAATGACGGAACTGATTTTTAGTATTTACAAAAAGGATTTACTTTAACAAATGATGATTCTGGATACTGGATAACAGGATGCGATAATTCTACTAATTCTAAATTTTCGGATGATATTGAAACAGAATATAATTTATAGATAAGTGGTTCGTTGGAGTGCATTCCTGTAAATATAAATAATAATAAAATTGCTACATATAGTGATAATAATGGAGAGAATAATGAAAAAACATCAGTTTCTAACATTTTTAGATTAGTATTTACTCCGGTTATGCCATTTGGTCAATTAGATTTTTTGAAAAAAGAAATTACAATTGATGCTGATAAACTGAATAAAAATATTTTAACATTTAATAATTATCAATATTATGTAACTACAAATGAAATTACATTTAGTTTTTATGCTGAAGCATATTTAGATTTAGGTGAAAGTGTAACTGAAATTACATTAGATTTATTTGATGATTCTTTTATAACTGCAGATTATTCAAAAGGAAAAATATTTTTAAATCAAGATATTTATTCAAATGAGAGTTCTGATGATTATATTAAAGACAACCCTATTCAAACATTTACCATTAATACTTCTCCATTAACAGGACAAATAACATATACTATAAATCAAGATGATACAAATTTAACTTTTAATAATATTTATTTAGTTAGATTTACATTTAATTTAGCATCTGGAAATAAAAAATATTTTTATCGATTATTTTTTAATACTAATATATTTAATGCCGAATTTGGAGGAACTAAAGATTTTAAAGATTTATATTTACATAGTTCTTCTCAAAAAGGTGGAATAAACCCAATAGTAACTTTATCTAATTCAGCTTATCTTAATATAGAAGATAGCCCAAATATAAGTATTCCTTTATATTCAGAAGAAAGAAAATCTGTTACATAGCCTTTAGGATATGATTTGAATCTTTCTATTTCTGATAGTGAAGTTAAAATTACTTCAGGATTGAATAATATAGCTATACTTATTGAAAAAGAAGATATGGAAATATCGAAAAGTCATGAATTTAGTTATGATGATGGAATTTTAATTACTAATGATACATTCAGTGAAATAAAATATACTAAAGAAGGAAAACTCAGTTTCGAACATTCATTTACTGTTATTGTAGATGAAATTATAAATTATACTAAATTAGGAAATTTAGTTAATTATGGACTTAATAGATTGATAGACGGTACTACTAATCATAAAATATTATTGTAGCATGCATCAAGAGAAGAAAGAGACGGACTTTTTACTATATTTGATACAGAATCTGATGGGACAAGTGAGTACGATTCTGATAATATTTTATATCAATATAAATGTTCTAATGAAATAACTGATATAACATATACTTCAGAGGAAATAGAAGCTTATTTGACAAAAATTATGAATAGTAATGGATATGATTATATGACAATAATATTCGGAATTGCTGGAATGGGTGATAAGGATTGTGGATATGGATATAAAAAAATTACTAATTCATCTGGAACTTTTTATAAAGCTTATCGATGTCACTCAAATTATGTAAATACGAATACAAGAAATTGTTTCATTGCAATAAATTGTATTAGAAATTATGAAGGAAATGTTATTTTAATATATCAATATCCTGCAAAATTAATCAGTTTACCTGATACAGATCTTAATTTTAAAGAAGTTGATGATGAAGTTGAAGCATATGTTAAGTTTATAGATATATTAGATGCTATAGATGATAATAATCAAGATTTTAGAATTGTTAAATCTGATTATAATTCTTCTGTTTTAAGTGATGGTGTTTTTTCTAGTTCACTATATAGGTATAAAACATCATCTGGAACTAAATCATTATATTACATAAATAGTATAAATGGATTAGAAGATCCTAAAATTACAGTAACTTATAATTTTGAATTAAAACCTAATAGTATTAGTGTTACACTAAATGATACAAACTGTAATAATGTTAAAAATTTAATAATAGATGATTTAGGTAATATTAATTTATCTTTAACTGTATCTAAAACATTACCTACATCAGAAATAATAAATCCTTTATATAATTTACCTCAATATGAAGGTTGGGATTCAGAAAATGAATAGCCTCTTTTATCTGATGATTTTAGTAAAATTTATAAATATGATTTAAGTGTTATAAATGAATTAATTTATGATGGTGAATATGTAAAATTATCACAAGAATATGCTAAAAATTCTGAAAAAGTTTAGTGGTATTTTGGATGGGAAAATACAAACGGTTTAGATACTGATTCTTGTGATAAAGGATATAAAGCTATTACTGTAGACGATTTTAAGAATAGTTCACAATGGTATAAATTTAATTATTTATGGGCAAATAATGAATTAACATCTGTTTCAAATAATGATCGATTACCTAAATATACTATATATCGCGGTATAGATAAACCTATAATAGGTCAAACATACTATTTAACAATAAGTAGAACTTCTAGAGGAGATGTAGTTAAAAATAAAAATATAACAATAACATCTAAAAATATTAAAAATCTATCCTCTAGTTTTGTAGATAACGGAAATTCATCATTTAGTATTAGTTTACAATATATCCCAGATTCTTATTATTGTGAAATAATACTTACATATAATGATATTATTGTAGGATCTACAAGTTTTTCAGCTTATGATTTAGATTTAATTCAATTACCTACTCTTAACTAAAATATATGGTAAATGGATCAAATGAAATAAAAATAAATTTTGGGGTTGCATTTAAAAAAATACAGCAAGAAGGAACACTTGCTTGGGAATATAACCCTTTTAGAAATTATAGATTAGATGAAGATATGATATATTTTTAGAATAAGTTTTATTCTGTTAATGATTTTGCATTAAATTATTTGTGGAGTGGAGAAGGTATATTTAAAAGTGCAGAAATAAATGATGGAGGAATCATTGTTATAACTTATTATAAAAATGAATCAAAAACTGATATTGATACTGAAAATATTAATACGTGGCTAGAATCAATATCTTCATTTGGAGAAGTTCCTGTATTTTATCAAAAAGGACAATTAGTTGATTTTATTACTGATGAATTTAATTTTGATTTAAATCATCCTGTATAGATAACTCCTGCATATTCTTATGATAATTCTGTTGATTTAATTATAAATGATGGAAAAAATTCACCTACATTGATTAATTCTAGATTTTCTGCAATAGGAAAAAACAAATATAAAATTGTAGATAGAAATGGAATTAATGATACTAATATATATGATAGAGGAGAACAATTTGCAATTGATACTTCTTTATATAAAGTAACTAAAGATATTCCTAAAATAGAATATAAGGGAGTTTCGTATGGAGGTAACTTAAATGTAGGTAATTATTTCTTTTATTTTAAATATTGTGATTTAGATGGAAATGAATCTGATTTTGTAGGACAATCTGGATTAGTAAGTTTGTTTTTAGGAAATACTCCAGATTCTATTAATTCTGGATTTGGAAATCAAAATTCTAATAAAAAAATAAGATTTATTATTTCTAATAACGATTCTGCTTATGATTATTTAATAGTATATTATTCTAGAATAACAGGAGAAGAACTTCAAGAAAGAGTTACATCTTATGTTTAGATTGATCAAAAATTTCAATTATCATCTAATAAAAATATAATAGATATTACTGGTTTTGAAGATAGTCATGAAATAACAATGGAAGAATTAAACCAAAGATTATAGGTTTATACTTCTGCTAAAACTCAGGCTATTTCTCAAAATATGTTATTTTTAGGTAATGTTGAATAGGATAACCAAAATCACGAAACATTATCTAGACTTGCTTTATATATAATTCCTAGTTTAAATACAGAAAAAGAATGCGAAATAGATAAACTAAATGATTATTATTCAGGAGATATAACTAATACTTATTATAACCCTGAATTTATATATAATTATACTGGTTATTGGGAGGATGAACTATATAGATTTGGAGTAGTATTTATTAGAAATAATAACACATTAACCCCAGTATATAGTATTAGAGGAATGTATTTAAATGAAACATCTATATCTGATGATTCTAATGAAATATATGATAAAACTAAATTTCCATTACATAATGATGAAAATGCATTAAAATTAGTTACTTATTCTGATGTTGACTTTACTATTGATGCTGATTTTATAATTTCTAAAAATAATTCTGATTTAGAAAATGCAGCAGGCGTTTGTTATATTCCTCAACAAGATAGTTTGCTTAAAGTCATTGGTATAAGGTTTGAATGTCCTAAAGAAATAATATCTAAATTAAGAGATCTTGGAATTAAAGGATATATTATAGTAAGATAGAAACGTATTCCAACTACTTTATGTCAAGCATATACAATAGGAATAGAAACACAAAGTCATACTCCTGTATTACCTGTTGAAGATGGTTATCTTTATGAAAGTTTTGTAAATAAAGATAAGGATAAATACTATTATTGGAACGATAGCGGATCTAAAAAAACAGATACAGGTTATTTATTGAGTAATGATTTTGATAAACACAAACGTGTTATAAGTTATGCTTCACCACAAGCAGCAATTTGTCCAGACTATGATGTTAATAGTGCATATTTAAATAATCTGTTCACAGGAGATAAGTTTACAATTACAACTCAGTATGAAGATAATTATTTAGTAGAATGTTCTAATGAACGTCATTATAAAGTTAACACACTTACTCCTAATGTTAATTCAAATTTGAAATACAATGAAATTAAAGTAATTGGAGTTGAAGATAGTGTTAAATTAGTTGGAATAAATGAAGTATTATTTTCTGCTTGCGCTGGTGATTCAGAAGAAGTACATAAATATGAATATGTAGGAAATCAAATTAAAGAAGATGGAGGCGGTAATAACATAATAAGAGGTGTCTTTGGTAATTATTTGGGAATTACAGGGTATGATAAAACAGGTTCTTTAATTACTATTAAAATTCCTGGATATTCATTTAATAATATTATAGATTATATTAAAATGAGATGTACAGATGCTTCTGAATTTTATCCAATTTCTGATTATTTGACTTTTGATGAAATAGATGAAGAAAATCCAGAGTTATTAGGTATATTCTATAGAGGAGATTGTTATATTTGTAAATTTACACATAGGCTAAATAGAAATTTTACTGATTCTGATACTCCTACTAATGATATAATTGTTGATCCTAGTGGATGGTCTCATAATATAGTTTATGAAGATGAAGTTTTAAAAACTGAAAATCTGGAAAATATTAACAAGGGTGATGTTAATGCTGTAAATCTAGGAATGTGGGTAACATTCATACTTAGAAGTGATATAAATCATAGTGTTAGATCTGTAAATGAATCTTATACAGATGAAATGATAAAAATAGGACACGGTAGAGGATTTTATCCTTATCATCCTATTTCTGCTAAATCAGGTTATAAATTACCAGAAACAGGAACATATAATAAAGGATTTGGAGCTTCCGTTGGAGAACAAGTTTTCTTTGAACTATCAAACGTACCTTATTATAAAGATATCTTTTCAACTAGAATTGCTTATAGTAATATACAAATATCTTCTGCTTTTAAAAATGCATATAGAGTATTTGTTTCAGGAAATTATAGAGATTATCCTATAACATATGGAGAAATTACCAAATTAATTGAATGGAATGGTGATATTATGTGTATTTTAGAACACGGAGTTTATAAAATTCCAGTTAATGAACGTACTTTAGCAGGAGATGGTTCTGGAGGTTCTGTTTATATTAATACAAATAATGTACTTCCTGAAAATCCACTTGTCATATCAGATACATTTGGTAGTTAGTGGATTGATTCAATTATAAAAACTTCAATGGGAATTTATGGAGTTGATACAGTAGCAAAGAAAATATGGAGAGTTGATGGAAACGGAATGGAATTAATTTCAGATTTTAAAGTACAAGAATTTTTAAATAATAATATTACTTTAACTGAAAGAGAATTAACTCCTGTAATAGGAATTAGAAATGTTAAAACACATTATAATGCTTTTAAAAAAGATGTAATGTTTACTTTTTATGATGATTTACATGGAGTTGATGAAGTTGCTTGGAATCTTTGTTGGAATGAAACTTAGAATTTATGGACTACATTTTATTCTTGGATTCCTTCATTTTCAGAAAATATATATAATTAGTATTTTAGCTTTGATAGAAATACTTCTAAACAAATTGCAAATTTAGTTGCAAATGATAGTGAGTATATTGAAACTATAAATTTAAGTGAGCACAAAATGACTGACAAATCAAATGCAATTGGGTAGTTATCATATGATGCAAATTATGAAGGAAATGATATTACAATTAGTTATACATGGGAAATCTTAAAAGATCCTTATGGAAATTATAAGTATTTTGCATTTGAAAATAGTAAATATGATCCTGATAGTAATAATAACTCAGAAAGATATATTTCTAAAGAAGAAAATCCTACATTATATTATACTGAAGATTATTCTGATTATTCAACTATAGTTAAATTAGAAACTCTTCAACAAGAAACATATGAAGAAGAGAAAGAAACAACTAGTTATAGTACTAACATTAAAAAATGGAAACAATCATTTGATGAATTAAAAGAAGATGCAAATGGTTTCACAAAACAAATATCATATCAGATTAATATTAGAGTTAGTACTACAATAACATATAACAGTTCTAATGTAACTGCTGCTGAATATGTTAGTAGTAAAAATTTAAATAATTAGTTAAGTGGAGGTTATATTGAACGTTCTGTTGTTGTAATTCCAGAAGAGCATCTTGAAGCATTAAGTACTGATTTTTGGAAACATGGATAGTCTGGAATAATTGATATTAAAGAGGAAATAAAACCTACTGTATGGTATGGTAAACAACATCCTTTTGAATTTGAATTTATAGTAAGAGATCAAGCTGATGCACATAAAATATTTGATAATTTAATTATTATAAGCAATAAAGCTGAGCCAGAGTCATTCCATTATGAAATTGTTGGAGAATGTTATGAATTTGCAGAAGATAAAAAAAACATGTATATTCGTCAAGAAGCAACTAAAGAATTATTTTAGAATGAAGGCTTTGATATTTCTTATAATGATGATTATAAAACATTAACCGAAGAACATAGAAAAATTATTAAACTTCCTGACTTGTATAAAAAATCTACTATTTTTCCATTATACTATAAAAGAGTAGATAAACTAAATACTATTGAAGATTACTATCATCAAAGGCCTGGAGAACATGGTAAAGATTTTTCAAATATGTCTGGTTCAGAAATAGTTTATTATAAGAATTTAAATGAATTTAGAATTTGGACACATTCAAAAGCAGTTAATATGATAAAGAAAGGAAGACTTAGGGGTAATATGTTGTATAAAGAAGATAAATGGAATATACAAATACCTTCAATCAACTTTGTACAAAACAATGAAGAAGATTGGAATAATGCAAATTATAGAGGAGAAGATATATCTGAAGATAAAATTCCAATTGAACTAGCATAGGCTAATTTTGTTGATGCTGGTTTTATAAAAGATACAAATAATATTCCTGATGGTAGAGGTTATGTACTTTGGGATAAGAATAATATAAGACATCAAGAAGCCAGAATAAAAGATAAATATGTAAAAATACGTATACGATATAGTGGTACTGATTTAGCTGTTATATCGGCTATTAAAACAATGTATTCAATAAGCTATGCGTAAGAAAAAGATTTTAAAAGGTAAGAAATCTATTCCAGGAGGAATGCCAGAACCTAGGAGTCCTTATTATAAAGAATTGTAGAATGCTGGTATGTAGTATGATATTAATTATATTAAGGAAGATTATAAAGAATATATGAAGTCATAGAAAGATCCTTCAAATGAAGGATTTGATCCTAATTCTACAATAGTTCCACCTCCTGATGAATCAACTGATGAATCAACTGATGAACAAAAAGGTCCAAATATTTTTAAAAAAGCAGGAAGTTTTTTAGCACAAGATGGTGTACAAGCAGCTTCATCAGCCATAACTAATATAGGTAATGCTATTTCTGGAGGTCCAACAAGTTCATTAGAATCAAGTATTAATAAAGGTTGGGATTCTGTGGCTGATGCTGCTGGTAATTTTGGACCATATGGCAAAATGGTTCAAGGTGCTATGAAAGCTGCAGGTGCTTTAAATAGTATCCAAGGTGCTATTTTTGGTAAAACAGATGGAATGACAACAGTAGATTCTATTATGGAATCTCCTTTGGGACTTATTACTGGAATGGGCTGGATTAATCAAGCCTTTGGAAAAACTTCAGATACTATTACTAAAAATGAAGAAGCATTTGCTCAAACAGGTTCTTCTTATGGCGGTTCTAGTGCTGCTGTTGATAATGCACTCAATTTTTCAGGTAAAAAATATGGAGCATTTTCAAGTGGAGCAAGACAAGATGCTAATGCTTTAATTGCTGAAGCCAGAAGACAACAAAATCTAGTAGAAAACATAGGTGTAGAAGCAACCACGAGAAATAACTTATTAGCAGGAATGTCTTCTATTATGAGTAATAGAAGAGCATTTAATTTAGCAGGTGGATATGATTAGCGTAATGTTCGTGTTGGTAAATCAGGAATGTTGTTAAGCGTAAAATCCATTTTAGCTAAACGTAATACTTTAAAACATAAACCATCTACTTTAAAATAGGGAGGAATAATACAAGAAATAGAAGTATTTATTCCAGATATTATTAAAGAAATAAATATAACTGACTTAACATATTTACAATAGGGAGGAGAGATTTTAGATAAAAGTCAAGAAGTTTCAACTAATCCTTATTTAGAATACGCTTATTCTAGATTTCCTATTCTTAAAAATATTGATATTAATTTATATCATGATTCTAATTTTAAGCCTAAAGAAATAGGAAATTATGGAGATTTAGAATATATAGAATCTAAATATGATACTATTCCTTATTATAATGATTATCCTAAACCAGAAAAATTTAAAGGTCATCCTGTTTTAGTTTATAATGATAATATTATTGATGAAGATATTGCTCTTGATTTAGTAAGTCATGGATTAAGAGAATTAGATCCAAAATGGAAAGAATTACTATCTGAATTAGAAAATGATGAAACATGGTTTAATAATGTATTTTAGGATAGCTTTGAAAATTTTTCAGGAATGACTTATGATGAATATAGATCACTTTCTAAAAAAGCTAAAACTAAATTACTTGATATATTTAAAAAATCTGAAGAATTTAAAAGTGGAATTGATGGTTTAATAAGAGCATTACTTGTTAAAGATGAATTAGCAGAAAAGTTACGTTATAATTATTCCAAACGAGAATTAGATGCTTTAAAAAGTTCAGAGGCTTGGTAGAAAATAATTAAATATCTTAATAGTTATGTAGATTCATTTAAACAAGGAGGTTCATTTAATATAATTCCAGAAGGTGCTTTACATGCAAGACTTCATCATATGAAAAATGATGAAAATATTACTAAGAAAGGAATACCTGTTGTTTCAGAAGATGAAAATGGTAATTTAGAACAACAAGCTGAAATAGAACGTGAGGAAATCATATTTAGATTAGAAGTTACTAAAAAATTAGAAGAACTAATGAAACAATACGATGAATCTAATGATGATATTTATGCAATTGAAGCAGGTAAATTACTTGTAGATGAAATTTTAAACAATACAATTGATAATACAAATAAATTTTTATAAATATGCCAGTAATTCCAATAGAAATATTAAAAAGGATCGCTATTTTTTTAGGAACATCTACTGCTGGAGCATTAGCAGCAATAGAATCTGCAGATTCTCCCGATGCTTTAGCAACTTTATTTTAGGATGCAGGTATAGCATTAAGTAATTTAAAATATGAGATATATAAATTTTTCTATAATTTACATCCAAAAGGTAAAGAAATAGATTTAACACAAGATCCAGATTATACTGCTCATTCTGATAATACTAGAGTAAATCCTCCTTTTGTAGATTTAGAAAGGATTAAAGCTGCAGAAAGAGCTGTTGATTTAAAAAAACGTAAAAAAATTAATCTTCCTTTTGTAGATTCAGAAAGGATTAAAGCTGTTAATCCAGAAATTGCAAAAAGAGCTGTTGATTTTAAAAAACGTAAAAAAATTAATCTTCCTTTTGTAGATTCAGAAAGGATTAAAGCTGTTAATCCAGAAATTGCAGAAAGAGCTGTTGATTTAAAAAAACGTAAAAAAATTAATAAAACTAAAAATACAGCTAATAAAACATAGGATGATATTCTTACTATGGAACTACCACAAGAACCTGTATCAATATCAGAAGAAGATGAAGTAGTATCAGGACCTTTTATAGAAAAACCTGAAGAAGAACCTAAAGAAGAACCTCGCAAAGATGATGAACAAGAAACTAAAAAGAAAGGTGTTAAACAAAGAATTGGAAGAATACTCGAGCGAAAAGGATAGAGAATGCAAGGTTAGAATACTCCTCCTAAAAAACCATCTTATTCAAAAAGAGCAGCAAAAATAGGACTTCTTTATGAACCAGCAGTAGCATTAGGATTAGACGGAATAAATTATGTTATTAATGAGAATAAGGAAAATCTTGAAAGGTAGCCTAGATTTAAACCAGGATTTTTCTTTAAAAATTTGTCAATTCCAGGACTTATATATAACTATGGTCTTACTACACCATATACAACTCCTAAAGATTCTGTTCCAAATTCTAATATTATAACTCCTCAAGATTCTGTTCCAAACGTTCCAGAAGAAAATGAAGATTGGGATTGGGATTGGGATGTAGATACTTCATATTATAAATAATAAATTATTATGATAAATTTAAAGATTTCTGATAAAATTTATTCTGTAAATGAAGCTAAAACAGACGAAGAAAAACGCAAAGGTTTACAAGGAATAAACGAATTACCAGAAAATGAAGGAATGTTATTTTATTATGATCCTCCTCAAAAAGTTTCAATATGGATGAAAGATACATTAATTCCTCTTGATATAATATTTATAAACGAAGATTATGAAGTTATAAAAGTATCTAAAGGTATTCCTAATTCTTATGAATTAATCACTTGCGAAGATGTTGCATATGTTCTAGAAGTTAATGAAAATTCTGGAATACAAAAAGGTGATGAATTAGAATTTGAAGAAAATGGACCTGTAATGAAAGTTCTTTTTCCAGATGGAACTGAACAAATGAGTTTATGGGGAGGAGAAAGAATATTTAGTCGTAAAAATACAGTTGTTTTAATAAGAAAAGCAAAAAAAGCAGCAGAAACACAGAGTGATTCTGATTATAAAGCTTTAGGAAAGTACATGTTTAAATGTATTAATATTCAAGATAATAGAAAACCAGAATATGTTCAAAGTCCAAAATAATATAAAAATATATTTTGATAAATCATATAATATTTATATATTTACAAAATAAAATATAATATAAACAATTTTAAAATTAATTAAATTATGAAATTTGTACCTAAGAATATTCGTAAACATTAGGAAGGAGGAGCTATGGCTCCTGCCGAAGAACCAGCAGAAGCAACTGCTCCAGCACAGGGAGGTCAAGATCCTTTAACAATGCTTGCTGAAGGAGCAATGCAAGCATTGCAAAATCAAGATTGTAATTTAGCTATGCAAGTATGTCAAGCATTAGTACAATTAGTTTAGCAAATGGCTAACGGAACACCACAAGAAGCATCTTAGGGTGAACCTGTATTTAAAAAAGGAGGAATCTTACTCCGTAGAATTAAGAAATAACAAATAATCTTTAATTTAGATAGGAGTATATAATTTAATATACTCCTATTTTTAATATATACATATATGGACGATAATGAAGAAATTAAATTAATTAGCAGAGGTACTGAAAAAATTAATCTTGCAGACTTAGAAGAATCTATTGATCTTAAATTTCCTGTTTTTCTAGAATTAGGAGGTTTTAAAGATAAACAAAAAAAAGAATTATAGGAATTACTTCCTTAGTTCGTAAAAGCCTTAGAAAATAAGGAAATTGTATATAATAGAGGAGGAGGATTTACTAATTATACAAATTTATCATCAAAAGATAATAAAAAATTTGATGCACTTGGTTATATTGCTGGATTTGTAGGACAATTGATTAGAACATCTCATAAATATGTTCCAGATACAAGTTCTAAAATAGAATGGGGAGGAAATTCTACAGTTGGAGATTATGTTTTGAATAAAATTTTTGGAGACGAAAATCGTAATTATAGTAGTTTTATAGATTTAGATCTTCCAGAAAATGGAGTAAGAAGTACAAAAAATAGAATGTAGGAACTTTGGACTCCTTTATCATATGCACATGATAATTTTGATGATTTATTTACATCTATTACTCCTATTCAGAAAAAAGAATGGATGGATTATTATGAAAAAGCAAAAAAAGCTTTAGAAAATGGAGAATTAGATGCTAATGAATATTTATATTTAGAAAGACTTTTAGGTTTAGATAATTTAAGAGATTTATTTTATACAGGTGATAAATATCCATTTGATGAACAAGATCGTGTAAAACCAGAAGCTGAAAACGATTCAAATCCTTATATAATTAACGGATAGGTTAATGAACAAGCTCTTTATTCTGATTTATTAAAATTACATCCTAAAAGTACAGTAACTAATTTTAAAACATATTCTTTAACTTCTGAACATACTTATAGTTAGGATTTAACAAATAAATTAAGTAAAGTTCTTGCTAAAGCATCTACAAAAGATTTAATAAATTTGATAGGTTTAAGTTTAACAAAAGGATCTGATAATAAAGTCAACGAACAATTAAAAAAATTATCTAAATCTACATCTACTCCAAAATTTGACAAAACTTTTGTATTAAAAGTTACATTAGAAACATTAAGAACTCAAAATAAATTAGGAAGATTTGATGAAAATTCTAATGATTATTATATACCTATTACTCATCCTAAATTAGATGAACGTAGTTCTGGTTTAGTATATCATATTGATCCTAACGGTAATCATTATATTTAGGAAATGGATAGATGGGAAATTCCTTATTATGTTAATAAATGGACTGAAGAATTAATTCCAAGTAATAAAAAAGGAGGTATTTTAAAAGCAATAGATGGTGTTAATACTAATGACATACAAAATAATATTACATTTACAGATAATTATGATTGGAATTAGTAGTTTTATCCAACTATTCAAGAAAAATTATTAGAACAATTTGAAAATATTAAAAATGATACAACATTAACTGATTCAGAAAAATAGTCAAAATATAAAGAATTAGTAAATAATATAAATAAAGTACAAGAATTACATTATGAATTAAGTACTGCTTGGAATAATGGAAAAACTGTTTTAACTGATGAAAATAATGTAAATAAAACTAAACAATTATAGGATTTAATTAGAAATCATTTTGGATTTGTAAATGATTTAATAGATAAAAACAATTAGTATTATAAATATAATTATAAAAATGGTTCTCCAAAAACTCATTAGGATAGTAAAAAAGGAAATTGGGCTTCTGATGGTTTATTTCAAGGATATACAGCATCTCGTTGGTTATTAGGAAATACTACCCCAGATACTAATGATGATTTTTATAAAAAATTAAATGAATATGGTATATCTAGAGTAAATAAAACTGATTATGGAACACATAATTTTCTTGAATTTTCAGTAGATAATAATGAACCTGTAAGTAATGGTGACTCTGATAGTTCTGAAAATGGTACTTAGCCACAAGTTGAAGGTACTGGAGTTGAAGGTACAAGATCACAAGTTGAAAGTCCTGAATCACAAGTTGAAGAAGAACCGTTTGTTGATAATTATCATACTGGAGACCTTAGTACATTATGGGAAAAATACATTAATACTGATGCAAAAGTAGATTATAAAGGTAAGTGGTGGAAAGAATTAATGCCTGAATTTCTGAGAGCTTCTGAATTAGCAACACATTTAATTGGTGGTGATAATGCATATAAAGAAATGCTTAAAGGATTAAAACCTGCTTAGGTTGGAACATGGTGGGTTAATAGACCTTTACTTGGAGATTTAGCAACATATCAGTATCAAAATAATTTAGCAAATGAATTATTATATAAATTTAAAGAACCATTTACATCTGATGCGGATAAAGCTACTGATAGAATGTATGCAGGATACCAACAAGCTAGTGATTACAGAACCAAAGCACGTTTAGCATTTAATCAAGGTGTCCTAAACTCTCTTGAAAAACAATTTACAGAAAATAAAGATTATCTAGGAAGAGTTTCTGATACTCATAATAAGAATGTTGCTCTTAGAACTGAAAATAATACACAAATTGCTAAATTAAAAGCTACTAGAATTAAAAATAGAACAGAAAATGAAGCTAATTACTTAAATGATTCTTACACAATATTATCAAAGAAACTTAATGACAAGAGTAAATTATATGATTCTGCAAGAGAACAATTAATAGCTTCAAATCTTTAGAGATGGTATGACTCAAAAATGGAAGCTGCAGATGTTGCTAAAGCTGATTATAAAGGTGACGATATTACTAAATGGAATGGATATGATAACTATATATGGTATAGTAATTTAATATCAGATATGATGAAAGCTAAATAGGAAGAAGAACTCAATAAGATATATGGATTTAAATTTACAAATCCTTATAGTGAAGACTTATATGATAAAATAAACTGGAGTTAATATGGAATTTGATATATTTACATTATATAAACCAAAAGGAGTTTCTGATACTAATGAAAGATCTAGAACTTCATCAAAATCATCAAAAAGTGATAATGATGATTTTACAATGAAAGATGTATTAGAACTATTTAAATCATTAGATGGACTTAATAATGAAATGTCTATAGTAGGTAATAGTTTATTACAAACATTACAAAATACTTTAAATTCTTCTAAAAGTTTAAATCCTAAATTAGTAGCTGTAACATATTTAAAAGAATTAATTAAATTAAAATAGCTTAAACGAAATAAAGATTTTTTTGATGAGGTGTATAAAAATTCTGTACAAAAAAATACTATTGATGATTTTGCTATAGAAAATGGACGAATTTATGTATATGATAAAAATAAGAAAATCAAAGCAATGCCTATAGAATAGTATGCTAAAATTAGGAATCAAGGAATATATAGACCTTTAACTTGTGGAAATCTTTTATGGCTTAGACAAAATAGTAATGCTTATGTGAATAGAAATGATATATTTCAAATTGTTGATTAGAGTGTAAGTATTGAATCTGTAAATAAAATGATTAATGATAGATTTAAAGATTTAGGAAGTACTGAAACATCTAATTCTACATTTATATCAAAAGATGTAGCAAAAGGTGCAGAAATATTAAATTCAATGTTAGCAGAAGGTCCAGAAGGATATTATAAAATTACTTAGAATTTAACTAGTTATGATAAAAATTAGTTAATGTCTACTTTAAATTATATATATTCTAGTCTTCCTAGAAATGCTAGAGATAGATTGAGAGTTGAAACTAAAACAGGATCACATGAAGAAGCTCTTAGTTTAATTTAGGATCGTATTTTAGGAACAATTGATGGAAAATCAAAATATGATGCTGTTTATATAGGAACTAATAAATCTATTAATAAAGCAAGTAAGGAAAAAGGATTATCAGATGATATTAAATTGTCTACAGCTGCATAGTTTTATCTAGGATATGGTGATAAACAACGATTTATTATCAATCCTGGAACATCAAGTTCTATTCTTGCTTATAGTAATATAATGCCTCTTACTAATAAAAATAATCACAATTTAGGTGCAAATAAATCTTTATAGGAAATGTCAGAAGGTTTATATAATGGAATTTTAGATCTTAACAATGTGTCAATGGGAGGACATTTAATTAAATCTAATTATTTTAATGAAGTTATTATTTCTGATGGAAAAATTGCTTCAATTGATTTTCCTTGTAAAGTTAATGATGATGGTTCAATTGTACCTATATTATCTAAAGATATAATTGATAAAAAGAACAAAGCTGATAAAGAAATATCAGAAAAAGGAATAAATCTTAATGATAAAAATTCTAGAATGAAAAATTATGCAGAAATTAATCGAATTTATAAAGAAAATAAATTACCTTCTGCATATGATAGTAATGGTGAATTAAGTAGTTCATCTTGGGCACGATTTGGAGTAATGAATGCATAGACTAACAATCATGCATTAGGAATAGAAGATACCTTTGATTTACAAAATTTATTAGTAGAAGAAAAGGATGTATCTAATTACATGAAATTGGTAGGTAAAGAAGATTGGGATCCTAATGATAAATTAATATGGGAAGGTAGTTGGGATGGTTTATATAAAGGAACTTTATGGATTCCTATTAGACCTAACCTTGAATCTACTCTTGAAGATCTTGATACTTCTGAAGCTTTGAATATAGATGCTAAAACTTAGGCATAGCAAACAGGACAATCTTTAACATTAGGAAGATAGTTATAATATGGAAAAAAGAGAACACGATTTGTTTTTGGATATGGCGTCTAATCGCCAAGCATCTTTTAATGATTTAGTAGTTGCTGGATTAAATTCTGAAAATACAGCATTACAAAATAAAGATGATTATAAAAAAGATGAATGGGTAAAAGAACAATTTAAAGATAAGTATGGACAATTTGATGATGCTGCTTTTGATGCTTTTTATAATAATGCAAAAGTTTATTATAATAATCTTGCAGAAGTAGATTATAATAAAGCAGTATTAGAAAATGCAACTTATCATCGAGATAATATTTTTGCTCCAGAAGATCAAAAACGAAAAGGTCCTGATTTTTATGAATTTAAGACACCTAATCCATATGAAATTAGTTCTAGTATTACAGAATTAGGTAAATCAGGACCTAGAACTAAATCAATAGACGAATTAGCTTAGCAGCACAAAGTGTTACTTAATCCTACAACAGCTGGAGAAAATTTAGAAAATGCTGAATGGGGAGAGTCTCCTAATGATGCTTTTTTTCCATATTTACTTACAACATTAGTATTGGCATAGTATGATTCTGATGGAGAACATAAAGATTTAATGACTGGTGAAATGGTTAAACATTCAGCAGGTGATCTACGTACAAATGAAAACGGTGAATTTTATTATGAAAAACTTGATGGACGTGATATTTATGGGCGTAGAGTATTAAATAAAATGAATGTTCTTACTACAGACGGATCGTGGGCTAATTAGTTAGATTTCTTTGATTCTGATGATTTATAGCAAAAGAGTATAGGAAGTTCTGTTTTAAAAAATTTAGCATTAGTAGGAACTATGTTTATTCCTGGTGTTGGACCTTGGGTAACTGGATTAAGTATTGCTACTTAGTTAGTTGGAATGATGGGAACATTAGGTAAAATGGTTGTAGGAAGTGATAGTCCAACTTTATCTGCAATGGAAGGATGGTCTAAGTCATTAAATAAACAAGGAGCTGTATCTGAATATGCTCAACAAAATGTATGGTGTTGGGAAAATGGAATTAATTTAATTGGAGATGTTGCTGCTCAAATAACTGAACAACGATTCATATTTAATTAGTTACCTGCTTTATTTAAAGGAAGTAAAACTCCTATGACAGAAGCAGAAACTAATAAAAAATTAGCAGAATTAACTAAAAAACATACTGATTTAGTAAATCTTAAAATAGATAAATTAAAAAGTGTAAGTAATTCTGAATTATTAGGAACTACTAGAGCATTAATGGCTAGAGCAAGCAGTAATGCACAAGCTGAATTAAATTCTTTTATAAAAGGATATAACAAACTTGGAGAAATTATGAGTAAAGGTTATATGACTGCCATTACTGTTCAAGACACTTATGGTGAAGCCAAAAAAGCAGGAGCTTCTGATCGTGATGCTGCTTTACTAACATTAGGATATGCTGCTGGTGAATATATGCTTTTAAATACAGGTATTGGAAAATGGATGCTTCCTGAATTAAGAGCTGGAAGATAGCGTTATGAACAAATAGCTAAAGCTGTAACAAGATTAAATAATGATGTAGAACAAAATGCTTGGAATTCTGCTAAAAATAAAATTACAGGTTTATCTACAAAAGAAAGTAAAAAAAATTATGTAAAAGAAATTTTTAATATTGGAAAAAATTTAGCTAAAGATGTTTATACTGCAGAAAAAGCAACAGGATCTAAAACTCTTAAAGCCACATTTGCAGCTGCCCTTGGAGAAGGAACTGAAGAAGTATCAGAAGAACTTTTAGCTGATTTCTCAAAAACATGTTATGATATAGTCAAATGGTTAGGAGGAAATGATACTAGAATAAATGCTTTTGGATATGATTTTAAAAATAATGAATGGGATTCTAAAGAAGTATTTGATCGTTATGGAATGTCTTTAATAGGTGGTTTTGTAGGAGGTGGACTTGCAAATCTAGCTACAAATTATAGACAATTTAAACAGTTTGATAAAATCTCAAATGAACAAGCTATTCAAGAAATAATTTCTATGATTAAAAACAATGAAATTGATGATTTTATGAAGACTGTTAGAAAAAGTAAAGATTTAGGTAATCCTAACTTATCAGTAGATTTTGAAATAAATGGAGATGATGTGATGTTTTCTCCAGGAACTAAAGAAAATAATCAAAATCTAATGGTTTAGACAGTTATCCAAAATCAAGTAAATATACTTAAAGAAATATTAGATGCAAACGGAGCTGTATCTGATAATGAATTTTTAGATATACAAACTTTACATGATTTAAGGTTTGGAACACTTTATAATACAACCACAGCAGGTTTATATATTCAAACTTATAATAACTTATTATCTGATATTTATAAATATCAAGTTGCTATAAATGAAGAAAAATTAAACAAATTAGATTCTAATAATGATGATAAAATATCTGATAAAGAAAAAAGGAATAATGATTTATCCGAAACATCTAAATAGAAAATTTCTAATCTTAAAAAAGCTTTATCTGAAAAGAAAAAAGAATTAAATGACTTATTAGAAGGAAAAAAATCATTAGAATTTATTTCAACTGCTTTATTAGAATCTTCTCCAGTAATGGTTAATTTACTTAAAGTTGGAACTTTTTTTCCTTTATATGCTGAATTAGTTTCTGGAAAAAAATATGATGAATTAACAGATAAGGAAAAAAATAAATATTTAGCTGATTATCAAGTTGATAAAGTTCAAGATGGTAGAGAAAGATTAACTAAAGCAGCTAATATATATAAAAATCTTGCAACATATTTTAGTCCAACTTTAATAAATAGTGTTAATCAATATTTAGAACAACATGATGACTTAAAATAGTTTAATAATTATATAAATTAGTTATATTCAGTTTTTTATAAATTTAATGAACAAACTGGAACAAATGAAAAACGTTACATTAGTTCTGAAACTGATAGTGAAACAATTGTTCAAAATGCACAAGAATTATTAGGTTCTAATAAAGATGAATTATTAACTCAAGATTTATTACAAACTCTTAATACTTTAGTTTAGAATTTTGGATTAGAAAGTTCTAAAAATGAATTTGAACGTTTACAATAGCGTATACTAGAAATAAATAAAATAGAAAATCCACAATTAAAAGAAATTGAATATCAACAATTACGTCCTGAAATTACTGGATATGTTTAGGATATACTTTTAAATGAAATTCCTTATTATGTTAATGGATTTTATGATAGAGGATTTGCTAATAAAGAAACTAAATACCTTCTTACTTCACTATTAAATTAGTCTAAATCATTAGCATTAAGATTATTTAATGATTGGGAAAAGAATGTTCTTCCTACATTAAGTTTTTCAGAACAAATTTCAACAGAAAATCCTTATAGAATTTATATTCAAAGATTAAATTCATAGATACAAGATGTTCAAGAATTAAATAATACTCCTATTGAAGAGAGTTATAACCAAATTGCAATTGCAATGGGAAAAGAACCTATAAATATTTCACAATTATAGGAAAAAGTAAATAAATTTATAGATTCTTCTAGAGAAGATGTTTCTGAATTCACCTTATCTTCTACTCTTGAACAAGAATTAGACAATGCTATTACAGTATTAGAATTATATAAAGCTATTATTGCAGGTTCTCGAACTGATAATGCTAATCTTGATAATTTATTTGGATATAATGCAACATTAAATGAAGTTGCAAAAAAACTTAATCAAGAATCTAATTTAGCAGAAATTGATAAGGATATTGCTGATTTATATATACAAGATATTGATACTAATTTAAGTAAACTTAAATTTATAAAGAAATTATATCAAGCAAATTAGGGATAGAAGTTAGGAAGAAATGATAAAATTGCAATTCATAAAGATCTTCTTGTTTATAAAAATATGAGAAAAATTGTTTCTGTATTAGATAATGATGACGATGATTTTAAAAATTGGAATGGATTTCTTGAATTTAAATCTATAATAGAAAGTTTAAATTTACATAATAATCTATTAAATAATAAAAGACCATTATCTCAACAAGAAAGAGAAGAGTTTGAAAAAGAAACAATTAAATTAGAAGATTCTGTTTATGAATTTTTTAATAAAAACAAGAATAAATTAAATGATATAAATGAATTAATAAAATTTATTAATCCTAATAGATTTAATTTATATTCTGGATCTGAAAAATTATTAAACGAAAGTCTTGATAATTTAGATGATAATTCATTTATATGGTGGCTTGCCAGTAGAGTTGCTGTAAAATCATCTGATTTTTATAATTAGTATAAACAAATAATAAGCGATAAGTTAGCTCCAATTGCTACACAAGAATTAGCAACATATATTTGTTATGCTCATATTGTTAATAAAAGTATATTTGAAAATTTTTATAAAGCACTTAAATAGTCTGTTTTAACTTAGTATTAGAATGCTTCAATTGAATAGAGAAAAGAAATTTTAAAAAAATTAGGTAAATCTGCTGAAGATATAGAATTATTTTCTGCAGATAATATGACTAAATATGCTATAAACTTCTTAAATATTATTCCTAAATTTAAAAACATTGTTCTAGTTGAAGGTACTCCTGGAAGTGGTAAAACTTCTAGTGTATTTAAACAAGTTAAAACAATGTTAGAAAAATTTAATAAAGATATATTAAATAATGTTTGGGTTATTCATGGAGCTGATTCTAATAGTGCTAAAATTATAAAAGATGATATATTAGAACTTCCTGAAGCTAAAACTTTTGGAAGAAATTCTGGAATGAAAGAAATTAGTTCTGAATGGTAGGATTATAGTAAAGATGAAAAGGGAGATTATATTGTTCCTGATAATCATTATACTTTAAATTCTAATAATGAAATTATATCATCTTTAAAAGTAAATAATTCTGAAAATCCTCCTAGTTTAATTTTTATTGATGAAATTTCTAAATTTACATCATATGATTTAGATTTAATTAATAAATATGCTAAATTACATGGTATAACAGTATTAGTTGCAGGAGATTTTGATCAATCTGGAGTTAAAGGACATCATTCTGCTAATAAATTAGGATTAAATAATATAGCATGGGAAATAAGTTTGGATAGAACTTAGTTTGTAAGAACTCCTAAATTAGGTATGTCAATGCGAACTGATAATGTAGTTAAAACTCAAAATCTAACTGCTTTTCAGTTATATATGCAAAATCCAGAAGATTGGTTAAAATTAAAGTATACTGAAAATGAAGAAGGTTTATTTGGAGATAAAGTAATTCCTTATACATGTACTATACTAAGAAATGAATCAGGAGAAATAAATTCAATTTCTGATAAAAATAGTATTCTTAATAATGTTATTCAAGAAGTTAAAAAATTAATAGATACTCTTAAAAAAGATGATAATGGAAAAATTATCAAAAAAATAGGATATATTTATAATGATTCTAATTCTCCTTTATATAAAGAATTATCTAAAGATGCTTATAAACCTTATATTGATTTAAAATATGGAAGTTCTGCGCAAGGTTTAGAAGGATAGTATTATATAATAGAAGTAGATCCTAGTGATGATGTTTCTACAAATTTGCGAGATATTTATACAGGAATTAGTAGAGCATCTCAAGGATCACTTTTAATAACGCCTTCAAGCGAAGATGAAAAAGGTGAAGATAAAGCTATTCCTAAAATTACATCTGAATATAGAGCAGGACTTGTAAAAGAAAATTTACCTCCTGATATAATTAAAAAATATTCAGATAAACGTAAAGCTCTTCTTGAAAAAATTGTTACTGATGGAAATTCTATAGAAGTAGTTAAACCAGAGGCTTAGGTAGAACCTGAACAGCAGGCATTAGAATATTCTGATTTTTTAAGAGATTAGTTACTTTTGAATATTAATAATGCAGAATCTGAAGAAGAAATATTACAATATATTTCAGATTTAGATAATATGCTTCATAGTAATGAAGCCTCTATAGATCCACTTGTAATTGATGCAAAAAATAAAAGGTTAGAAAAACTTAATCAAAATGATAGAGGATTAAGTTTAGGAATTAATAATGGAACTACTAATACAAACAATTCTTTTACACCTGAATTAAAAAGTAATTTAATAACATCTTTAAATAATGCTGAAACAGAAGCAGAAATTAATATTCTAATCACAGAAGCAGATTTAAAATCAAACGGATATGCTTCTATAGATCCTGATATTATAAATCTTAAAAATAAAAGAATAGAAGAAATTAGAAATCAACCTCAAGAAGAATCTAATGTAGAACCTCAAGAAGAACCTAACACAGAACCTGATATAGAACAAGATACAAATTCTAAACCTGATATAGAATTATCATTAGAAGAACGATATAGGAAATATTCAGAAGATTCTGACGTTAAATAGTTAGACGATATTGATTCAGATCTTTTAAGAAAAACAAATGGTAAATGGTTTTTACCAGGAGATTTCGTTCAATTTGAAGATAATGATGTTTATGTTGTAGTAAGTGTAAATAATGATGGAAGTTTAAATTTACACACACTAGATGATGGAACTAATGAAGGTGGAGGTTTTTCAATGGATGTTGATGAAGTTATTCCATATTTTGAAGGAAATTATAATTCAGATCAAATTAAAATAATTGATCATGAGCGATATGGAAAATACGAAGAAAAGCAACAATAGGTAGAACCTGTACAAATAGAAGATGATGCACCTATTACAGGAATGAGTGTTATAAATGAAGAAACTTATAAAAATAAACTTGATGAATCTAATGAATCTAAAGACATTCCTGAAATAAAAATAGAAAAAGTTGAAGAATCTTCAATTCCTATAACGATGTTACTTCATTCGTTTAATACATTTGAATTAGGTGTATTAGAAGATAAAAATACACATCTTCCTGTTCAAATAGGACAAGGTGTTAATCTGCGAATTGATAGTATCAATGGTTTAATTAAAATAGACAAACTTAAAGGAAATTCTAATTTAAGTACTATAACTGAATATAAAAAAAGATTAGGAAATTTAAGAAGTATTTTATTTAATACTACTAATAAATCAGATTTAGAAGAATAGTTAAAAAATGAATTGGGATTATCAAATATTTATTGTACTTTTGCATTAAAGAGTTCTCCCAGAATTGATAGAAACTAGCTTAATAAATTAGATTAGGATGGTTATTTTGGAAGAGTAACTCCTTTTAGTAAAAGTGAAAAAGAAACAACTTTTGGAAACGGATCAATTGATTTAAGGAGTAAAGAATGGCATTAGAAATCAATAGTAGCTATAATAGGAACTCAAGAATCTGGAAATTTGTTAGAATTACCTTTATTAGCTTTATCATCTCCTTTAACTATTATACAAACTGTTGATGAAAATAGATAGCCTATATTCTAGGATTTATTGAATGATTATAATAATTTAATAAATACTGGCGAATCTATTAGAGAATCATTACAAAAAGCTGCAAATAATAACAGAAATAATCCTAAATATAAAGATTTAATAGATCTTATAGATTTATGGTTATTTACTGATTCTGGAATATTTTATATACAAGATCGCACTTGGACTCCTTCTAAAGATTTAGAAAATACAGGACCTCATGTTATATTAAAGAAAGGATATTATCAATAGGTAGATGGATTTGAAATGAATGAATCTTTAGGAACACGACCTTGGATTAATATCAGTGATTTGGCTAATTATGGTAAAGATTGGAATCCTCAAACAAGATGGACACAATATGTATATTCTTCTATAGATGGAACTATTGAAGGAGTAGATGGAGTTCCTATAAAACCAGGTCATTCTTTTGTAATTGTGTCTTTTGATAAAAATATTAATAATGATACACGAATTATTAAAAGATTTAAAGAAGAATTACAGAATCCAGATCTTCCTAAAAAAACTAAATTAATGTATGTACTTCCTCCCAAAGCAAGTATTCAAGAATATTTAGAACACCTATTTTTAGGAAGTAGATCTAACAAATCAATTGGATATGTTGATACAAGTTTTAAGTTAATTAAAACTTTGATGAATGATGCTAGGTTTACAAGTATTGTTGAACGTAAATATCCATTATTGTATCCTGAATTAAAAAATATATTAGATAATATTGATATAAATATATCTTTATCAGATTTAAAAAGTATTTTATATACTAATTATGATTGGTCTACGTTTGGATTTGGGCATAAATCAATTCCTTTATGTTTACAATTAAATGATTTATTATCAAGAATAATATCTATAAATAATACAACAGGTACAATGTTAGGATTAGGTAGAGAACATAATGTTCATCAAATTGATCCTGAATCAATGCAAATTGTTGTATAGATTTTATCTGAAAATGGAATTGATAGAATATACCATCATTTTAAATATGAACGAGATCCGAGTACTAACGATTATGTTTCTAATAATGGTTTTATCATTCCAAAACAAGGAAATAATTATACTTTGGATGGAAAACCTATTTAGATTCATGGTAAATTAGATAATTATACTTATGAAGGTAACATTAGTAAGTTAATTAGAAGTTGGAATAAAAAAGTACGAGAAGGCAGAGGTTTTCAATACAGTATTGATAACACTAGTTATTTTGATTTTAAGACTAAACAAATAGGAAATTCAGAACTAGGACCTAGAAGAGCTAGTCAAGAAGAATTAGCAAAATAGAGAACTATTTCTAATATAGTTAATTATGTAAAATCAAAAATTGGAGAAGATGTTTCTTACTTATTTGAAGATAATACAATAGAACAAGCATTGTAGAAAATTGTTAATTCTATAAATATTGCAGATGATGCAAATATTGCATTTTCTATTGGGACTGATTTATATATTGGAACTGATGCTAAATTAACTGGATAGATTAGGATTTACAATAATCAAGATGAATTAATTACTGATATTAATTAGATTTTTGATAATCAAGGAGTTTCATATTTTAAAGTTAGTATAAATGGTGAAACAAAAAATGCTAAATATGATAAAAATAATAAAACATTAACTCTAGAAAATCAAGAAACTCAAAATTCATAGCAACCTTAGTTATTTGTTGATCCTGAAAACTTTACAGTATATCGAAATGAAGCTTTATCGTTTTTTGAAGAAAATTATGATTGGGATGAAGATGTAAATAATACATTTATTGAATCTAATTATAATAATTTTATTCAAAAATTATATAATATTATTCCAATGAATGATAATACCAGAATTGATGATCTTTCAGCATTATTAGAAGGTGCTAGTGATATACAAACAATGATTATAAAAGATTTAATTAATATTGAAAAATTTAATCAAGAAAGATTTAATAATCAAAGAGAACAAGAAGGATCTTCTTGTCCAGTAGTATTTACTAAAATAAAATTTTAAAATATGCCAAAATGTGTAAAAAGTAGAACAGAAATATTATAGGATGTTGCTACTCTTTTAATGAAAACTGCTAAAATGTATAGAAAAGAATCTAATGAAGTAAAAGTTCAACAAAAGAAAAGAGCTTTATTAGAATATATCAAATCATTTACAGAAGATGATGGTGTATCATTAACTGAAGTTGATGAATTATCAAAAACGATCAATGATGTCTTTAATAATAGAGGCATCATTGATCCCTTCTTTAGTTCAGATAATATTAAAAATATATTAACATCTAAAGATATTCAAAGAGTTAATGATGGACAAGCAAGTACAGAGCAAATAGTTGATTCAGAAGCATCTCAATCTAAAAATGAAGTAAATAAAAGGTTTTTAGATGAAATATATGGATTAGCAACAGATGTAAAAGATTATGCTGTGCGACAAGCAGACTAGAGTCTTTTTGATTGTTGTTTTATAAGTCGTGGATTTTTATTTGAAAAGTCAGGTATTGTAAAAAATGAGGAAGATTTAAATAATAATATTAGACAATATAAAGAATTATTATTTAAAAGAATTACAGACTATTTAAATGATATTATAAACAATTCTAAAAATTTAAAATTATCATTAAATAAAACTAATAAATCATTACTTGAATCATTATAGAATCCTCATTTATATATTGATGAAAAATATTCCGGAATATTAGAAAAATTAGATTATTTAATTAAAGAATATATAACTTCTATTAATACTGATTAGTTAAGTAGTTTATATCAAAATAGAGATAAATCAGATAAAGCTAAAAAATAGCTAGATGCTTTTAATGCTTATGTAATGTTAAAACACTTTGATAGTTATCTTTCTCAAAAAACAGATATAATTAAAGTAGATCCAAATCATTTTAATGATTTTCAAGGAAAGTATTTTATTTAGGGTAAAACTGCAAAACTTGCATCTAGTTGGAGAACAAAAGATCCTAATTTTTATGAAGAAGCAGATAGATTAACATCTTGGGCAGTTGAAACTACACCTTTATATGCATGGGGAACAAATACTCCTATTGAAGGAAGATATATGAATTTATCTGATTTAGGTCACATAATATCTAAAATTAAAGAATTATCTCTAAGAGAAGATGTTTAGGTTCTTAGATTTGATAATAAATTTATAAACGATAACGAGATTTTATGGGAATCATTAAGTAAATAGACAAAAGAATATTTACAAGGAAAAACTTTAAGTAGAGTTATCAATTCTTTAAGAGAAAATCCATTACAAAATACTTCTTATATATTTGAATTATTAACTAATTCTGATTTTTATGATCTTGCAAAAAATACGTTTATGAATGAACGTTACTTTAATAAAGAAGAACTTGATAAAATGTATTCTTTATCTAAAGGAATATTTCATTCAGAAGAAGCTAATAGTTTAAGAACTTTATGTAAAGAAGAAGCTGATATAAATTTTTATAATTATATTACTCAAACTGTTGATTCTGTTTTTAAAGTAAATTATTTACAATATTACAGAGATGAAAATGGAATAATACAAATAAGAACTTTTATTGATCAAAGTGTCAATAATATTTAGAGAAACTTAGAAACAAGTATAAATACTTTTAATAGTATTAAAAATATTAAAAATTTCAATGATTATAAGAATTATCTTGATTTAAAATTAATTGGTGATTCTAAAATAGACATTCAATATAAAATTCCTAATACTAATATTTTAGTAAAAGTAATTGCTTCTTCAGGAAATGTTACTTTTTATGATTTAGATGTTAATGAAAAAATTCCTATTAAAAACTTTGCATATTTAAATAACAATGGTGTCATTGATGATTATATAGATAATATGTTAAGATTAGGATTAAGTAGAAATTCAAATCTGAAGCAAGCAATTCTTAGAAAATTTTCTGAATAGAGTAATAATCCTATAAGTACTTTTTATAACTCATTATTATCAACTTGTGCAAGAATAACATTATTACAAAATGTTCAAGATATTTAGAAAGACGAATCTATTAAAAATCAAGAAAAATACATTGAAAATAATTTTGGAAAAAATAAACCAAAGTATAATTATCAATTATCTGAAATAGGTTTAATTCACGGTAATGATGTAAATATATTACGTAGAATTGCTGTAGCTAAAGCTGATTTATATGGTTTAACTACTGCTACTCAAGTTAAAGATGGAGAAGGTAATGGTCAAAGTCTTTAGACATTGAGTCGTTTATTAGGATCTTTTAGAACTATTTGGGATTGGGCATCTAATATAGACAATAATCCTATTAAAGATTTACTTATATTAGAACCAGGAATTTTAGAATAGGTTTATACAGCTAAAGAATATTCTGATTTTGATACAACAAAATCTTCAACTGATATGAATCCTGCAGAAATGGCTTATTCTGAAATAGTATATGATTTTATAGGAGGTTTAATTGATAATCCTAATTCTAAAATTGTAGGAAAAGGAAAAGTTTTATTCTTACCTTCTGTTAATTCTGATAAATCTACAATAGGAAGAATTTTAGTCAATTTAAATAAAACTGTAAATTTACATGGATCAGAAAAATCTTTGCGTGATCTTAATCCTAAAGAATTGCAAGATTTAATATCTTTTGAGTTAGGTTCTGCTTATTCCCAAATTTATGATAATATAAAAAGTGATTTTATTAAATTACAGGATTTCATTGCATTAAAAGGTATTAATATTGATTTAGCAGAAGATTATTTAAATAATTTTGATAAATCTAATTTAATTATTCGACAATTAAATAGTGATTTTTTTAAAACTCCAGTTGAGTTCGTAAAGTATTTTGTTAAAGAATATAATAAAGAACACAGACTAAACCCAATTGAATTAGTAGATTAGATACATTTTAAAGATTCTAATGGAAATCTTACTTCAAATAAATCTTTTATTGCACAACTTGTTAGATATAATCCTAATAGATTTTCAGAAATTAATGAAAAATATAATTTTCCTAGTTCTGATTAGTTTTGGAATATTAAAAAAGCAGAAGTTTTAAAGGATTTACTTAAATCTAATTTCAAAATAAATACTCTTAATACTACTCAGGAAGAATTATTATATATTAAAGAGAAATATCCCAATTGGATAGATAATTCTGGAAATATGATTCTTGGTAAAGTATAGAGAATTAAAAATGGAAAACCTGAGATTTTAGAAATTACTTCTAAAAAAGATTTATTCAAAATTCAACAAAGTTTAGGAACTTCTAATATTAGTTATACAATTGATACATTAAGATCAAAATATAATTTAATACTTAATCCTATACTTGAACAATATAATTATTTAAATTTTTTATTTACTGAAGAGTTTAAATTATCTACAGTAGGAACATTTTTATCACACCCTGACAAAAGTAATACATTAGATGTTTTAAAAGAAGAAGATAATAGAATATTAGCTTAGGATAAACGTAATGTTTAGTATACAGCAGCAATGCATGCTTTTTAGCTTAATTTATTAGAAGGAATTCCTGATTATTATAATATTTCTATAATAGAAGATATTCATGATTTACAAGGTACTGTAATGGGAACATTAAATGATATTAACCCATTTGATAGTGCTACATTTGTTAATCCTATTGTAGTTATATTAGAAAATAATTCATTAGGTGGTGCAAGAGCAGGTATTACTAAAAAACAATTTGTGCATTTTTATAACCCTAAAACAGGAAATGGAGGTATTATTAAAACAGCAGGGTTTGGATTAACTAATGATTGGATTAGAAATAGTCCATTTCTTGAAAATATGGTATATTAGATGTTACATAATACTTGGATAAATGAAGATGAATCGCAATCTATAGTTGATATTACAAAAGATTTTAGAGGTAATACTATTAATTATGGAAAACAATATTTTAAACGTGGAAATAGAGCATTTGAAATTGTTAAAATAGAATCTTTAGGAAATAATAGATATAAGCGTTATTTAAGAGAATTATCTTCTGATGAAAATGGTTAGTTTGATGGAACTTATTTAAATACTCCTTCAAATTCCACACCTGAAGGGTATTTGTATGACATAAAAGAAGACGAACAAATTATTAATAACAATTATGATTTGTGGAAATATTTTGGAGGACAATATTCATTATAGAAAAAAGGTAATTATTTAGAATATTCTAATTCGTCTTTTGAGCAAGTAACATTAGCTGTAAATAAAGTAGGAGCTATCGATGAAAATGGAAATATTATTTTAAGAAAAAAATCTAATGGTTAGGCTTATACTTTAGATGAAGTTGAAACTCAAAAGCAAATTTGGCAACCTTTAAAAAATTCAGATATTCATTACATTCCTACAATAGGAGCTGTTAAACATGGAGGTGCAAATATTAATCCAAATTCTAGTTATAATTCTCGTGAATCACTTGATTTTCAAAGAATTAAAATGCTTCAAGCAGGAATTTAGTTGGATAAAGAACATCATGCTGATCAATCTGATTTATCATTAATGACTTAGGTAATTTCATCATGTGGTTCTAAAGGATATACTTTTGAAGCAGCAAGTAAAATTTATAATGCATTAAATAAAGCTACTAAAACAGCAACTAATGATTTTTATAAAGCTTTAAAAGAATACATTGATACAGATTCTGATGAAGATTTACAAAATGTTGTTATAGAAACAATTATTAATTCTTTAAGTGAATCTAATTCATCTAATTTTGCTACAAAAATTGCAGAAAATTTAATAGATCGAGTAAATAATGGAGAAAAAATAACTTGGTCTAAAGTAGTAATTCCGTTAAGTGATAATACTATATATGCAAAAATTTTATCAACTTTAGCTTCATATTTAACTAAATCTGGAATCAAATAGAAAATTCCAGGAATATTATCAGTATTAACTCCTTCTTATAAAAGTTTTAAAGTTTATACTAATGCTAAAGGAGAAACAGTTAAATATGAATCTTTTACAGATCCTGAATCTGAATTAGAATTGGCATAGTTAGAAAAAAATAATAATCCTATATTTTCTATAGAAGATATAAATAATCCTCAAGGTAATATTTCTAATATAGAAATAGGAAGAGATTATATAATTACTGAAGAAGTTCCTTTGTTAATTAATTTAGATTTTCAAAAGACATATAACGGAGAATCTTTAGAACAAGAGTTCAGAAAACTTATATATAATAGATTTTATGATTCTGCTCCACCTAATATTAAAAGTTAGATAACTAAAATTATAAATGGAAATTCTAATACATCTTTAGCTTAGATTGTTGATAAACTTGTAGAATAGAAAGTATTCATTAAATCAGAATTAATTAAAATTATAAACAAACCTCTTAGTCAAGATGAACATAAAGATTTGCGATTTCTTTTAGGTAGAATAGCAAAACATCCTGAATTACTATAGGCTATTATAACTAATAGTAAAGATAATGTTTATAAAGCTTTAAAACATTATGGTCTTGAAGATATAACAGATCCTTTAATCAGATGGATGATAAAATATAAAGTTAAAAATAATATTCCTACAAAGGTTGTAAGAAATTCACGTATTGAACATAACATTAATCCTATTACATATAAAAAATTAAAAGAAGATGCAAAAAAAGGAAAGGTAATAAAAATTATTGAATATGTTAAAGAAGGTCGTGATTTAGCATCATATAATGCAAGATTTACATCTTTAGATGGAAGAAGTTTTTAGATTTATGATTTAGATTCAATAAGTATTTTATATGAATTTAATGATCTTGTTACTCAATTAAAGAAAAATAGAATTTCATAGGAGGAGTATTCAGAAAAAGCTCTTAACTTATTTAAATTTATATTTTCTAATATTCCTGTAAATATAAATCCTGAATATTTTCGTAAATTATTATATAAACAAGTTCAATCAGATTTACAAAATATATCATCAACTTAGGAATCTATTTTGGATCAATATGATAGATTAGTTCAAACTAAATTAGATCCTAATAATTTTGGAGAACATTGGTTTGAAAGATTTACAAAAATTGTAAAATTACAATTAGGTCAAACTGGAAAATTATATAACAGTGAATATTTAACAATTAATGGTAAATCTGTTAAAATTACAGCTTCTAATTTTGATAAATTACAACCTATAATTAGAAAATTATTTGAAGATAGATCTAAAGTAAAAATTGATAATGAACTTGTATCAATTGATAAGTCTAATATTTAGATACAACCTTATGAATTAATATTACCTAAAATATTCGCAACAAATTATGGATTATCAGAATTTGATGATTTAAATACAATTTTACAAGATAAATATTATTTTGTAAAATAGTATATTAAAAATATGACATCAAAACTTGACCATAATCAATATTCTATAGAATTAAAACGGTCTAAAGGTGATCATATATATCTAGCTACAAAAAGACAAATTCTTGAATCTAATTTTACTAAAGTATTAGATTCGATGATTCCTAAAAAATTTATAAATGGAAAGCAGTATAGAACAGATGTAGATGGAAACGAACTTTATGAAATTACTGATGATTTTGAACTTTATACAGATTCTTTAGGAAATGAAATAATTGTTTCTGACAATTTAGATTTTTATATATCATCATTAAGTTTTGATTCAATAAATTTATCAAGTACTTTAGAAAGAACTCC
The DNA here is from genome assembly GCA_964530785.1 of uncultured Methanobacteriaceae archaeon. Lineage (GTDB taxonomy): Archaea > Methanobacteriota > Methanobacteria > Methanobacteriales > Methanobacteriaceae > Methanosphaera. The sequence goes on along the minus strand of CAZHBQ010000002.1, from coordinate 24,848 downwards.
ATCTTTTATTAGAAGATTATTAAATACTTGTAAATATTCTAAAAACAAAAAATTAAAAAATTATTATAACTTTGTAACTAAGAACGAATCTGATTTTAGTATTAACAATATAATATTAGAAAATAATGAATATAATACAATTCCTGAAGATGCATCAGATGGACATTTTATAATAAAAAGTTTATTAGAAAAACATTCATCTTTTGTTCAAGCATTAAATGTAATTGCTGCTCGTATTCCTGCTTAGTCAATGCAGTCATTTATGCCAATGAAAATAGTAGCTTTTGATAATCCTGATATTAATACAGCATATGTATCTACCATGTAGATATTATTGCAGGGTTCTAAAAATTAAAATACAATATACATTTTGTTATAATGAAAATTTTTAATATATTTACATATATAAAAAATGTAATTAATATTAAAATTAAAATTTTAACAAAATGAGTAAAAAAGCAAATTTGGAATTAATCAAAGAGCTTGTACAACAAGGTAAAACAGTTAAAGAAATAGCTTTAGAGTCTGGATATGCAGATGGAACTATAAGAAAACATCTTAAAGAATTAGGTCTTAGAGCAAATTCTAAGAAAGCTTATATAACAAAGGAAATTATAGAAAAGATAATTAAATTAAATAAGGAAGGTTTAACAAATAAAAAAATAGGAGAAAAATTGGGAATGAATGCTGCAACAGTAAGAAAATATCTAGCAGATAACGGACTAGAAAGTTGCAGTGAACGCTCCAAAAGTATTACTAAAAAAGAACTTATATTAACTGAAGAACAGTTAGACATTTTATATGGGTCTTTATTAGGCGATATGTGTATTAGTATTTTTTATAAAAATGCTCGTCCAAGTATAAATCATGGCACTGGACAAGAAGAATATTTTGATTATAAATGTAGTTTTTTTAAAGAAATTCTTGGTAATGTATGTAAAACTCCAAGATATGATAAAAGAACTGATAAATATTATGATAGATATTCAGTACGATTATTAGCCCATCCAATATTTACAGAAATGTATAAGTTTTGTTATTCTAATGGTGTTAAAACAGTAACAAAAGAATGGTTGGATAAAATTACTCCCAGAGGATTAGCATTTTGGTTTATGGATGATGGTTCTAATAATGGTACATTAGCTACTAATTCATTTAGTTATGAAGAAGTTTGTCTAATACAAAAATGGTTTAAGGAAAAATATAATATTGATACTACTATTTAGACTACTAAATCAAAAAATGGTGCACAATATTTAATTTATATTAAAGCTTCATCACGTTCTATTTTTTACAATCTAGTTAAATCTTACATAATTCCTTCTATGGAATATAAATTTGAAAATTGGAACCCTTAAAAATCCTGTGAACTCCGGGAAGTTCCTTAGAGCTTTAACTACTAAACTATGATAGTAATATACATAGTAGTGAGAATAATTACCTCAGTATAGTAAAAAGGTTAAAGATTGGATAATCCGGATCCAAGTTTCCTAAATTTAGGAAAAAGGAGCAACGACTAGTAAGTCCTATAAAATAGGCATAGACTTCAAGCGAGGTCGAAGTGCAGGGCACTAATATAGTGAAGATATAGTCTCAACTTTATCTGAAAGGATAAGATTTATAGTGGATGCGACTATAAAGTAAGAAAATTGGATTATGACATAGATGCTATTTCTATAACCACATTTGATGTTGATGATAATGGAATACTTTAGTTATGGAGTCCTTATGTAAATCTTGTAAATACAGATTTATTAAGAGAATCTTTAAATTTACCAATGCCTACAGGAGAAAAAATTGAATTTGCAGAAACAAATAAAGTTGCTCCCTTTGGCAAATTTTTATAGAAGTATAAACAATTGCTTGATATACGTTTAAAAATAGATGAAAATGAAAATGTATCTGATTCTGAAGTAGAAATATATGTAAATAATAATACAGTAGAGTAGTTAAAATTATTAAAATAGTTTCTAGAAGAAGTAGAATCTTTACAAATTCCTTCTGAAGAAAATTATGAAAAATTAGCATAGGGTTTAAACTCATCTCTAATTCCAGGAATTAAATTTACTCACATTCCTAGTTTAATAATTAAATTAAAATCAATGATAAATGATCATAATTTATATTTAGATTCTTTATCTAGATAGAAATTAACTAGAGTTATAAATAATTATACAATGAATTCTATGTTAGTTGTAGCTTCTCAACCTGTTAATTATACACAAGCTCATGTTTCTGTAGATGCAACAACAGGTCCTCTTAAAGAAGAAACTAAAAATTCAGAAGAAGATTCCGATCCTAATCCTAACGTTTCTGGAAATTTTGTAAGTACTTATAAAAGAATTAGCTCTAATTAGGTGGGAAGAGATTGTATTGGTATTTGTGCAGTTGGTTTAAAAGCATTTTTTGCATTAACTCAATATAATAATACATTATTAAATAATGGAAATTCTGAACTATAGAAAAAAATATTATTAGGTCAAAATGGAAAAGGTATATTAGTTGGAGATACAGTATATAAAACTGTTGCAAATATTAGGGCAGTTGATCCAAATACTATTACTAATGATGATGTATTGAGTGCAATGCTTTCTGCTGAAAATGATGAAGATGCTGCTATTATATTAAGTGCATTACTCAGTTTATCAACAGATAATGCTAAAGAATTAGCTCTTTCTAAATTAAATGCTGCTCCTGGTATGATTGGAATGTATATTTACGGAATAACTATAGGTATTGATTTTAAAACATTAGCAAAAATAATGATGTCTAATATAGGAAATACCATATATAATCTTCTTAATAAAAATATATTTTCTAATAACTTTGGATTTAATAGAGTAGGAGATAGTTTATTTAAATATTTTGAAGAAGGACCTAAATCACAATTATATAAACTTGCAGATTTAGGAAATTCCTATACACTAGTACTTTCTAAATTAAGAAAAGCATTAAATAATAGAGTTTATACCAAAGAAGAACGTGATAATATCAAAAAGACAGGAAGAGATATAAAATTATCAATGAATGAGTTAGTTGTTAGATATTCTAATTTAAATATACCATTACAAGATAAATTAAAACTTATTGAAGATCTTAAAATACCTAAAGGTAATTCTAATTATCAAGAATGTAATTATATATTTGATTTTATTCAAGATTACTTAATGTAGAAAGAAACAATACGATTAAATTATAATGATTTTAATACAATAAAAACATTAGCAGAAGGATCTGAAGAATTAAGACTTTTAGGATCAATTTTAAGTATCAATCAAGGTGTAAAAACTACATCTGATGAATTATTAGCTCAAATAAATAATATAACTAGATGTATATATAAAAAAACTAAAAAACAAGTTGATATAATTAATTTACATCAATTTGCATTTGATGAAAATTATAGATAGATTTGTATTGATAAATATGATAAAGTTAAACATACTTTTAACATTCTTGATGTAATTTCAAATTCTCCTCATTTTTTAGGTTATCTTCAAAATTTATCAGAAGTTGTAAAAGGTGCTGAATGTTCTTTTAAATTTAGATCAATTTAGGAATTATCTTTAAAATTATCTTCTAAATATACATCTGTTTTTAATGAAGATAATGTTATAAAAGGAATTCAAAATTATATAGGAGACTGGATGATAAAACAATGGATGAGATCAAAGCATTTATCATTTTGGATTCCAAAAGGAAATACTATTTATCTTCCTAATGGAAAATCTTTTATTTCAAAAGTAGATAAAGAAATATCATTAGGAACAGATTGGGGTAACGCTACATTTAAAAAATGGTTTGAAGATGAAGTTATTCCAAATTTAAAATAGGGTAAAATATAGCCAAATTTTATTCGTGAAAATATTGCAAATAATGCATTTATTAGAGATTTAGGAACTGATTTAAATAACAAAACTCCTTTAAAAAATCCTATAATTAATTATACTTTACCTATAAATATGTTACCTAGAGTAGATTAGGAACAAGTTATATTTAATAAATATAAATCAGAATTTAATAAACTTGCAGGAACAGATTTATTAAAAAGTGAAGCTTATGTATATGAATATACAACATATGAAAAAGGAATTCCTAAATTAAATAGAAGTAAACCCTATTTTATACCAACATTGTTTACTTATTATGCAATGATTGCTAATAATTGGAAATTAGGAGAAAAATCATTAGTTCCAATATTAGAAGATTTTCAAAATTCTGGTATAATTGATGATTTCCATAATTTTGAAGCAATGTTAGATAAATCAGGAGAAAAATTAACTGAAGATATGATAGATATATTTGATATATTAGGATATATAGTATCTCCTGATAATCCTTATACTGCTTATACTAAATATATTAAATATAGAGATAAAACTACTAAGAAAAATATAATATTAGAACATGTTGATGAAATGTCAGATGACTTTACAGATGATATAATAGAAGATGAATCAATAATTGGAAATTATAGTCCTGTAAATACATCTATTGATAGTACTGTTTATCCGACAGGACATATTGAAAAATCTAGAAATACAGTTAGAGATGAATTCGAATTAGATGGAATGAAATATAATTATAATTTTGAATATGATATTTTATCAGGATAGATAAAATCATTAACAGTTACAAATGGTGAAAATTTTACAAAATCTCTTTCTGATTTTCCAATAAAAAAAGTTGAAAAATGTAATGTTAACGGATTAGAAGTATTTGATACAAAGTGTATATAGATACTATTAAAAAGTGAAGTTTAGAAAATGATAAATGGTTGTTAATATGACGTGTATAAATAAAAATTCAGTTGAATACCAGACTCTATTAAAAAAGTCTGGTATTCCTGAAATAATAGTAGAAGCATATTCTAAAGAATATTTAGAAAAATATGGAAGATTTCCATATTTAGATGAATTACCTAATAGTAATTCAAAAAATAATCTTAAAACAGAATTAAAAATTAAAGAAAACGGAAGTTCTAAAATTTCAGATATTTTGAATTATTCTGGAACAAGTTCTATACAAGAAGCTGTCGTTAAGATTAATGATCAACATAGAGATTTAGAAACAGAAATAATTCCAATAGTAAATGAAGCTATTGTTAATATAACACATAAACCTAATGAGTATAATTTTAATGAATCTGAAATAGAATAGGATTAGAAAATAGATAGTTATCAAGTAATTGATAACGCTATTCATAAACTATCTAATTTATATGGAATTAAAATAAATAATACTTCTGATGAAGAACTTAATTCCGATAAATGGAATGTTTTAATTCCAGATAGTAAATTAGTTAATGCTTTTATTTATAATGGAGAAATTTATGTAAATTTAGATAGAGCTGATGTAGATGCTCCTATTCACGAAATGTTTCATATATTTGTTGGATCTCTTCGATTTACTAATCCTGATTTATATTAGGAAATTATAAATTCTATAGAATAGTTACCTGATTATAATATTTTAGCACAATCTTATTCTGATAGATCTCAAAATGATATAAACGAAGAAATATTTGTTTCTGAAATTTCCAAATATTTATCAGGTGTAACTTCTTCTTTAGAAGGTATAGATCCAAAACTTCGATATGAAATAACTTATAATATTAAAAGAATTTTAGATTCAGTTTTAATGGGAGAAAGTAGTGTTAAATCTATATCTGAAAATAGATTATATAATATGTCATTGAGAGAACTTGCAACTGAATTAAATTCTAAAGTAATGATAAATAATTTTAAAGGGACAATAAATGTAGAAGGTTCTGAATTGCATAGAAAACTTAATAATATAAAATCAGATCTGATTAAAAATAAAACTTTAGAACAGTAGTGTAATTAATTATGAATTGTATATATATTTATAAAGGTCATACTTTTAATTCAGAAATTGAATTAGATGATTTTTTAATAGAATCGCAACAATATGAATCTTCTTTAGGAGATTTAGTTTTTAGTTTATCTAGATCTCAACAACCTGTAGTAAATACATTAAATTCAATTATTCATAATACTTAGGATTTAAAAAATAAACGTGAAATTTGGGAACGTACTGAAAAATATACTTATGGTGAAGATGGAGAAATATCTGTTAATGATCCTCCATATGTAGGTGTAAATGCTTTCCTAGCAGGATTTACTGATGAAAATGGAACTCTATTATTTCCTGAATTTAGAGAAGACGAATATTGGAGAAGACGTTTTGATAGATGGAAAAGAGGAGATTTTTATAATCCTGATGGAACTTTAAATGAAGCAGAACTTGCTGAATTTGGAATTAATAAAGATAATCCTGTATCTATTCCCGAAGATTAGTTAGAATCACGTAAGGAGCAAATGAAAAAAAGATGGAAAGCTCAAGCTGATTGTGGAACAGCAATTCATAATGTAATGCAAATTGTTTTTGAAAGAACTGGAAACAAATACAATTTTGAATTATCTGATGAAGCTCTTTTTAATACTGTTAATAGATGTTTAAAAAGAAAAAATTTAAAATATCTTTCTGAATCAATTATAAGATATGCAATAACTCATGCTAAAAAAGTATAGTCTGATTTAGTTAGATAGTTTGGTGATGGATTGGTATATTTCCCTGAATTTGATATTGCTCAAGATACTAATACAATTAATAAAAAAACATTATTTGGAGTAATAGATTTATTAATTGTAGATTCATCTGGTAAAGTTCACATATTAGATTATAAAACATCAGTTCATTCTTATCCAGAATTTTCATAGGCTAAAAAGTTAGCATATAATTATTAGATGGCAACTTATCAAAGAATGCTTGAAAAGTATGGAATAAATACATTTCAAGGAGAAATGATGGTTGCTCCTATATAGATTATAGGTTTTGATAAAGGAAATGACGATTATAAGTTTGATAAAATACAAGCTCCTGAAAGTTTTATAACAATATCTACAGATTCTAGATCTGAAAGAATGTGGGAAAATATAAATGGTTTTATGTCATCTCCTCCTGTTGTAAATATTACAGGAGATATGATTAATACTAATACTTCTGATTGGTTAGCTTTATGTTTTCCTTAGTATTCATCATCTAAAACAATTGATGAAGAATATGTTGTTAATTTCCTTAAAAAGAATGATATATTAAAGAAAAACGAAAATGGAAATTATATTTTTCGTAAATATAATAAAGAAGGATTTATAACTAGTGATAATGAGATAGATTTTGTTAAAAAGGTAACTGCTTATCTTAAATCGTAGCCTGGGAAAAGATTAAGATATACAGGAGAAATTAAAAACTGTTTGTATAGAGCTATAAAAAATGGTTTAAATACTGTAGAATTTCCATCTCCTTATGATTTTAGACTTGATATTAATAGTGATAGAAATTATATTAAAAGTACTTTTAGTAAATACTGTGATGGTAATTGGGAAATAATAAATAATTCGGTATTAGAATCATATGGAATAATAATGTTAGAAACAAAAGATATTCCTGGAATCCCTCATCAAATTGATTTTATTAGAATAAGTACTAATGATTTACATCAACACTATCGAAAATATATTGATAAAAATAATAATTTAACTAATAGAAAAGGCCTTACAGGAACTTTTGAATCTGATGTATAGTCATAGTCAAAAAATAATTCTTTAATTGCTAATGCTGTTTAGGGTAATGTAGAATTAATGGAAACTACTGCTATTATTAGTTAGTTAACAGGATTAGAAGGAAAAATTATCGGAAATGTTCAAATAATAAATCCTACTCATGCTACAGGAATGTCAATGTCTAATGAACAGTTATTGTATAATTTTAATGAATTGAATAGATTTGCACCTTTAAAAAATAATAGAATTTTAAGTGGTGATATAAAATTTGCCAAAAAAACAGAATTAGTTTTATAGCAATTAAATCATATAATGATAACAGGAGAAGCTAATGATTGGACTGATGAATATAGATATTTTAAAAGATTTAAATCATCAATTCCCAATTATGACTCTTTAATTAATTCAAAAAAAGAAGACTAGTTAAAAGAATTACAAAAGTTATATGATACTTTACAAACTCACGAAGGTTTTAGAAAAAAAACTTCAGGTATTTATGATAAACAATCTGATCTAATGTCTATTCCTATTTCTGTTAATAATGCTATTCTTTATGCTATAGCTTAGTTAAAAGGAGTAGATTTTAGACAATAGTTAGAAGATCATGATAAATGGTTAGAATCTATATTTATTCATAGGAATGGAGTATCTGGATCTTATCTAGATAATCCTGGAAATTTAAATAGTGAAACTTTAAATTTAGTTACAAAACTTGTTACTGAAGCATATTAGAATACTAGAGATGATATGCAACGAGAAAAAACAGAAATTTATGAATTAATAAACGCTTTAAGAAAAGAACAAGGGTTTAATAATGCTAATTCTGTTATAAAAAATCAGGTAGATCTATATAAAGATTTATATGAAATAACTAGTAATGGTGATTTTCTTTTTAAAAATCCTACTAAATTACCTCAAGGTGCTAAACGAAAATTGCTAGAATATGCACTTGATAAAATAAATAAAAATAGATTTCCTAACATTGAATCTGAAGAATTACAGAGAATGAAAGAAAGTGGAGATATTCGCTATTATAGAGTTCCTTTAGCATTAGGTGGTTCGGATTCACAGGTTTCTGTTGGTAATTTAATGCAAATGTTTAAAGAAAAATTAAGAAGTTTACATCCTAGTGTTGCATGGAAAAAAGCATAGCAAAAAGTTTAGGGAATATATGATGATTTATATGAAACTGATGATGAAAATAGAAAAAAGCAAAAAATAAATTTATTTAAAATGAGTAATATGTTTGATTATGGAGAAGAGGATTCTAGACTTGATAAAATACAAGAAATTGGAATATCTAATTTAGAACATAATTTAGAAACATTATTATTGAAACATATATTTGCATATTCTGTTCAAAAAAATATGGATTCTGTATTTCCTATGATTAAAGCTGCAATGGTACATATTACTTCAGAAGGAGCAATGAAAAATAAACCTTTTACTGATGATATTGATTATTTTAAAGATTATATTACTAACAAAATTCTTAATAAATCTATTGTAAGTGAAAAAAATGAAAAATGGGTAAAAGTTGCAAGTTTATTAAAATAGGCAGCAAGCAAGTTTACTCTTGGATTTGCTCCTGTTCAAATGTTCTATCAACCTTTACAAGGATTATGGCAAGATATTAGTTTAATAATCAGAAAACCTGATGGAAAAAATTCGTTTACTTTTCAACATTTTAAAAATGCAATTGCTATAGTAGGAAAAGATTTATTCCATTTTTCAGATAAACCTACTTTATGTTCTTTATTGAACTAGTTGTATGGAATTAATGATATGGATATGAATGTTTATGTTGATAGAATTAGTACAGCTAAAAAAGGTATTTGGAATTTTGAAAATTTTTTGTTTAAGTTTGCTTCTAGACCAGATTTTTATAATAGAATGTCTATATTTTTGTCACAGATGATGGGTGATGGTTGTTTAGAAGCGCATTCCGTTGATTCAAAAGGAAGACTAGTGTATGATTGGAAAAAAGATAAAAGATTTTCTAAATTTGCTGCAAATCCTACTTTAGTTACTTCTGATGCAGAATATAATAAATAGAAATCTCTTTATTATGCAATTGCTTCACAATTTGTAAATGAACATGCTAAAATGCCAGATGGAAGTGATTTTGAATTAAATATGTCTAAACCAATGGCTTTACCAAGAGCATATACAAATAAACAAGCAGAATCTATGAAATCATTAAGTGATGATATTTATGGTTATTATTCTCATGAAAAAAAATCACTAATAATGTCAACTGCGATTGGTTCATTATGGCTTCAATTTAAAACATATTGGTCTGGTAAAAAAAATCAATATTTACAATCTGGAGGCGTTAGATTACGAGGAGAATGGAAACATTTTGAACAAAATGGTGAAAAATATTACTATCAAGTAGATAAATAGGGAAATATACTTTATGATTAGCCACCTACAACAACTGAAACAATTGCACCTGTAATGCAATGGGAAGGACAATGGCAAGAAGGTATTTTGGTTACTTTATCGGATATGATCAGATCAATGTGGGATCATAAATCTATAACAAAAGGATTTTCAGAAAAATGGGATACAAAAGATGCTAAGTTATAGCAAGTATACAGAAGCAATATTAAACAATTCGGATATGAGCTTGTGATGTTTTGTATTGTAGGAAGTCTATTAGGTGCTCTTTTACAAAGCTGGTTAGATAATCTAAAAAAAGAAAATGTTAAAAATAAAGATTTTACAACAGGTTTATATATTGCAGCAGCAAATGTAGCAGTATTATCAGTAAAAAATTCTTTTTTGGATTTAAATTTTATAGAATCTATAGGAGGACCTATAGGTCAATGGACTCCTTTTGCTTTTGAATGGACTGGAAGAATGGCTAAAAATTGGTATAATGTAGCAATGGGTGATGAAGATTTTTATGATGGTGTAGTTAAATCATTCGGTAGTCTTAAATAGATTAAACCTGCATTAGATGCTATTAAGCCTAATATGTTCAGAACTGAACGTGAGGGTGGAACGTTTAATAAAAAGAATTAATGACTTACTCAGAAATACTTGAAAAAGCTAAGCAAGGAAAACTAATAAAACTTCCAAACTTTGAAGGAATCTTTAAATGGGATTATGGTAAATAGATTTTAATATTTAATAATAAAGATTTTTGGTGTAATGCTGAAGATTTAGATATACTTAACAGAGAAGATTTCTACTACATAATATGAAAAAAATAAGGGCATAACACAGGTTAGTACATATAGTACTCCTGAGCTATGCCCCTTATCATATATTATATATTATTATTTTTCCAATATTTATAGAGTTCTTCTTTAAAATACTAGTCATTAGATGCAAATTCTAAAACATCTAAAGTAGTATAATCCTCTCCATATAACTCTATAATTTCTTCCTAATGCTCTGTTATAATATCTTCAGTAAAATCTAGAATATTATTTTCCGTGTTTATCAAGCCACATAATAGTCATTATACTGTAATTTGCTAAATCTAGTAGAGTATCTCTTAAAGACTCATCATTTACTTGAGCTTTTTCTCCTTTTGAAAGAGTTTTATACCTTCTCCATTTATCTCCCATCCTAATCCTAGAAGCAACAATACCTTCTTCATTTAGAGATTCTTCAAAACTATTTCCATAGTCGTGATTCTTCTTTTTAAAGATATTAGTCATAGTCTTGGTTATTTCTTCAAATAATTCAGAGTCACTTTTGTGTTGAGTTTTAGAAGGTTGATACAATTCATCAGAGATAATTTCAAGACAATTACTTACTTCATCCTTATTATATAAAGTATAATCTACTCCTTTGTTTATGTTAAAAAGACGATCTTTGTCCAATACTACAATATCTCCAATGTTCATTATTTGAACATCATGTTGCCAATAAGGTTTTATACACTTATATTTCATACAAGATATTTCTTAACAATTTCAGAAATCATTTTACCATCTGCTGTAGGAAACTTAGATTTTAGATACTTAATTACATTTCCCATCTCTTTCTTTGGAATTTCTATATACATATTTTCAGAATCATCTTTCCAAAATTGATATAAAAATCCTTTTGAAATTCTATCATCTTCAAATGAATCATATATTTGTGACTCGTTTACAGGCTCAGGGAGCAACTTTTTGACTACTTCTAATTCACTTGTATATTCTGACACCAAGTCGTCTCTGTGAGCCTCTAAGAACTGTAAAATAGCATCTTCTAAAGATTTACAATATTTTTGAATTATTACAATTTGAGCATTACTATCGAGTTCTTTAGGACCGTTTTTTGCAGTAATAACTTTTTGAAATTCAGTTTTAATATTCTTATATGCATTTAATGCTACTTTATCTCTTGATAGAGTAGCACTTTTTATTAAGTCATTTATATTCATTACTCCTTTTTGATATAATAAAGGTTCAATTTTTAAGATATTCTATTGTTTCTTTAATACTTAAAATATTTAGTAGCCTTCTTTACATTTGCTCAAACATTCTACTATTTCTTCAATTGTCATTTGCTTTTCATTAAAGTATAGTCAGAAGCTTCAGGATATTCCTCTTTAACTCTAGAAAGAGCTTCAAGTTTATTAGAAGCTCTTACCCATACGTTTTCATCATCAATTATTTCTCCTTGTTTATCTCTATAAACAAGATTAAATACAAATTTAGTCATATTTCAAAATTTAAAAGTGGCTTTATTTCATTTAAAGCATTTTCTTTAGCTTCATCAATTTTCTTTTTTAAATCATCTACTGTTTTAATTTGATTTAAATAAGTCGGAAATTTATTGGTTGTTGATAAAAATAATCTCCATTATGTTCTGTAATTACAATCGAACTATTTCCATTTTTATAAATACATTGGCGATTATTCCACCATTTGTGTTTCCAATTTTTTAAATATTCTTCTAATTCCATTTAATCATTTTTAATTCCTATTATTTCAGTATCAATTAATGTAGAACTATCTTCAAATATTGGAGGAAATCCATTAGCATAAGTAATACATTTAGTAATCCAATATCCTTTTTCTGGATTATACAATATCACTTCTGACCCTTTTTTAAGTTGATCTGGATCTCTTGTATATTTTATGCCATCTAATTCAAATTGATTCAATGTAATTTGCATGTGTCCAATAGGTAAATCTATTTCTGATGGATAAAGTTTACTTAATGTTATTTCTTCATACAAATCCTCAGGAACAAATAATAAATTACAAGCATGCAAATCTTTATCTAAAGTTAATGCAGGATAACATTCATCAAATCTAGGATGTTCTATATAATCCTGACTTTCTGGCCATTCAACTTTATAATAAGTGTTCATTTCTTTTTCTTTTTAATTTCTTTAGGAATAATATATTCTCCTAAATATTTATATTTTAAATTGCAATCAGGAAATGCATCTAATATTTTAGAATTCAATTCAGAAATGTTATTACAAGATTTACTAATTTTTTCAAAATCTCTAAATTCTACATCATTCCATTCTAACTGATACCAAGTAGTTCTATCATCAAAACTAGTTTTCATTTGATATATTTGACTCATAATCCCAATTCTCAGTTATTAAATCACATAATGCTTCTAAATTCTGGTCAAATGTAAAGTCATTGTCATATTCCATTATCCAATCCTTACTAACTCCAGTATTAGAGATAAATCCTGCATAAAGTTGACCATTTTCATAAACTACTCCAAGTTCATGCCCTTCATATTCAATTGTTGCTGTTTTCATTCTATATAATTATCATTAAAATTAGTCATAAATAATTCAACAGATTTAATACAAGTATCTTCTATTGTATAACAATCTATTTGAATACTTCTGATTTCTTTATAATTAGTACCTATAACAATAGGTATATCTAAATATTCTTCAGGAATTTCTTTTAAATATTCAATTAATTCTCTTATCGTAGTATTCATATTTCTATTATTAATGGATCATAAATTGGCAAGTACTTTTCATCCTTAATACTACAATTTACTACCTTAGAATACCCAAATTCTTCAAATTCGTGACTACAGCTATGCAAGTGCCCATGAAATACATAGTTAGGAGCAGTTCTAAGTATAGCATCCGCTAATGGCTTATTCCCAATGTGTTCTCCAGTGTAATATCCTGGTTGTAAAAGCACATCTGTTGCTCCAAAAGGAGCATCATGACTTAAAAGTATATCTAAATTTTCAGGTATATCTTGATATAGTTTATCAAGTATTTCATCCGTTTCCATAAAAGCCCAATTACCAAATAGTTTACAATAAGGAGTACCAAATATAGAATATTCTTTACCAGATCGGGATGTATACACATAGCTTTCGTGGAAAAGATAAGTTACTTTTTTATCTTTGGGGAATTGTGTATACATAAACTCAATCTTATGCATGCATCGATCATGATTTCCAGCTATGAATATAACTTTATCGCAAGGTAATGACTCACACCAAGGTCTAAATTGATTAATCAGCCAACTTCTTGACTTCCTATGGTTTCCTTGTATGTTTAGAGGGACAATATCTCCGCATATACATACAAGTTCACAAGGTTCAAAATAATCTTCGATTGACAATAAAGTGCCATGTAAATCAGATAAAAATATACATTTCATAATTTTATACCATCAATAAACTTTGTATTATTTGCAGGTTCATAATAAAGATTTTTAGTTTCAGGAATAAATATTATAAAATAGTAATCAGAATAATCATCATTATCTTCAAATCCAACAATGATACCCTGTTTACCTTTACTAGTAACACATTCCTTTCCTAAATAGTCTATATCACTATGCCATCCGATACTTTCTAAAAAAGTTTCAGCATCTTTACCATAATACTGAGTATTTTCACAGTTTATTCTTTTTTTGTCTATTTTTTTAGTGAATTTCTTTTTGAGTATCATATTCAATCATTTAATATTTTTATTTGTAAATCTACTTTATCAAAATATTTTTTAAATCTATATATAATATAAGTAAATATAAAATTGGTACAATGTGTAATATTATCCTTCCAAATATAATATTAAATCAACTGGATCTTTAAAATTCTCATTTTCTAATAAATCTAAATATTTTTCTGATTCTTCACTATTTTCATTTAAAAAAGAGTATAAACGAGAATAGAATCCCTGACTTTTAGCCAGAGATTCTATTGTGTTAATTATTTCATTTCTTGTCATATAATTTTTTAAATACTTTAAGACCTTTTTTATTCAAAGATATTAAATGAACTGGAGTAGCAATTTTTAATGGAATTATTTCATCTTCAGTTCCATCTTCTTTATTACCCCATTTTTTAACAATTGTAAAAATCTTAGAATCTGAAGTCCACCAACTATCAAGTTTTAAATTTTTACTATAATAAAGATAATCAAGAAGATATTCCCAATAAACTATATCCAAATAACTTGAATCTTCTTCATTTTTTTCTCCAAATTCATTATACCAATAAATTTTAGGTTGAATTATAAATCCAAATTTTCTGAATAGACACACAAAAATATATGGGTTAATTTCATGTCTAGGACTGTCCCATTTGTCTTTCCAAATTATGTCATGTATGTTTATATCAATAATCTTAGAAATTCGATCTACGCAAACGTACGGAGCTGGAATAAATTCGGAATGTTTTTTATAAAAAAATGAAATTTTAGTTTTTGGAATTTTAAAATATTTTCTTGCTTTCCACCAAGTTTTAAAAGGGTTTTCTAAAACTAATCCAAAATATTTATTCGCTTTGTAGATCATCTCTATATTGAAGACTTTTTACAAGATAATTAATTGCCTCTAATTCTCCATGAGTAAAATTAAATGTTTTAGATTTTTCATTTTTAGTAAAGATATTAACATCATATCCTTCTCCATTAGTCCATTCAGTAACTTCAATAAAATCACCTTCATCATCACTAAGATAACAATATTTATTGAGACAATCGTTGATTGATTTTCTTTTATTTATTTCCATAAATTTCTTCCATTAAAAGATTAGTAATTATATCAATATTCATCATTATTTGTTTATGAATATCCCATTTGTCTTTATACCTTTGACTTGGCCAATCAGATATGATAATTTCATATTGACACCTAGCCCAGTACATATATCTAGACTCAGATTCAATAAATTTTTTAAATTTATCAAAAGTTTCAGGTTTAGTTTTTGCTTCATTATAGCACCTAACTAAATAAGGCATTACATCGTAAGGTTCTGGTTCTTTTTTATTAAAATCCCACCATATAACATTAAAACTTTTCATTTTATATATTCTCTTTTAATAAATTCATTCTTTACTTTATCCATTATAAAAACACAGTCTGGATGGGATTTACCCATTTTACTTTCACTGCACCTTAAACTAAATATATAATCCCAATCACTCATAAATGCAGTATAAACTACTTTAGTAGCTAAATCAAGAGGTAATACTTTCCTTGCATTTTCAGGTTTCCATCCTAATTCAAGTAACTTAAAATAATGCTTTTCAGAATCTTTAAGTGCTTGTTTAAATTCTTGACTTATATCATAATTAGGAGAAGTATTTAAACAACAAGGAATCATACAAGTAATTTCATTACCAAATTTATCTTTACTAAAATTACAATAACGAGTGCTTTGTTCACTTACTGAAAGACATCTTTGTCTATTTAATTCACGAGATATATCCACACCTATATTAAGTTTTATAGTAACTCTCTTTTCATGATACTCTGTAGGTTCACAAAGATATTGTAAATCATCAAGCCAGCTATTTTCTATAAGGACTCTATAATTAGTTGTAACATATACCATTCCTGGATTTATAGACATAGCACCAACAACTTTAGAATAAGGATTATATCTATATCTAAAAGTACTATCAGCTATACTACTAAATGGATTATGAGGAATTGCTAGATAAACTGTTCCATGTTCAAGTACACTTAAATGACCTCTGTTAATAAGTTTATCAACAAAATCTTTAGCAGTAGTACCCTCTTTTCTTTCAGACTTATAACATACTCTTCCTGCCAATTCAATTTGCTCATATATACCTTCAAGACCTTCTTTTTGTTCTATTATCTGATATGATGGATTTATAAGTTTCATGTGTAATAAGAATCAATTATTTTCATTATTTCATCTTCATCTATTATCCATTGTCCACTAATATGAAATCCGTAGTGAAATCCATATTCTTTTGTATGTCCTTTAAAAATAGGATGTTTACCTTTTTTAATATAAGGAAGTAAATGATGCTTTAAAGCAACAGCATCTTCAAATCTCATTAAAGTCATTTTTTCTTATAAGGTTTTATCAGTAACACACAATATGTTAAAAATATTGCAATTAAAATAAAAGAACTAATTCCAAATATTATTGATTCCATTTTCTTCCTAATACGTTATCAGTATATAAATCTGCAACTAAGTTAGTCATGAAATTCTTTAAATCTTCTCTGTCTTTGGTTTTAGGATTATCTACTTTAAGAATATAATTACAAATGAATTGAAGCATTATATTATTTGATTCTACTAGTTTATATAACTTTTCCATCAATCATATATTCTATTTCGTCAACATTCCAACTTTTTAACATAGAATCAATTCCTTGAATATTAATCCTCATTCTAGTTTTTAGAAAATTATCAAGAATTTCCGGATATTTATTAGGAATTAATACTTCCTTTTGTGCTAATTCTTTAACTTTATTATCATCAGCATCATCTGGAACTTCAAGAATAAAGTCAGTACTTAAAGAAGTACTGACTGTTATATTTACATATTTACTCACAATTTGGATGTTTATTAGTTGCAATAAAATCACCATCAAGAAAAGCAGTTTTCCAAGTGATTCCTTCAGGAGGTTCAATTGCAAGACCATTTTCATCATGGCATTCTTTCCAATTATCTAAAAGTAATGATAACTTATAACGTTCTATATAATATTCTTCCAAAAGTTCAAAATTATCTCTAACCATAGAATTAAGTTCAAGCATAATATTAGATCCTTCTGAAATATCTAAGAATTTTTGAGGTTCAGTAATCATTACTAGATCACGTAATTCTGATTTACAATGATCTATCATTTTATTTAATTCATTTATTCTATCTTCAACAAGATATTCATCATTAAAAGTTTCTTTATTGAAAGATATATTACAAAATAGTTCTGTTGACCAGCCCATAATATTAAAACAAACTTAATTGTCCTCCATTTGTTACAGCATATACAATTTTCATTGCTTCTGCTATGTAAAAATTATAATTTATATCATATTCTTTAAATGGTTTCTCTTCATACTTGTTAAAAAGATTAACCATGTATCCAATATTAACTCCTGACATTCGCCCATCACCAAAATCTTTTAACAATGATCCATATCTTTTACTATCATTAGCTATATAATATCGAGTAGTTCTTGGTAAAGGAGTATCAACGATTTTACCATTTTCTATATGACGATATAATGCAGTAGATTTAGAATTAGTTTTTAATCTTAAACAAAAATCGTATATATCAGTGTGATTTTTTATTGTTTCAGGAATAGGTTTTCCATTTACAAAATATTCTTTTAGTGCAATTGGAACTATTCGCATTGACGGATCTTTATGAAGTTCAGGATCAATTTCAAAACATCCTTTAAGTTTTAGATGTTCATATTCAGGTGTAAAATCATCATATACTGCAATGTAATTATTTACATCCCTCAGAATAATTTTAGAATATATAGTATCTTCTATAAATAAGCCTGTAAGTTCAGTCATTTCTTTAGCAACTTGTAGTGCTTTATCATAATCAACTCTAGGAAGTAAATAAGTTAAACCATCAGTGTTATGTTGTAGAAATTTAATCTTAGGTATAGCTAATACTAACTTTTCAGTCCACATTGATATAAACATCTGCCCACCAATAGTGGTTTTAAGAGTATATAAAGGATCATAAAATGGAGAATTTGGTTCATTAGATTTACCATAAACACAATTAGCAGCCTTTTTATATCCTGTCATAATACAATTATCCCTTTCTTTTTTTGGTTTAGCTTTTTCAGCTAATCTTACAGATACAATATCTTTATCATATAAATCCCTAAACTCAATTCCTAAATGTTCAGGATAAATACCTAATTGAATAGCTATACTCGGATAAAGCGAACCAATATCTTCGTCTAGAATCATCCATTCATCATTAGCTTCATAAATACCTGGTTGAGTGCTACTGTGACACCCACCCAAACCATAATCCATCTTTATTCCATGAAATATATTGGAGATTTCAATAGCACCTTTTAATTTATCTCCAGGAACTGTAAGTTCTTCAAATTTTTTTCTTAAACTTTGCATTTCTGGAGTTTTAAAATCAACCCATTTTGGAATACAATCTTTTAAATGTATAATGCTTCTAGGAGTTCCTCCACATTTTTTAAGTTTATATTCTATTTTATTAGTTGCAGCACAATACAATTTAAGTATTAACCTTTCACCAAGACGAATATCAGAAGTATTAAGAACATTTATTCCAAATTGTCTTTGAAGTTTTTGTCTTAATTCAATTCTATTATCACCTTTATAAAATGGAATATTAGTTTTACCAAGTACTACTAAAAGAAATTGATATGTAGCAAAAACGTCGTTAAGATTATACGCAAGCACAATCTTTTCGTCTTCTTCTTTACACCAAGTTGTATGATGAATAGGCATTTCTTCTACATTAGGAAGCCTTAATGCTATTTCTAGATCCTTTAACGAAGTTCTCATTGCCACATTATCATATCCCATTAAAGTATATAGATCAACCTGTTTACAATAATCATTTTCATCTTTTAAAGAACTAAACTCAGATTCAATAATTTCTTGAGATTTATTATATAAAGCACATGCTATTTCCTTACCATTCATATTACAGTACTCATTATAATGACGCATTAAATGAGTTTCTAAAGGACTGTCATAAGCTTTATTGTTATACCCAACTTGAATTATTTTATCTCTATTTAAATGTTTATATAATTCTTCTAGTTCATTTCTCCATTTACATATACAAAATTGATAATATTTATCTTCTTTCGGGCAATATCCTGTATATGTAAATAGATTACTTAAACATTCTAAATCATATACTTCTAAAGTCATAACAATTCTTTTAAATCATCTAGATATTTCATCTTGATTTTAGCAATTGCTTCATTCTGAATTTGTCTAACTCTTTCAGATCCTATTCCAAATCTATTAGCAATTTCTTCATTTTGCATTTGAGACATTCCTATTCCAAAAGACATTTTAAGCACATCTCTTTCTCTGTAAGAAAGTTTAGATAATACTTCTTCAATTTCTTTAGAAATATCTTTATGTTCAATTTCAACATCAGGATTTTCTGCATTTTTATTTGGAATAACATCTATTAAACAATCAGCTTCTTCATCATTAAAAGGAGTATCAAAAGAAACGCACCTATTTATTGCTGATGTTGTTAAATTTATTTTTTTAGAATCTACATCAATTTCATACGCTAATTCTTCAGAGCAAGGTTTTCTTCCATTCTCTTTTTCAAATGATTCAGAAACTTTATTTATTTTATTCATATTTACAATCTGATTCATAGGAACTCTAATAGTTCTGCATTGATCAGTTAAAGCATGTGTGATGGATTGCCTAATCCACCACACTGCATATGAAATAAACCTTATTCCTTTACTTCCATCAAATTTATGGGCAGCTTGAATTCATATAATCTTTGTTTTTCAACAAAGTATGGGTCATATCTTTCTTATATAAAAGAATTACTGTTTCGGTATTTCAGATGATTCATTTCTTAAAACATCGGTACGTATCAATAGTACCCCTACTTCCCTGCTCATCACTTAGGGAATGACCTCCACACACAAATTTATTTAGTATTAACTATTTCAAAATTCCATTTATTATTACTAACTTGTCTATCCAATATAGACTTTACCAGATAGATATAAATTAAATACATATTAAATAAATTTTTGGCTCGGTATTGCCATGCAAAATTTTATTTTTGTTTAGGTTTCACCGAAAGCAGTTAATAATTTTTATTTTAAATTTAATCAAATTTTTTAAAAGTCCAGAAAAATTTTGATAATTTTTATTAACTACCCAACTTGATAAAGTTGTTAAGTAATTAAGGCCAATTTTATTTAGCCCACAAACTGCTTCTTGTATAAGATCAACTAAAGGAAGTCCTTTATTCTGATATTTTTTAGCAACAGAAACAGCAAATCTTAAATTAGCACTTACTAATTTATTGACAGCACTTTCATCTCCAGATTGAATTCTTTTAGATAATTCTATTTCCTCATTAACATCAATCATAGGAATTTTAGAAATATCTTTAAAGAATAATTTTAAAGAATTATCATTTCTATCAGTTATTGATTGTTGAATTTTAAAGGATTTCATGATTTTCCTTTAAGAATGTCTTCAATAGTATTTACCAAATTATCTACTACATCATCCATTGTACATATATCTACACAATCATCAATATAAGTTTCTTCTGGCAGACCAAAAAACTCAGTTAATATCTCTTCCATATTATCATAAAAGTACTCTACCATATTTTCTGCATCATAACTTTTAGGACATATTTTGATAAGAGTATTAGCTAGTTTTACCATATCTATGTTTAATTCTCCCTCTTTGATTATTTGATAAGGTATTGTAAATTCCATTTTAATAATATAGTCTTTATATAATAAGGTTTCTTGAAAAATTGTTATTCTATATGTTCATCACACTCATCATGTATTGGTGTATGAACTATATTTGGATCAATTTTCAATCCACTTGTTTTTAGAAACTCAATCATAAGACCAGCATAGGACTGAGCTTCAGTTTCATCTGTTTCGCCATCAGTATGCCATTGAAAAGTATGGAATACCTCATGCCAAACGGTATGTTCTATTTGTGTATCATTTAATTCTACTAATATTCCATCAACTTCTACTTTTCTTGCTATAGTAATCTCTTCTCTTACACTATCATAGTAACCATAACGATTATTATTATCGTGTTCAATAATTTTGATGTTTATTGTATGTCCGTGAAGTACAAATTGTTTAGGTATTTTCATTCTAAATCAAATCGAAATATTCTTAATTTAGGTTGGGTAGGAATACCGTCCTCAGAATAATTAAAGTAAGTACATTCTGCTTTATGATCTTTATACTTAGACTCAAAGTTTTGAATATACTCTTCTTTAGTAGCTCTATCTCCTACTGGCATGGCTTTAAATGTTCTTCCATCATCTAACTGACATATAAAAGTCATATCTTCAGATCCTCTAAGTCCTAGTTCATAATCTATTACCAAAAAATCTTTAGATTTGTACTGCTTGAATTTGATCATGTCATTCGTACGTCCATTAGGCTTATATGGGCGATTAGGATCTCTAATCACACATCCTTCAAATCCTTTAGCTACAAATTCATCATGAAATTTCCAAATATTATCTTCACCAGATACTTCCAATTGAGCTAATACATAGAAATTAGATGTTACTTCATCATCTTCATCACCTTCAATAAAATAATCAAGATTCTTAACTAAGAACTTATATCTATCACTAGCAATCATATCTGGATTAGCTGTATCATAACAATCATAAATCCAATATTGAAGCCAATCACATTCATAAGCATTTTTTTCAAGTCTTGCAGCACCTGAAATTTGTTGTAGAGTTTTACCATGACGATAAAGTTCTCCATCAAGAATAATATTTGGATTCTCTTTGAAGAAATTATATAAAGCTACATCTTCTCTTAAATGTACAGTAGCTGGATCATAGTTATCTCCACCCCTTGATGTAGTTCTAATCTCAGAACCATTCCAATACATTAAACAACGTACACCATCAAGTTTCTTACTACACATCCATTCTTTATCAAGAATTTTTCTATTAGTAAGTTTAGACTCTTGCTTAGCTAGCATTGGTTTAATTATTCCTGCTTGATTAGTTCTTACATCACCAAAGATCTCGTTTAATTCTGATTCAGAATATTCATTTGGATGTTTTTCAACTTCAATATAACCCTTATCTAACTGCTTTTTGACCTCAGAATTAAATTGTAATTCTAATTGTTCTTTCCAAGTTCTATTCTGCTTAGTTTTATTAATTATGATAATAGGGGATAAAGTTGTTTTACCCCCTACTTGACCATAACTGCGTTTAATAATATAACCTTTTACATCATCATGCCATTCTTCATCGGATTCACATATCCAGAATCTGAATTTACCTGTAGATGCTTTACTTAAAAGATATTTTATCATTAATCATCATAATCATAAATACAACTTTCTTCAGAATCTGTATCAATTTCTTTTATTCTATAATCCGATGATGCGTGAGTTTCTTGAACATTCCTTTTATAAATATTCATTGCATTATTAGCATCATCTTTATTTTTCCAAATGGTAACAATAGACCAATCATAACCGGTTATTTCACCATTACATTCAACAGCGTATAATATCATTTTATATAATTTTTAATAAAATTCCAAAGATCTTCAACGGTATCCATTTGAATTTCATTATGATTTTCATCATATGCCTTCATTTCTGAATTATTGTTACGTTCAAACAACCACCAATAAATCCAATCTACACCTTCCTCTGTAAAACATAATTCAATTATGTTTTCAAACCATTCAGCAGGATACATAAACAACTTAGATTCAATTATACCTGGAAATATATCACAAGCAGAGTCAAGTAAATTATCATAGTTTTGATAATCTTTAATAAGTTTTATAAATTCTACTTTATTCATTTTTAACATATTTAAAAGTATCAGCCCAATTATTACATCTTTCAAGAGCTTCCTCAGCTGTTTTTAAATCACAACCTGTTTTATGAATTACTTTAAGAATATTTCCAATGTTATTTCTCATAATTCACTTATTTTATTCCAGAACTTCCAAATCCACCTTCTCCTCTATCTGTTTCATCAAGATGATTAACAAGATTCCAATCAATAGTTTCAACTTTCATTAATACTAATTGAGCAATACGTTCACCACTACTAATAACTACTTCACTTTTACTTGTATTAGTTAAAATTACACCAATACTGCCTCTGTAGCTACTGTCAATAGTGCCTATACCGTTTGTAATTATTAAACCTTGTTTTAGAGCTAAACCAGATCTATCTCTAACTTGAATTTCATAGCCTTGAGGTATTGCTACATAAAGTCCTGTTGGAACAAGTGCTCTACTTCCAGGAGGAAGAATTAGTTTATCTCCTTTTATAGCAGCACCATCATAAAGAAATTTAAAATCAATAAAATTTAGTGCAGCATATACATCATATCCACTGCTTCCTTCATCAGCTCTTACAGGAAGAGGGTTGTAAGAAGTATTTACAATATTTACTTTCATTCTTGTTTAGATTTATAATATTTATCAATGTAATCATAAAAATCTATATCAAACATTTTCATTAAATCTTCAACTTCTTCCATAATTAATATACGGATAAAATCTTCTTCATCTAAAGATTCAATTATATGATCTAATAAATTTTCCCAATTTTCACCAATATTATTAATTAGTTCAGGATATTTATTTGATAAAAAATCAATCAATTTATTATTGAGTATATACATTTTTTCATCATATTGATTTGATGTTATTATATCTTCGTTATAATCTGAACAAATTTGATTATACTCATTATAAATTTGATCATAAGTAAGTAGGTTTGAATTTTCCATCTTCAATTATTAAATATTCTTTATTTTCTAAACAATCACAGCACCAAATATCAACAAGAGATTTATCATAAATATTTACTTTATCTTCATTTTGATATTTGAGATATTCATCTTTTAAATTAATGATGTGAGATACTGGTGTATGTCCTACTACATGAATTATATCTTTAACACCACATTCTATCAAAGTTTGAGGTCTAATCCAAGTACATGATTGAGTAACTGATTCACCATTAGTATCCCACCATCCACCATTAAAAGCAAATAACTCACAAGGAGGAACTTGATTAATATCCATAATTCCAGGAACAATATTTTGATCAGGATTAATATTCTTTCTATAATACTTTTTAAAATCATTAAAGAAATATTCTCCTATTCCAGCATGAGAACATACAATGTTGGTATTGGGAATATTATATACCCATTGAGTGTTTTTTAAAAACCAATTCTTAACATCATTAGTTCTACAATATTCTTCTACTTTAGGATGTGCTTTTGGATAACATTGTGCCCAATGATAGCCTAAATTGCAAAGATC
>CAZHBQ010000001.1:0-91280 GCA_964530785.1 uncultured Methanobacteriaceae archaeon | reverse complement strand
AGCGGCCGCAGACCGCAAAAATGCCCACAATGCCTAATGAAAAAATCAATTGAATCAAATGAAAAAATTAAGTCAATATATCAGGAAAGTAAACTCTTATCAGAAGATAAAGAAGATATGAGAGATGAGTTAGCTGAAGAAATTATTGATTATGATCCTGGAAACTCAAATTCATTAGAACTTGCAATATCAACTGATGTTGTAGCACATAAATATCCAGTTTTTGATAAAAATTCACCATTAGTTTCAATTCTCATATTAAATTATAATGGTGCTGAATATTTAGATAAATTATTAACTTCATTGTATGATTATACTTATTATCCAAATTATGAGATAATATTTATTGAAAATAATTCTAGTGATAATTCTAGAGAAATAGTTGAGAAATATCGTGATAAATTATCTTTAAATATTCTGTATAATAGAATAAATAAGAGTTATTCTGAAGCTTATAATTCTGCTGTTAATTATGCAAAAGGAGAATATCTTATATTTCTTGATAATGATATGGAATTGGTTGAAGGATGGCTTAGTTATTTAATTAAAACAGCAATATCTAAAGATGATTGTGGGGTAGTTGGATCAAAATTAGTATATCCTGACTGTACAGGATTATCAAATGAAGATAAATCATATCAAATACAACATTCAGGAATAAAGTTTAAAGAAGTTAATGGGTACATTCTTCCTTATAATCGTGATGATGGAAAAGAGTATGTGTTTAATGAACATTATATAGAAGAGGTACCTGCAGTTTCTGGTTCATTAATGCTTGTAAGTAAAGATAAATTTTTAGAAGTTGATGGATTTGATGAAAATTTTATGTATGGTTATGAATCTGTTGATTTATCTTTAAGATTGTATCAGAAAGGGTATAAAAATTATTATAATTCAAGTTCAGTAGCATATCACTATAATCATGCAATAAAAGAAAAATTGATTGAAGGATTAAGAGAATCTCAAAAATTAAATAATAAAGAGGTTTTTGCAAAAAAATGGAACAAATGGCTTAAAAAAGAAATTTTAAATGATAAAATTAATAAAAATAGATTCTTTTCAGAAAATGTTTTAAAGATATGTTTTATAACTCTTGAAAAAGGGGATTCTGCAGCTGTTGGAGATTATTTTATAGCTTTATCTTTATCTAAAGAATTAGAAAAAATGGGTTATGAAACTGAATTTATATCATCACATGATAAGGAAAAATTTAAAATAAATGATGATGTTGATGTTATAATTTCTTTATTAAATAGTTATGATATTGATCAGATACAAACAGACAATAACATGATTATTAAAATTGCATGGATACTTAATTGGCCAGAATGGTGGATTTCAAAGTCATATTTTGAATCTTTTGACTTTATTTTTTGTTCAAATAGTGAATGTTTGCATTATATTGAAGATAATTCTGGATATGAACCTGAATTATTCTATGAAGCAACAGATCCTGAAGTATTTAATACTGATGTAGAGCCTGAAGAAGATTTATTATGTGATTATTGTTTTGCAGGTAATGATTGGCATGATGAACGGGAGATAACAAAATTACTTGAACCAGAATATATTTCATATAGTTTTAATATTTATGGAAAAACATGGGCTAAATATGATAAATTTAATGATTATGATAAAGGTTATATTCAATATTATGATATTCCAAAAGTTTATGCTTCAACAAAAATTGTTATTGATGATGCAACAGATCTAACAGGTGTTTCTTCAGCAGTTAATGGACGTGTATTTGATGCACTTGCTTGTGGAAAGCTTGTATTAACAAATGGGATTGTTGGTGCAAATGAAATATTTGGGGATAAATTACCAACATATAATTCATTAAGTACTCTTGGTATACAACTTAATACTTATCTAAATGATCCTGATAAAGCAGAAGCATTAGTTGATGAGTTAAAAACATTTGTTCTTAAAGAACATACATATAAAAATAGAGCTGAACAATTAATTAATTTCTTAACAGATTACTCTAAAAAAACAAGAATGATAATTAAAATTCCAACACCTAAAAAAGATAATAAACATCATTGGGGTGATTATCATGTTGGAGTTCAACTACAAAAAGAATTTAATAGACAAGGTTATCCATCAAGAATTCAATTTTATAATGATTGGGATACAGATAAGGATTCATTATACGATCTTGTATTATTATTAAGGGGAGTAAGTCTATATATTCCAAAACCAACACATTATAACATTGAATGGAATATTTCACACCCAAATAGGGTGAGTGTGGGTGAATATGATAGTTTTGATAAGGTATATGTAGCTTCAGAGTATTGGACAGAAAAATTAAAACAGATAGTCAGTGTTGATATTGATACTCTTCTTCAATGTACAAATCCTGTAAGATTTCATAAGTTATATGATGAAAAATATGATACAGAATTGTTATTTGTAGGAAACTCAAGAATGAAATATAGAAAAATATTACATGATTTATTACCTACTGATTATAAGTTAGAAATATATGGAAATGATTGGGAAGGTATTCTTGATCAAAAATATGTAAAGAGTGAGTATATCCCAAATGAAGAATTATATAAAGCATATTCCTCAACAAAAGTTTTATTAAATGATCATTGGCCTGATATGATAGATAAAGGATTTATTTCAAATAGAATATTTGATGGTCTTGCATGTGGAACTGTTATTGTAACAGATCATGTACGTGATATTGAAAAAATATTCCCTGATGAAGTAATATTCTATGATGATAAAGAAGAATTAAAAAGTAAAATAGAAGAAGCATTAAATAGGAATCCTATTGATCCAAATGTTATTAATGAGCATACATATGCAAAACGAGTTCAAAAAATAATTGAAGATTATGAAAATTTAACTTCTACAAGTATGGATATTGATTAAAGTCTTTAGAAGATTTCTTGTAGATAGTTTGGATAAAAAAATTATTTGTAAAAAAAAGAAAAGGTAGGTTATCGTGACATACGTCTCATGAGTTTACCCATAGGACCACTCATGTTTCTTTTACCCATTCCACCTTTCAATGCTTTTTTAGTGATATTATAATATTTAAGTAGATCTTTTACATCATCGTTAGTAAGTCCTGCTCCTCTACTTATACGACTAATTCTAGATTTTTTTATAACTTCAGGATTTGTTAATTCATATTCAGTCATGGAGTTCATAAGTATTTTATATTTTTCAAGTTTTTCTTCTGTTTCTTTTGTTGCATTTGCTGGTAGTTGATTACCTAGACCTGGTATAAGTTTCATTACTTGTTGAATAGGACCCATTTTTTTCATCATACCTAACTGATTTTCCATAGCTTTTAATGTAAACTTACCATTAATGATAGATTCAACCATTTCTTTATCAGATTGATCTGCTGTTACTTCTGTAGCTTTTTCAATTAAAGTTTCAATATCTCCCATTCCAAGAAGTCTTGAAATAGATCTTTCAGGGTCAAATGCTTCGAAATCATCTACACGTTCTCCAGTACCAATAAACTTAATTGGAGCTTTAATTTCTGCTACTGCAGATAGTGCACCTCCTCCTTTTGCTGAACTATCTAATTTACTTACAATAATAGATCCTATTTCTGTTGTTTTCTTGAATGCTTCTGCTTGGTGGCGTGCTTGTTGTCCTATTGTTCCATCAATTACAAGAATTACTTCATCAGGTTCTACTACTGTACTTAACTCTGTCATTTCGTCAAGTAATTCTTGTTCTTCTTTATGACGTCCAGCTGTATCTACAAGAATAACATCATATTTAGATCCAAAATGGTCTAACCCTTTTTTTGCAAGATCTACAGCATCTTTATTTTTTGGGTCTCCATAAACTTGTATATCAAGAGGTTCTGTTAATTGTTTTAATTGTTCATATGCAGCAGGTCTCCATGTATCTGTACAAACAATTGCTGATGTAAGGCCTCTTTTTTTAAGATTTTTAGCAAGTTTTGCAGTTGTTGTAGTTTTACCACTACCTTGTAATCCTAACATCATTATTTTGTAAGGTTTTTTATCAATTTTTAATTCTTCTGGTTTTTCACCAATTAAAGCAACAAGTTCTTGGTATACAATACGCATTACATGTTCTTTTGGACTTAATCCTTTAGGTAATTCTTCATCTAATGCTTTCTTTTCTATTTCTTTTGTAAGGTTTAATACTACTTTTACATTTACGTCTGATTGAATAAGTGCACGTTGAATATCTTTAGTAATTTCTTTCAATGTTTTTTTATCAATAATGGACATTCCTGATAGTTTTTTCATTGTATTTGTTAGATTTTCACTTAATCCTTCTAGCATTGCTGTACCTCCTATCATCTTATTTTTTTATGAGTAGGCTATTAATATATATTATATAATATATTTGCTAAGTATATTTAATAAATTATCTAGAATTTAGTAAAAAAATATAGAATAAAGAACATAATATATATTATATTAAAAATTTCATATTTTCAATTTAACTCGTATTATTAAAATATGATATTGTTTAAATCTTTATGAAAATTTTTTGGGAGCTTATATTAATGTTAGATGAATTAAAAAAATCATTACTTGAATGTCCTATTGTTAAAAAAGGTGAATATTTTTACTTTGTACATCCTATAAGTGATGGGGTGCCTCTTGTTGAACCTGAATTATTGGAAGATGTTATGGGTTATATTATTGATAATTATAATCTTGATTTGGTTGATAAGATAGTTGGTATAGAATCTATGGGTATTCCTTTAGCTACAGCTTTATCTCTTAAGACTGGAATTCCTTTTGTTGTTATACGTAAGAGATCTTATGGTCTTGAAGGGGAATATCAAGTACATCAACAGACAGGTTATAGTGAAAATGAATTATATATCAATGGGATAGAAAAAGATGATAATTTACTTCTTATTGATGATGTAGTAAGTACTGGTGGAACTATAAGTGGTGTTATTGGTGCAATTGATGATATAGGTGCTAATTTAGTTTATATAATTGTACCAATTGAAAAAGATGATGGTCGTATTATCGCTGAGGAAAAAACTGGACATACTCTTGATACTTTAATTAAAATTAAAATGGTTGATGGTAAGGTAACTATTGTTGAAGATTAATGAGGTTATCATATGCCAAGAATTGATTATGATTATAAAATTGATGTTATAAAAGACAAGATTATAGAATTGGATGCAAAAAATATTATTTTACAGTTTCCTGAAGGATTAAAGATGGATGCAGTTCGTGTTTCTAATGAGATTCAGGAAGCTGTTGGTAATGTTAATATATTAATTGATGCTGATCCTTGTTTTGGTGCTTGTGATTTGGCTGATAATAAGGTTAATGGACATATTGATTTAGTTGTTCATTTTGCACATACTGCTCTTCCAATTAAAACAGATTGTCCTGTACTTTTTATTGAAGCACATTCTAGTGCTGATATTGTAGCTCCTATTGAAGATGCATTATCTAAGCTCGATAGTAGTGTTAAAACGGTGGGTCTTGTTACAACTACTCAACATATTCATAAGTTAGATGATATGATTGAACTTATCCAGTCAAAAGGTTATATTGTAAAACTTGATGAAGGTATTGGAACTACTGATGGACAGGTTCTTGGTTGTAACTTTACTTCTATTAAATCATTAGATGTTGATGTGATAATTTATGTTGGAAGTGGTGATTTCCATGCTCTTGGAGTTAAATTATTTACTAAAAAACAAGTTTTACTTGCTGATCCATTTAAAGGAACTTCAAGAGATATTGAAGAATTTTATGATAGAATAATAAGAGTTAGATTTGCAAGAATTACAAAAGCAAAATCTGCTAAGTCATTTGGTATTATAATCTCTTCAAAAAAAGGTCAATTAAGATTTGATTTGGCTTTAGAATTAAAAGAATTAATTAAAAAACATGGATTTGAAGCACAAATATTGAATATGGATTATATTTCACCTGATAGATTATTACCTTTCAATTTAGATGCTTTTGTAATGACTGCTTGTCCAAGAATTGCAATTGATGATAGTGCAATGTATAAAAAACCTGTTTTAACACCTGATGAATTAGAAATAGTTTTAGGTATTAAACCTTGGGATGATTATCAGATGGATGAAATTATTATTCATGATCAACAAAAATAATTAAGTTAATTATATTATTGGTTAATGTTATATATTATATAATATAACTTAAGTAATCCAAAATAAAGATATAGTTTATCTATTTTTAGGTCGTGTTTAAATGAATCATGAGCAAGGTGAAGTAGTATTACCTGGTGAGGTTTTATGTACTTATGAGGAATATGTTCCATCTGACTGGACATATGTAGAGGATGGTTATATTAAAGCAAGTATTTATGGTTATTTGAATATTGATAATATAAATAAAGTAATCTCTATTGTTTCAGAGAATCCTCCTGCTCAAATTAAGATAAATGATGTTATTATTGGTTATATAACTGAAGTAAAACAATATAAAGCTTTAATTACGGTTAAAAAGATTTTAGGATCTGAACGTGATATTGTAGCAGGATATAAGGGATATATTCATATTTCTAATGTAACTAATGATTATGTTTCCTCTATGCATGAATTATTTAAAATTGGAGATATTGTTGAAGCTAAAGTTATTAATAAGTTAGGAACTGAATATCTAGAATTATGCACGATAGAAGATAGATTGGGTGTTATTAAGGCAATGTGTGTTTCTTGCCGTAAATTTATGAAATTAGATGATAATAAAAAATTGGTATGTGAATGTGGTATGGTTGATTCACGTAAATTATCAAATAAATATGGAGAGTTTTAGATGAAAATTATTAATGAAGAACCTGAAAAATTAGTATTAGAAATTACTGGAGAAACTCATACAATTTGTAATATTTTAAGAAAAAGATTAATGTCTCAAGAAGATATCTATGCTTCAGCATATGAAATTACTCATCCTCTTATTGGAGAACCAGAATTTGAAGTTCACAGTCCTTCTCCAAGAGAATCTCTTATAAAAGCTTCTCAAGAAGTTAAAGATGAAGCATATGAGTTTAAAGAAGCTTTAATTTCTGCTTTTGAAGAATAGATTTTTTATTTATAATACAAATTCTATTTTTTAAGTTATTTTTTTTTAAAAACTTACTTTTTTTTAATTTTATATTTGAATAATCACTATTTTTTATAGAAATATACATTAATTATTTAAATTATATTATCTTTCATGTCAGAATATAAAAATCCTGCTTTAACTGCAGATATTATAATAGTACATAATTCACAAATAGTACTCATTAAACGACTAAATAATCCATATAAAGATTGTTGGGCTTTACCTGGTGGTTTTGTAGAATATGGTGAAAAAGTAGAAGATGCTGCTATACGAGAAGCTAAAGAAGAAACTGGACTTGAGGTTAAATTAGAAAAATTAGTGGGTGTTTATTCAGATCCAAGTAGAGATCCACGTGGACACACTGTTACTGTTGCATATATTGCTTCTGTCATTGGTGGAGAACTTAACTCAAATTCTGATGCAAAAGATGCAAAATATGTTCCAATTTGTGATTTAGAGGGTATTAATTTAGCTTTTGATCATGATATGATAGTTTCTGATGCGAAGTTAATATGATTATTTTTTTTTAATCATAATATTTTTATAGAAAAATCATGATATATTATAAATAGAAATTATTAAAAATACTATAGGAGATTATGATTATAGATGGAATTCTGTCCTGATTGTGGAAAAGTATTATTTCCAATAAACGGTAAATTTATATGTGAAGATTGTAACTATGAAAAAGGTGTAACTGAAGAATCAAAAAAACAATATGAAGTCAGTGAAAAAGTTGACAAGGAAGATACAGTTATAGTTACAGATAGTAATGTGAAAACTTTACCTACAATAAAAGTAATCTGTCCTAAATGTGGAAACAAAGTAGCATTTTGGTGGTTACAACAAACTAGAAGTGCTGATGAATCTGAAACAAGATTTTTCAGATGTACTGACTGTGATTATACATGGAGAGAATATGATTAGAGTATAATCATTTATTTTTTTTTAAGATTATCTTTTTTTTAGAATTTTTTTTTAAATAGTAAATTATTTATTTATTAAAATACTACATTATTAACATATTAAAAAATTGTTTATGTACTATTTATATATAGTTTATTTTATTTTATAGAAATATAAACTATGATGTAAGAATTAAGTTAGAATTAGATAATATTCTTCTTATTTAAATGAATATATCCAGTTTTTGTGATAAAATGAAAGATAAAGATAAAGATTCAACAGATCCCTTGGATGAACTAAATGAATTGGAAGATAAGTTCACAAGTATTGAAACTGAAAAAGATCCTTTAGATCTGGTAGAACAAAGAGATGCTGAAGAAATTCCAGAGTATGACAGTGAATTAGGATCAATCGTAGAAAGTACTATTCAAGAGGATGATAGTCAAGATGATCTTGATAAATCTGAAGTTGTTGAAGATTCATTATTGGATGTCATTGATGAGGTGGATGTTAATAATAAAGATGAATTAATTTCAGAATCAAAATCAATAATATCAGAATTAGAATCTGAAGTTAATGAAAAACCTGAAATTGATAAAAAAGAAAGTGATACTGAATCAGTTTCTGATAAAAAGTTAGATAAAAGTTCTTCAAAAAATAATTATTCAACACGAGTTGTTGATGAAGTAAAAGTTGATAATGAAGGAGTTCCACTTTTTAATCAGTTTGATACAGATAAAATAAAATCATTAAATCTTTTTTCAGCTTCTGAACATGATATTAAGAAAATTGTAGTAATAATTGTTGGATTAGGTATATTTATATTTGGTCTTATTCAAGCATTTAATGATGTTGTTAGAATATCTGATAATGTAATTTATGGAGAACATGAAACAATAGCAATAGCTTTCATGGTTATAGGTCTTCTTATTATATTATTGTCATTCTATAATGAATTAATGGATTATTTCGGATTTAATGATCTAATAGATGATGTTAAAGATGACACAATCTCTAAAAAATTATCTGATAATAAAAAGAAAAACAATAAGAAAAATTAATAATAAATTTGACCTCCATGATAGTTTAGAGATTAGATGTCAGTTTTAATTCTTTTTTTTTAGAAATATTTAGTTAAATTCTTTTTTTAGCATATTTTTACTTTTTTTATACTTATTTTAGAAACTTTATATCTTTTTTTATAATTTAATAAAATTAAATCATGATAATAAACTTTAAGTTAATAAAATATAAAAATTAAATTAATAATCTAATTTTATAATTTTAGAAATTAACTCTAAATTATAGTTTTTTAGATAGAGGTTAATACTCTTTTTATATAAATTAAATAATAATGGAGGAATAAGTGTGCGATCTGAAATGCAGGTTGTTTTGCTTGCTTTAATTGTTCTTGCTATATGTGGAGTTTCTTTTGGTGCATATACGGTGTATAATGATATGCAAACAAAAAATGCTCAGCTTAATGCATCATTAAATGATATGCAAAAACAATTAGATGAACAAAATAATACAACAACTCAAAATACTGTGACTAAGACTACTACAAAAGTTGTAAATTCAGGAAGTAGTTCTGGAAGTAAAGTAACATATGAGGAAGCTGGTGTTAATAAAAACATTGGTTATATGAAAACATGTAAGTATTCTGGTTGTGGATATGTATATAATTCAACGTTAGCACGTTGTCCAAGATGTGGACATAGAAATATATGTATAGAATATAAACTATTCTATTTTTTTTATTCTTTTTTTAGTAAAATTTTTTTTAAAATCTATTTTCTTTTTTATAAAAATATTTATTATTTATAAATATCAAAAATTAAATTATAAAGTAATTTTTAGGAGCGTATTTAATAGTGTTTAAACTTATATTAAGTGATCCAAGTATTTTTAAAACAAGTTTTGATGCAATATCATCAATAGTCGACGAGGTACAAATAGAAGTAGATTCTGATGGACTTAGATTAAATGCAATAGATAGAAGTCATATCACATATGTACATTTAGAACTAAAAGAAAGTTTATTTGATATTTTCCAATGTGATAAACCAATTAAATTGAATTTAGATACTGAAGAATTAATGAAAGTTTTAAAAAGATCTAAATCTGATGATGTAATGGAATTAACTGTTGATGCAGGAAGTCTTGTAGTTACTTTTGAAGGAGCAGTTAAAAAGACATTTAAAGTAAAACTTATTGATTTAGAATATGATACACCAACACCTCCAGAAATTGAATATCCTATAACAATTGGAATTCCAATAGGAACTCTTAAAGAAACAATTCAGGATATTGAAATAGTAGCTGATAGAGTTGAATTTAATATTGATGATGATAATTTAACACTTAAAGCTGTTGGAGAATTTTCAGATGCACAAGTAGAATATCTTCATGGTGAAAAAGTTGATGAATCAGCAAGAGCAGTATTTGCAATAGAAAATATTAAAGAAATGCTTAAAGCAGAAAAATTTGCAGATAATACTTATATTTCTCTTGGAGATGACATGCCATTAACATTAACATTAGAATTATTAAATGAAGAAGGAAAATTAACATTTTTATTAGCTCCTAGAATAGAAGAAGAATAAATAGGTTAATTCTCTTCAATCTATAAAATAAATTTAATAGATAGATGGAATTTAAAAGTAATAAAGGGGATAGTATAGTTGGAGACATTTTTTCAAAAATTAAGGGATATACAAAAAAAGGAAAGAATTGATGGACCTTTATCTGAAATAGAAGATACATTTTATGATGATGCTTCAAACTATCTTCAAGATTTATTAAAAATAGTTGATGATAATCCCCTATCATTGGAAGCATATCAATTAAGGGATGCTCAAAGAATAACTATTGAAATTTGTGAAAGAAGAGAATTTAAAATATTAACAACTGCAATATCTAATGTTCAAAAATCTCATGATTTATTCAAAGGTCATAAGAAGAATTCTCAGTTATATGAAGAAATACCTGCTAATGTAACTCCTGAAGAAGCAAAGTTATATAATGATCTTGTAGATATGATTATTTCGCATCGTGAAAACTTAATGACTGAAATAATCCCTGGTAAAAGAAAATCTAAACGAAAATTAGGTTTTAGATCAGAAACAAAAAAATCAGTTGAAACTACAGAAGAAGAAATTTCCTCATCAGAAGTTGAAGTTAAGCGTGAGTTTGATAAAAAATCTAAACCAACAACACCACAACTTGATGAGAGTCAAATTGCATTGATGTTTGGACAAGCTCCAGATATGTTATTAGATGAAAATAATAATCCAGTGAAAACTAAACCGAAGACTGATATTACAACACCTTTCACGCCACCAGAAGTTCCACTTGATGATACCGTTGCATTGCAAAATATAGAAGATACGCATAAGAATACTCACAAAGTAGATAATTCTATTGATGAAAATAGTCACCAAAGTGATCAAGAACAAATAGAAGAACAAGTTGTTGTTAATGAAGTATCTGATATAGAGTATGATGTTGAAGAGTTGGTAGAATTTAAAAAAGAAATTACAACTGATATATTAGATGAGGATAAAAAAACTTATGGTCCTTTTAGTATACAAGATGTTGTACTCTTACCTCGATCTCTTGTAAAAATACTAAAACTTAATGATGTAATTGAAATATTATAGTTTATTTCCATGATATTTTTAATTACAATAACTTCTTTTTTTTATAAAAATAACTTTTAGGTAATTAATAATACATAATTATAAATAGAGATATTTAACATAATAATATATAGATAAATTATTGATTGTTCTATTAGTTGATGAACAATTAGGATTTAATTAAAATATATTTATTATACATAAATTATGAAAAACACTCAAAGTGTTAATTTTATTTCTAAAAACGTAGAGTTTAATTTTTATGTATATTTTAAGAATGATACAATATTGTATTAATAAACTTTTCATTGAATATCCTAGGAAATAGAGGAAATATTCGATTATATCTTAATAGTAAGATATTTTATGAAGTAAGACTTATTGTCTTTACTTTAATTATTTAAATAATTATTTATATAGAGGATAATTTATTTTATATAAAAAACGAGGTGAATAGGATGAAAATACCACGAGAAAGAAGGACTTACTGTCCAAAATGTAAAAAACACACAGTACACGAAGTACATACTTCTAAAAAAAGAAAAGCAAGCGAATTAAAATGGGGACAACGTCAATTTAGGCGTGTAACTGCAGGGTACAGAGGTTATCCAAGACCTTTACCATCTGGAAGTAAACCAATTAAAAAATTAGATTTAAGATACAAATGTAAAGAATGTGGAAAAGCTCACATTAAAAGATCAACCAACATCCGTGCAGGAAAAGTTGAATTTGTATCACAATAGATTAAAAGGAATTATATTTAATTATAATTCAATCTTTTTTTTCAATTTTTATAATTAAAATAATTAATTTACTACTTAAAATGGGGGAAATATATCATGCCTAAACAAGAAAGTAATTTTTTAAAAGTTAAATGTGGAGATTGTGAAAACCACCAAATAATTTTCGATCACGCAGCATCAACAGTTAAATGTGTTGTATGTGGTAAAACATTAGTAGAACCAAAAGGTGGTCGTTCTAAAATTTGTGCACAAATTGTAGAAGTTCTAGATCACTAAATATTATAATTATAGATTACTAATCCAGGTGATTATATGGTTAGAATGAACAAAGAATGGCCTGAAGAAGGTGATCTAATTGTTGGAACCGTACATAAAGTATTAGGTTACGGGGCATTTGCAAAATTAGAAGAATACGAAGGAAAAGAAGCATTTATTCATATTTCTGAAGTTTCTTCTGGTTGGGTTAAAAATATAAGAGACTATGTAAGAGAAAATCAGAAGATTGTTGCAAGAGTTCTCAGAGTTAACCCTAAAAAAGGTCATGTAGATGCATCATTAAAACGTATTCGTGAAGATCAAAGAACACGTAGAATGCAACAATGGAAAATAGAACAAAAAGCTGAAAAACTATTAGAAATTTCAGCAAAATCCATAGGTAAAACATTAGATGAAGCTTACGATGAAGTAGGTTATTTAATAATGGATGAATTTGGAGATTTATATGAAGGATTCGAATTAGCATCTGATGAAGGGGAAGAAGTTCTATTAGCTATGGATATTAGTCCTGAATGGGCTGAAATAATAACCAGTGTTGCTAAAAAGAATATTTCAACACCTGAAGTACAAATTACAGGTTATGTTGATTTAACTTCATATAAACCTAATGGTGTCGAAATAATTATTGAAGCTCTTAAATCTATTGAAGCTGACAATGTTGAAGTTCAATGTGTCGGAGCTCCTAAATACAGAATTATGGTAACAGCAGAAGATTACCCAACAGCTGAAAAAATATTAAGTGATTCAGCTGATAAATGTATTGGAATTATTGAAGAAAATGAAGGAGAAGGAAATTTCCATCGTGAATTAGAAGAATAGTTCTATTTCTTCTTTGATGATTCTTATTTTATTTTTTTTAAATTATTTTATTAATTATACTATTTTTTTTTACTAATTTTGATAATTTTATTTTTGAGTAGTTATTTTTTATTAAATTATAATGGGAGTTAGTATTATGGATATTGAATCAGTATCTCCAAAGAATTATACATTAAAAGAATTTAAATTTGTTAATGGTGAAGTATTAAAAGATCAAAATGTTGAATATATGGCTTTTGGAACACCAAAATATGATGATGAAGGCCATATATCTAATGCTATTATTTATTTTCATGGTACAAGTGGGAATTATGGTTCTATAAAAAGAATTGGTGTTGCTTTAGGTAAAGGTTTGCCTTTTGATACAGATGAGTTCTTCTTTGTATCTTTATCAACTCTTGGAACTCCAGGTAGTAGTAGTCCAAGTACTTCTAATTTAGGGTGTGATTATCCTGAATATGGTATTTTAGATATGGTTAATTTTAATCGTGTATTTCTTGAGGAATGTTTAAATATTGTTCATCCATTAGGACTTATTGGTAATTCTATGGGTGGTTTTGAAGCTATTTTATGGGCTAGTGTGTATCCTGAAAGTATTGATTTTTTAATTTCTCTTGTAAGTAGTTATAAAGTTGGTGGTCAAAATTATATAATTTCAAAAGTTATGAATGATATTATAGTTTCTGATCCTGATTTTAATAATGGTAAAGTAACAGGGGATCTTAAACGTTCTCTTGAACTTTCAAGTAAAGCTATGTATTCTTTTGGTCTTTCAAGAGAGTTTTATATGAATCAGGATATAAGTGATATTAATAAATATATGGATGAATTTGCTTTTGAAGATTC
Organism: uncultured Methanobacteriaceae archaeon; assembly: GCA_964530785.1. Taxonomy (GTDB): domain Archaea; phylum Methanobacteriota; class Methanobacteria; order Methanobacteriales; family Methanobacteriaceae; genus Methanosphaera. The sequence goes on along the minus strand of CAZHBQ010000001.1, from coordinate 76,979 downwards.
TCAGGAAGATGTTCTTGATGCATATTATCGTAATGTTGCATCTATGAATTATAATTTAACATCTATTGTTTCAGATATTATTGTTCCAACATTAATTATTGGAATTTATGAAGATCAGTATTTTCCACCAGAACTTGATGCAATACCTATGCATGCTTTGATTAAGAATTCAAAACTTGTATGTTTTAATTCATATCTTGGTCATGTAGGTTCTTCTGAGCTTAATAAAGTTTATGATGAACTTGAATGTTTTATGAGTCAATTTAAATAATTTTTTTATTTTTTAAAGAGCATATCTGGTTGTTTTATATTGTAAAAATATAATTTTAAAGACGTATATTGCAAGTGTAAAATTTTATAAATTACTTAAATTATACTGTCTTTTTTTTCTTTAACAAAAAAATATAAAATAAATGTATATATAATATATATAATATGAAATTCCAGATGAAACGATGTAAAGAATGTAGGGAATATACATTACAAGAAGTATGTCCAAGATGTAATGTGAAAACGGGAGTTATTTTTCCTGCAAGATATTCACCACAGGATAAATATGGGAAATATAGACGTCTTTTAAAAAAACAACAAATGGAACAATAACATAATTATAAATATATGAGGAAGATAGTAATGGATAATAAGACAACAATAAAAGAAATAGAAGAAGTAGAATTAAATAATCCTATAATATTAGAAGGATTGCCAGGAATAGGTTTTGTAGGCAAAATTGTTATTGATCAAATGATAAAACAATTAGATGCTACAAAATTTGCAGAACTTCAATCAGATTATTTTCCTCCACAAGTTACAGTGAAAGAAGATGGTTTAATAGATTACATGAAAAATGAATTCTATTATGTTAAAAATTTTGGAAAAAAAGAACAAGATATTGTATTACTTACAGGAAATTCACAAGGTACTGATTTTGATGGTCAAATTTCAATATCAAGAGTATTAATAAAATATTTTGAAGACTTAAATGCACAAAAAATTTATACTCTCGGTGGTTTAGGTACCGGTGAGATGGTAGAAAAAAGTAAAGTATATGTTGCAGGTAATAATTTAGAAATGATTGAAGAAGTTCTTAATCTTGAAAATACTCAAATAAGAAAAGATGAAGGTGGAGCAATAGTAGGTGCATCTGGTTTACTATTACATTATGCAGAAGAAAAAGGAATTGATGCTGCATGTCTTATGGGTGAAACTCCAGGATTTTATATAGATCCATCTTCAGCAAAAGAAGTGTTATTAGTATTATTTGAATTATTAGATTTTGAAATGGATCTTGAAGAATTAAATGAACAAGTAGAAGATACACTTCATAAATTATCATTAAATCCTCAATTTAGTCAACTTGGTGAACCAAAAGTTAACAAACCAAATGATGATTTAAGATATATTGGATAATTTAATTTTTAATCTACTTTCCTTTTTTATACTTTTTTTTAAGCTGAGCTGTGATATTATGATAATTAATGCAGATTTACATGTACATAGTAAATATTCAATGGCAACTTCTAAAAATATGGATCCTATGACTATGGCAACTGAATCAGTTAAGAAAGGTTTGGATCTTATTGCAACTGGGGATGCTTTTCATTCTAAATGGCTTCAAGAACTTGAAGATTCACTTGTACAAATAGATGATACTGGTATTTATGAAACAAATTCAACTATTGAAGATAATAATACTAAATTTATTACAACAACAGAGTTAGAGGATAATCAGAGAATTCATCATTTATTATTAATACCTTCTATAGAAACTGCTTGGCAGATGAGAGATGAATTTGTAGTAAAGAATATGGATGCTGATGGAAGACCTAGAATTAGAATGAGTGGAGCTGAGATTATGGATATTGCAAAATCGTATGATTGTCTTATTGGTCCGGCTCATATATTTACTCCATGGACTGGTCTGTATAAATCATATGATTCAATTATGGATTGTTATCCTAAACGACCTGATTTTGTGGAATTAGGACTTTCAAGTGATTCTGATCTTGCAGATACTATTAGTGAATTATCAGATTATACTTTTTTAACAAATTCTGATTCACATTCTCCATGGCCTCATAGAATGGGTCGTGAATTTAATAAAATTGAGTTAAATGATTTTTCATTTGAATCTTTAGCATCTTCTATTCGAAATAATAATATTGTTGAAAATTATGGTTTTGATCCACGTATGGGTAAGTATCATGAGACAGGTTGTATTTCATGTCATAAGATATATAATATTCATGAAGCTATGGATCAGGATATGAAGTGTAGTTGTGGAGGTAGAATTAAAAAAGGAGTTAAAGGAAGAATTCAAGAACTTGCAAGTTATGAAGAACCTCATCATCCTGATAGTCGTCCATCGTATCAATATATTTTACCACTTGCAGAACTTTTAAGTACTGTTCATAATAAAGGTGTTATGACAAAGTATGTTCAGACAAGATATGATCGTTTACTTGATCTTTTTGGTAATGAGATTGATGTTTTATTAAAAGTTCCTATTGAAAAAATAGAGAAGGTTGATATGTTACTTGCTAATGTTTTATCTTCATATAGAAATAATACTTTAAATGTTACTCCAGGTCGTGGTGGAGAATATGGGAAAGTTGAGTATAATTAGAAAATTATAAATTTAATTGTTTAACTAAAATATAAATATTAATTCATTAATATATAGTAATAAGATAAAAGTACAATGTACTTTAAGGAATTTTTTTATAATTAAAATATAGAGGTATTATCATGGATTATTTAACAATCGGTGCTTTCATTTTTGTAGGTGTAGTTGTAATTACATTAATCGGACAAGCAATGGGTAGTTCATTAAAATAAGTAAACTACTTTCTAATAACTTTTTTTTATAAATCATTTTTTTTATTTAACACTTATTTTTAAACTGTATTTCATTAAAATTATTACTTATAAGTTATATCTTATAATTTATAACTATATTTCTGAAGTAAATTTATAATTATTGAATATTCTTTTAAAATTAGTATACGGATTTGGGGGGATTTGAACCCCCGATCTCCAGATTAGGAGTCTGGTGCCCTATCCTGACTGGGCTACAAACCCATAGTAATATATTATTTATATAAAAAATTGTTGTAAAAATCTAATAATATTTTAATAAATTAAATAATATCTAAGTAAAAATCTTTAAAAAAATAGTCTTGTTATTATATGTAATAAGCGGACCCGGGGGGATTTGAACCCCCGGCCTTTGGATTAGAAGTCCAACGCCCTATCCAGTCTAGGCTACGAGCCCATGTAATTAATATTACATAGTACTATTTAATTGTTTATAATTTTTTATATTTATACTTTATGGTTTATCATAAGAAATTAAAATATAAAAAAAAAGTTTTTTTTGAGAAAATTCTCAAAATTTAAATTATCATTGAAATATTATCCTTTATTTTAGGAATGTGTGACTACCTTTTTTAGAAATAAATTTAAAAAGTGAAGAATTCACTTTAATCATCAACAGAAGGAGCATCATTTGGTCCGGTACCGTCTTCTGCAATAAACCATGTATTTTGGCTATTAGGATCTCTAGGAACGTATATGTGTATTATTTCATTAGTAATATTACTGATTGCTTCAAATACAACATAACTTTCATCATTTCTTTCTTCAATTTCTCCACTATTTTGATCAATTGTTGCGTTTATTCCTTGTTTTATAATGTATCCATATGCTTGAGGAACTGTTCTTAAGTTTGCTGTTGAATTACTTGTGCTATTTGTATTATTTGTTACAGTAGTGGTTTGATTTGTTGGATTTGTTGGGGTGTTGATATTATCTCCACTTGAACTTTCAGTATTTCCAGTATTTCCACTGCTTCCAGTTGAACTTCCACTAGAACTTCCATTTCCGTTATTTGCACTACTTCCACTGTTTCCGCTGCTACTACTTCCATTTCCAGTTGTTGTTATAGGATTATTTGAAGTAATTAGTGAGGAACTTCCCTGTGTTGTTCCTTGTGTTGTTGATGAACTATTACCATCTTGTTGAGCTTCTTGTTGTGAATTTTGGGCATCTGCTTGTGCTTGTTGTTGAGCTTCTTGTTGTGCTTGTGCCTGTTGTTGTGCTGCTTGTGCTTGTTGTTCAGTGTTTGATGAATCTCCTGATGTAGGTGCTGAAAGAACATCTGTTACAGGTGTGTCTTCAGTATCAACACTTGCTAGTGGGTTTAATAGATCATCGTTTATGTTTATTTGATAGGTAGCTGCTACTACTCCTATAAGGGCTACTATAACAATAGATAATATTATTTTTTTATCCATATTTTCACCGTTTATATTTTTAGCAGTTCAATATAATACTATTTAAAATGTTAGTTTATATATTATTTTATATTTGTTTATTTTTTAGTATATAAATTTTAATTTTTCATAATATACTCTGGTATTGCTTTTGTTTTTGTTATGTCTGTTATTATTGTTCTTTTTTCTTGTTTTTGTTCTGGGTATTCTACTTGTTTTAATAGTTCTTCAGCATATTTTAGAGCATTTTTATATTTTTTTATGATTATTTTTAAATCATCAATTGCTTCAGGGTCACCGCTATATAATCTTTCTTCTATATTATATAGTTCTGTAAATTCTTCTCCCATCATATGCATATTGATGTTATCTGGTTTTATGAAAATTTTTATTTCTATTCCTTGTGTTATTTCATAGTATTTTCTTGGTCTTCCTCTTTCTATTTTTTGAAAACTTGGGTTAATTAATCCTAACTGTTCCATGGCTTTTAGGTGTCCTATTATTGCTTTTTGTCCTATGTTTAATTGTTGTGAGATTTCACTTACAAATTTTGGTTCTTCGGTAAGTAGTGCTAATATATCTCTTCTGGTTTTACAACCTATTACATCAAGTACTGCTTCTAGATCCATTTTTTCACCTCTTTTATCTTTTTTAATTTTGTTTTGTATGTATATTTTTATTTTCATAAATATATAAATATTACCAAAGGTTACTAAAATACCATAACATTTAAATACTATATTATATTAACTTATATTTAGGTAAAATTATTTTTATAACTAAAGATTACTAAAAGACATAAAGTATATATAACATATTGTTACTAAAATAATAAATAAGAGAAAAGTTTTATAACTTAGGGTTACTATAATGTGAAAGCCCTTGAAATTTATAAATAAAGATTATTAACACTATCATTGAAGTAAGGGTGTATAAATGACAGAAGAAGAAAAAACTAAAAAAGTAATCGAAGAAGAAACACAAAAAGAAGAACAAAAAGAACAAGAAAACTCAGAAGAAGAACAAGAAGAAACAACCGAACCAACAAGTGATGAAATCATAAAACAACAAGAAGAATTAATACAACAATATAAAGATAAACTTCAAAGATCACATGCAGACTTTGAAAACTTCAAAAAACGGTCAGAAAAAGAAAGACAAGACTTCGTTAAATATGCCAATGAAGGATTAATACTTAATGTGCTGGAGGCATATGAGGATTTAGAACGTGCACTACAAGTTAAGGATGATAAAGATCTAAGAGAAGGAGTAGAATTAATATATAAAAAATTCACAAAAATCTTAGAAGATGAAGGTGTAGAGCCAATAGAAACAGAACATCAAAAATTTGATCCATACAAACATGAAGCTTTACTAACCGAAAATAATGAAGACTATGAAAATAATGAAATCATCCAAGATTTACAAAAAGGTTACACACTAAATTCAAAAGTTATACGATACTCAAAAGTAAAAGTATGTAAAAAATAATTTAATATAATAATTTAACAATTTATAACGATAATAATTCAAAAACAAAATAAAAAAGGTGAAAAAATGGCAGAAGAAAAAGTAATAGGAATAGACTTAGGAACAAGTAACTCAGCAGCAGCTGCATTAATCGGTGGAAAACCAACAATCATACCAAGTGCAGAAGGAGCAACACAATACGGAAAATCATTCCCAAGTTACGTAGCATTTACTGATGAAGGAGAAGTACTTGTAGGAGAACCAGCAAGAAGACAAGCAGTAACAAACCCTGAAAGTACAATCAGTGCTATTAAAAGACATATGGGTTCAGATTATAAAGTAAACATAAAAGGAAAAGATTACACTCCACAAGAAATTTCAGCATTAATTCTTCAAAAAATTAAAAAAGATGCAGAAGCATTCTTAGGAGAACCAGTAAACAAAGCAGTAATTACCGTACCAGCATATTTTGATGACAACCAAAGAACAGCAACAAAAGATGCAGGTAAAATTGCAGGATTAGAAGTATTAAGATTAGTAAACGAACCTACAGCAGCAAGTCTTGCATATGGATTAGATAAATCTGATGAAGAAGATGTAAATATATTAGTATTCGACCTTGGTGGAGGTACACTTGATGTAACAATCATGGAATTCGGAGAAGGAATCTTCGAAGTAAAATCTACAAGTGGAGATACCCAACTTGGTGGAACAGATATGGATACAGCATTAATGAAATATCTTGCAGAAGAATTCAAAAAAGAAAATGGTGTAGACTTATTAAATGATGATCAATCAGCACAACGTTTAAGAGAAGCATCAGAAAAAGCAAAAATTGAATTATCAACAACACTCACAACAGATATAAACTTACCATTTATTACAGCAACAGAAGCAGGACCTTTACACTTAAACACAACACTTACAAGAGCAAAATTAGAAGAAATTGTAGATCCTATTATTCAAAAATGTGGAGCACCAATTAAACAAGCAATTGACGATGCAAAAATGAACAATGGTGAAATTGATAAAATTATATTAGTAGGTGGACCTACAAGAATGCCAGCAATCCAATCTTACGTTGAAAAATTCGTAGGACAAAAAGTAGAAAGAGGAATTGACCCAATGGAATGTGTAGCTTCAGGAGCAGCAATCCAAGGAGGAGTTCTAGCTGGAGAAATTGATGACTTAGTATTACTTGATGTAACACCATTATCCTTAGGAATCGAAACAATGGGTGGAGTAGCAACAAAACTTATTGAAAGAAACACCACAATTCCTACCAAAAAAAGTCAAATATTTACCACAGCAGCAGATGGTCAAACAAGTGTAGATATTCACGTAGTACAAGGTGAAAGACCAATGGCTAATGATAACACTACCCTTGGAAGATTCCAATTAGTAGGAATTCCATCAGCACCTAGAGGAACACCACAAATTGAAGTAACATTTGATATAGATGCAAATGGTATAATCAATGTATCTGCAAAAGATAAAGGAACAGGAAAAGAACAACAAATCACAATTACATCATCTAATAAATTATCTGATGAAGAAATTGATCAAAAAATAAAAGAAGCAGAAGCTCACGCAGAAGAAGATAAAAAACGTCAAGAAGAAATTGAAATAAGAAACACTGCTGATTCATTAGTATACACAGTAGATAAAACAATTGAAGAATTAGGTGAACAATTAGCTGATGATAAAAAATCATTACTTAAAGATCAACAAAAAGATCTTCAAGATGCAATTGAAAAAGATGATGTTGACTTAATTAAAGAAAAATCTGATGTTCTTGATAAAACAATCCAAGAAATTGGGGCAGAAATATACCAACAAGCTGCACAAGCTCAACAAGCTCAAGAACAAGCTCAACAAACACAAAATGATGCATCTTCACAAGACGGTGATACAATAGATGCAGACTTCCAAAAATAAGTATATTATAGGAGATTTTTCTCCTTAATTATCTGCTTTGTTATGTAGTATAAATTATATATCCAAAAATTATATTTAAGAGAATATGTGTAGAAATCTTAAATTATATCAACTAATAATAATAGAAAAAACATTAAAATTAAACTTTTAATTTTTGTTTATCAAGGGAATAGCTATAAAAACGATGATAAGATAAACATTTTATCCCATAGACATGAGACATTAAAAGAAAATTATAAGGGAATATAGTTTATGGATTATAAAAAATTTTAATAATTATAAAATAATCTCCCATAACCTATTTTTTTTTAAAGTTATTTAATTATTTAATTTGATAGAAGGAGTTTTTAAAATATGACAGATAAAAGAGATTATTATGAAGTATTGGGTGTAGATAGGGATGCTGATCAGAAGACAATTAAGAAAGCATATCGTAAATTAGCAATGAAATATCACCCTGATGTAAATAAAGAACCTGATGCTGAAGATAAATTTAAAGAAATTAGTGAAGCATATGGTGTTCTCTCAGATGAGAGTAAAAAACAAAAATATGATAAATATGGTCATGCTGGAATGGATGGATTTACTCAAGAAGATATCTTTAATAATATAAACTTTGAAGATATTTTCAGTGGTTTTGGTGGAGCCCAAGGTGGATTTGGAAGTATTTTCGACTTATTTGGATTTGGAGGTTCACGTGGTGGACAAAACAGAGGTCCTGTTAGAGGAGATGATCTTCTACAAACTCTAAATTTAACATTAGAAGAAGTTGCACATGGTGTTTCAAAAGAAATTAAAGTAACTCATAAAAAACTATGTCCAGTATGTCATGGATCTCGTGCAGAGCCTGGTACATCTGCTAAAACATGTTCAAATTGTGGTGGTTCAGGACAAGTAAGACAAGTACAAAATACTCCTTTAGGACAGTTTGCAACTATTTCTGATTGTCCTACATGTCATGGTGAAGGAGAAATTATTGAAGAGAAATGTCATAAATGTCATGGTTCTGGGCTTGAAACAATGACAGAAAAGATCACTATTAATGTTCCTGCTGGTGTTGAAACTGGAACTAGACTTAGAGTTAATGGTGAAGGTGATGATTCTGTAAATGGTGGAGCTTCTGGAGATTTATATGTTACAATCAATGTATTAAAACATGATTTATTCAGAAGAGAAGGTCAAGATTTATATTATGACTTACCAATAAGTTATGTTCAAGCATGTCTTGGTGATGAAGTAGAAGTTCCTACTATTGATGATAAAACAAAATTTGTTATTCCTGCAGGTACTCAAACAGAAACAACTTTTAAAATAAAAAATAAAGGACTTAAACATGTTAAATGGGCAGGTCTTGGAAATTTATATGTAAAAGTGCATGTTGTTGTACCTAAAGAATTATCTGAGGAACAAGTAAATATTTTAAAAGATTTCGCAAAAGAAAGTGGTGAAGAAATAGTTCAAGTAAAACAAGGATTTTTTGATAAAGTAAAAGAAACTTTAAATAAATAATTCACTACTTTAACTCCTTTTCTATTATTTTTTAAACTCTCTTTTTTTTTAATAGATAATTTATTATTTCAGAATATATTAATTATTATATGAAAATTAATGGTGATTTTTTATGATATTTTCTGAAGATGATATACTATTAAATTTAAATTTAGATGGTAATTTTTATGAAAAATTAACATTGGGTGAAGTTGAATATTTACTTCATGATTATAAATCCTCTTGTGGTGTTTTGAAATCAAAAGAGGTTTTTAATATTCCAGATGCTTTCATGTATTTTGCAGGTGATGAAGATAAAAATTTATTTTCTATTAAAATATACAAAACATTAGAAGGTACAGATATATGGATCTTATTTATGATGAATAATGTAGAAGGTTATGCATTATATAACAATTTTAGTACAAATAAATTAGAACTTGCATGGTATAATGCAAACTTAAAGGAACCATTAAGCCAAGAAAAGGAGAAAGAATTTATTACATGTTATGTTCCTAAGGTAAGATAAATATATAAAAATTAAATAAATATATTATATAAAAGAAAATAATTTAATAATCAAACTATATTGGAGAATTTAATTTGACATATGATGCAGAAGTTTTAGTTGTAGGATGTGGAAATGTACTATTTAAAGATGATGGCTTTGGACCTGTAACAATTAAAGAAATAGAAGAACACTTGGATGAAAAACCATTACCTGATAATGTAATGACGATAGATGCGGGAACTAGTGCTCCTCATTATTTATTTTCATTACCAAATCCAATGTGGAAAAAAATAATAATTTTAGATATTGCTAATTTTGGTGGAAAACCTGGTGATATTAAGAAATTATCAAAAGATGAAGTTCCAGTAGGAAAGTATCAGGATCCTCATTCATTATCAGTATCTGATCCTCTTGATGATTTAAATGTTGAAATAGTAATTATTGCTTGTCAACCTGAGGAAGTTTCATCTCCATATGTAGAATATGGTTTATCAGATAGTGTTCAAAAAGGTTTACCTAAAGCTATCGATTTAGTTTATGAAGAAGTATATATTTAATTCTTCTTTATTTTTTTTTAAAAAATCTTTAATGATGAATAAAACCATAATCTTTATATATAACTTATGATATAATTAAATATAGCTCTTAGTGAGCGTTGTTTTTTATAATGTTAAGTTTTTTTTTAAAAAAATTCTTAGCGGGGTGGGGTAGTCTGGTGATCCCGCGGGGCTCATAACCCCGAGAGCCCTAGTTCAAATCTAGGCTCCGCTATCCTTAATTTTTATTTCGATTATATTATTTTTAACATGGTAAGCTGAAGTGTAGCTAACGGTGTAATTTTTTATTTCACTGAGGAAACTCCATCCACAATTAATCCATGATGTTCTTAATTGACATACGCTGAGAAGTGTGACACTGAGATAGAAACGATACGATAGATCTTAATTTGGCTTTGAAATATGATACAATTGCGTTGATGATGCCTAACTTAGATAATCGATGAAACGATCAATCCATGGTGTGCAAAAGAAAAATATTATCATTTATGATAAAGGTATCTTGCTAAGATAAATGCTACAATAAAACATGAGGTGGGTTACTCTCAGCAGGCCATATTTTAATATAACTTATTTTTAAGATTTTATTTCTAAATTTAATTAATTTATTTTTTAAAATAAGAATTTCTATTTTTATGATTTTAATTATTAAAAAAAAGGGATTGGTGGAGATTATAATGTTGTAATATGACATCCATCTTTTTCGACAATAATAGTATGTTCAGTTTGAGCTACCATACCATCAGTTTTTTCTTTTAAAGCATTATATGGATATATTGAACGTGATGTGATTAATGGACGCATAGCTCTATTTAATTGTTTAGGTTCATATCTAGCTAGAAATGCTCTTTTTGAAAATGGGAAATGTGTATTGTTAATACTTATATCTTTTAATAATTTTTTAGCATCTGGCTGTCTTAATGGTCTGTTTCTTAGATATGAATATATGTAATGATTTGGAAGATCAGTTACCATACCAATACCATTAGTTGCAAATGGTTCTACAGCAATATGATCTCCTTCTTTTAGTTGATGATCACTACCATCAGGGAAATTAGGAATAGATAATCCAGCATGAAGATTATTATGTTCCAAACTATGACCTGTGAGATTTACTATAGGACTGTATCCTTTTTCTTGCATAGTTTTTTGAACTTCTGCACCAATTTCATTTAATGTTACTCCATCTTTAATAATACTAATAGCATTTTCTAAAGCAGAGCTTGAAGCATCAATAATTTCACGTCTTATTTCAATTTCATCTTCTGTAACTTCAACTTTTCCATCATCAAGTCTACCTGGCATTTTAAGAGGATTTCCATCTTCGTCAACAGGATCTATATTATCTCCTTCAACAATAACTGTTACTGCTGTATCAGAAATATATCCATCAACTTCAGCTCCAAGGTCAATTTTTACTATATCTCCATTACAAAATACTGTATCATCACCAGGGGGAGCTGTGTAATGAGCAGCTATTTGATTTATTGAAATATTACATGGAAAAGATAATCCAGCACCTGTATTTTTAATCTCTGATTCTACAAAGTCAACTATTTCACTTACTTTCATTCCTGCAGTAATCTTTTTTGCTGCTTGATTTCTAACTTTAGATGCAATTTTTCCTGCTTTTTCGTATTTTTCAAACATTTGTATCACATTATTAATAATTTAAAATAAAAAAATTTCGTATACTTACTTTTCTTAATTCATAATATATTTTTATTAATTAAACTATTTAGTAGTTAAAATAATATTTAAATATATATTTAAATGAAACAATAAACTGTATAATATTATAAATAGAAATAAATATATAACTAGAATAACAATTTTATTCTTTAATGAAAAAAGGAGGTTAAGACAATGAATATTCCTTTTAGTGGAGATCAAATAATTTTATTAGTTCTTGCTGTAATATTTTTAATAGCTGTTATAGTAATAGTTGTTGAATGGCGTAAAAGTTCAGTTTCAAGAAATAATGTATTATTACTTGAAAAACAAACAGAACTTAAAAAAATAGAATTAGTAGAGAAAGATCTTGAAAATAAACAAAGAAAAGAAAGTATTTCTGAATTATCTGAAGAAGATCAAGAAAGATTAAGACAAATAAGAATAAATACTTCTGAAATTATGGGAAAAGTAAGTTTATTAAGTACAGAAGTAAATGAAAAAGCTGATCAATTAGAAGCAAAAAGTGAACTTCTTAAACTTCAAAAATTATCAGAAAAACTTGATAAGAAAGAACAAGAAATTGAGAGATCTCTTAAAAAATAATTGGTGATATATTATGGACTCTGCAACAATACTTGCAATAATCATATTAGTCATTGCAATTTTAATATTAATTTATTATTATTTACAAAGTACAAATAATCCTATTTATCAAAATATTCATGCTCAAGCAGCTGGATTTTCTTCAAGAGTAGGACAAGAAGAATATGTTGCAAATATATCTGATAAATTATCTGATTTTAGTGGAAAAGTAAAAGATCGGGTACAAGATGATGAAGAGAATGATCATGTTTCTAAGACAGATTTAATCTCTAAAAAAATAGATCAATTCATTAATGAACAAAGTGAACAAGTAATTAATGATTGGGATCTTGCAACACATAAAGATCTTAATGATATTATGAAACAATTTGATATATTAGAAAAAGATCTTAATGATTATAAAGAAAATAATGATAATCGTGTTGATATCTTAGAAGAAAGACTCAACAGAATTGATGAAGAACTTAAAGATATGAAATAATATTTTGGAATATTATCTCATATGCTACTTTTTTTAATATTTATTATAAATTTATTTCTGCTGCCATCCTGCAACAGCACATTGACCTAATGATACACTTCCGTCTCCAGCACATGTATTTTCATGTTGAATAAATTTATACCCAGCATTTGTAACTAATTTTTTTACTCTTTCGGATATAAATTCATTATAAAATACTCCTCCTGTTGCTCCTATTATATTAGTATTTGTTTTTTTGGCAGTATCAATAGCTATTTTTGCTAATGAATCGGCAAGTGTTTTTTGACTTGTAAGAGCAATTTCTTCAGGACTAATTCCTTTTTTAATCATATCAAGTACATAAATTAACATTTTACTTGTATCTACAACTGTTCTATTATCTATTTCTTCTGTTGGAAGAGTGATATCATAGGATTGTAATGCTTTTTTTGCAGCAGATTCTAATTTCATAGAACATTCTCCCTCATATCCTCTATTTTCACTAATTTTTAGTAAAACACTAATACTGTCAAGAATTCTTCCCATACTACTAGTATTTGCTGTGTTAAAGTTATTTTCCAGTTGCTTAAGAGTCATATCTACTTCTTTTTTACCATATTTAAAGAATTCAGAATAATTTGTTTTCATAATTTCTCTTAATTCTTCAGTTTCCATAGCATTATAGAGTATTCCCATAGCCATTCTAATAGGATATTTTGTACTAAGATCTCCTCCAGGCATAGGTTGAGTTTTAAGTCCTCCATAATTTATGTATTCTCCAGTATTGTCAAGGTATAGTATTTCTCCTCCCCAAATATTTCCATCTTCTCCATAACCTACTCCATCTGCTGCTATTGCAATAATTTTATCAACTTTATGTTCAACCATTAAACTTGCTGCATGTGCATGGTGGTGTTGAACAGATATAATTGGAACATCATATTTTTCACTTAATTCTTTTGCAAGTTTTGTTGTGTTAAATTCAGGATGTTTATCACATACAATATAATCAAGTTTTTCAGTTCTTGTAAGTTTTAATAAATGATCTATAGCTTCTTGCATAAATTCTAGTGTTTTATATTTTGAAGTATTTCCAATATGTTGTGATGGGTAACATTTTCCTTCTTTTAGTATAGAAAAGGTTACATCAAGTTCAGGGCCTAGTGCAAGAATATTATCTTTTGTATTTATTTTTGAGAAATCATAAGGTTTTGGAACATATCCTCTTGATCTTCGTATAAATCCTGGATTATTATTTCTAAAACGAATAACACTATCATCACATCTATTTAGTATTTTTCTATCGTGTAATAAGTAGTAATCAGCAATACCTTCAAGATTAGATATTATCTCATCATTATCAATTAACATTGGATTTCCTGGAAGATTTGCCGATGTCATAATATAAGCATTTTCTTGCGTATACTTAAATAGTAGATGATGAAGTCCTGTGTAAGGTAACATTACTCCTTGATTATGAAGTCCTGGTGATATTTTTTCTGATAAATTATAATTTTCAGATTTATTAAGTACAACAATTGGTCTTGCTACAGATTCAAGTAATTCTTTTTCATAATCATTAAAATCAACAAAAAGATTAGCAGTTTCAGTATTTGGTGTCATACATGCAAATGGCTGTGTTTGACGTCCTAATCTTTTTCTTAATTTTTCTATTGCATCATTAGTTGAAGTTTTACATACAAGATGTGTTCCACCAATACCTTTTATTGCAAGAATATTTCCTTCTTCAATTAGTTTACTTGCTTCTTTTATAGGGTTTTCTGATGGAATTATATCATTTTTATATAAAAATACTTCAGGACCACATGAAGGACAACAAGTTGCTTCTGCATGATATCTTCTATCGTCTGGATTAGAATATTCTTCATTACAATCATCACATAATGGAAATTTATTCATTGTTGTGTTTTCTCTATCATATGGAACTTGATCAATTAATGTAAATCTAGGCCCACAATTAGTACAAGCTGTAAATGGGTACTGGTAATGACGATCATCAGATGTTATAATTTCATCAAGACATTCATCACAAATACTCATATCAGGAGGAATTACAGCAGAACCACATATATCATCACTACTTTCTTTAATTATGAAATCATTGTATATTTCTGTTTCAGGGCTATTTTCTTCTATTTCTATTTTAATATCATTAATTTCAGATTGAATTGGTTTTTTTTCTTTTAATTCTTCAGTAAATTTATTGATATTATCTTTTGAACCTTGAAGTACAATTTCAACAATATTTCCCATGTTTCGAACATAGCCTTTTAAATTCATTAATTTGGCTATTCTATATACTGTAGGTCTAAAACCTACTCCTTGTACTATTCCTTCAACTAATAGGTATGCTGTATAAATTTTCATCTAATCCACGTTTTTAATTTATAATATAACTTTTATATTTTTAAGATTATAGTTTTTATTTAAAAATACTGTTATATTATAGAAAATATATATTTAATTAAATAATAATAAGTGGGTTTATTTATGAAAGATATTTTAAATGAGCTAATTAATGGTAATATTTCAGTAACTGATGCTGAAGAGAAACTTAAGATTATGCAAATGCAGGAATTAGGGGATAATGTTAAGTTTGATACTATGAGAGAGGAACGTGTTGGTGTTCCGGAAGCTGTTTATTCTCAAGGAAAAACTGATGAAGATCTTTTGAATATTATCAATAATCTTAAAATTAAGAATAATTTAATGATAACAAGACTTCCAAATGATCGTTTTAATAGTATTAAAAATAAAATAAATGATGATATTCTTGAAAATTCAAAATATTATAATCAAGCATCTATATTAACTATTAATAAAACTAAACCTATAAAACATCAGGGTAAAGTTGGAATTATTACAGCAGGAACAGCAGATGTTCCAGTAGCTGAAGAATCACGAATTACAGTAGAACAAGGTGGATATGATGTAATAACTTCATATGATGTGGGTGTTGCTGGAATTCATAGATTACTTGATAAAATAACATATATTCTAGATCAAAAAGTTGATGTTATTATTGCTGTTGCAGGTATGGAAGGTGCTTTACCATCAGTTGTTGCAGGACTTGTTGATGTTCCAGTAATAGCCGTACCAACATCAACAGGATATGGTGTTGGAGAGAAAGGATTCACAGCACTATTTTCAATGTTACAATCATGTGCTCCAGGAATTGCAACTATGAACATAGATAATGGTTATGGAGCAGGAATATATGCAATAACAATATTAAAACATATTGAAAAAAGAGTAAACAACGGTTATTAAAGAATATTTTTTTTTAATGATTTTAATAAAATCATAACTTATTTTTTTAAATAAAATTATATTTTGAAAATTAGAATTTAAATTATATATTAAAAATTGATAAAATTAGTTTTTAAAGTAAAAATGGGGTCACTGGGATTTGAACCCAGATCCTAGGATTTCTCTTGTCTCAGCACTCCAATTGATCATCATCAAAATTTCAGCAATGCGCGCTATCTTCAAAGACAACTGGAGTCCCAGATGATGCCTGGTTACACTATAACCCCATATAGGTGTATATTTTATAGTGCCAAGACTTTATAATAAAATTCTAAGACTATTTATAAATATATGTGAAGTTATATATAAACTTTTAGTATGAATTTATATAAATAGAATAATTTTTCTAAAATTTTAAAAAAAATAAGGATGGTGGTTATTTTTTATTTTTAATAACAATTTCTTCAGCAGTTATCTGTGGGGGTATAGTGTTTGTATAGTCTCCAATAGTATAAACATCAATAGTACATCCGTTTGTGATTTGTTTCATACTAGATTTAACTTTGTTGTTATCTTTTCCCTCTTTGTATATTTTAGTATTTTTTGTTATAATTATTGATATGTTCTCTGTATTCTTATCAGAATTATCAATATACACTGTTCCTATAGTTTGATTTGTTGTATTGGCAGAACTGGTGGTATTTCCAACAACCGTTCCACTTAAATCAGGTAATTGATCCATGGTTGCAGAATAAGCACCATAAACAATTCCTATTAATATTACAATTATTGCAAATGCTTGTAAAGGACTAAGTTTCATAAAAATATACTCGATTATTTTTTTTTATTATGTATAACTATATTTTTTTTAATTTATAATAGTTTATATTACTCATCTAATTTACCAATATAAGTAGCATAAAAACCGTCAGTATCAGCATATACAGGTTTAAAACCATATTCTTCAGACTTTTTCATAGCATCCTGAATATATTCTCTACCCCATGCAGTAATTGAAGCTGCACATTCTTTTTTATACCATCTAAATCTTGAATAACCATAAGCTCCAAACATTGAATTTGCTAACCTTTTAAGGCCTTGTTGTTCAAAATCATATGCTTTTTTATCTTCAGGGATTGTAGCTTCTTTCATTAACTTTTTAATTCTTTGTCTTTCATCAAGAATATGTCCAATAATTGATGGTATAAATCCTTTAGGTTCTTTTTTAAACTTATATCCATTTTCAGGACAAGTATAATATTCATCTTCACTAAGATTTTCACCATCAGTTATAGTGTCTGGTGATATATTTTTTGCAATAATAATTGATGGATATAGACTTTTAAAGTCAAGATATGCAATATGTTCAAATAATCCTTTTTCAGGCTCTTTAACATATCCACCACTTACCTTTTTAGTTGATCGGCGTTCTGAATATTCATTATTTGTTGGTTTATTTGGAATTATATTATTTTTATCATAAGCACAATCAATCAAATACCATTCAACCATCTGTCCTGTTGTCATACGAGCTATATCAAATAATGGTTGACCTACAAGTTTTGTTTGAGCAACAGTTAGAGGAGTTAATTTATCACCAATAGCAGTTGTTGTTTCTGCATCATCCATTGAATAATCAAATAATTCTTCAAGACGTTCATCATCAGAATCCCAGTATTGATATATTTTATCTCCCGGAACATCTATTTTTTCTTGATCAAAAAGTTCTTCATAAACACGTTCTAATGTATAATGATCAAGATGCATATACTGTCTTACAAGAAGATATAAATCAACATGTACACGTCCATGAATCACAGCAGCATTATTAAAACCTCTTTTTATTGATTTAATACCACTACCATCAAGACCTAATTCAAGTTTAATATTAAGCTTATCAGCTCTTTTTTTAATATATGGAAGATCAAAATTATCAGAATTATATCCTACAAGCATATCAGGATTTTCTTCTTTAATAACTTCAACAAAACGTTTAAGCATATTTTTTTCCGTAGGTAGAGTTTCTACAAAATCACGACTTGAATTTTTTGTTGAAAGAACTTTTTTAAATCCATCATTTCCACATAAACTCATCATTATTATTGGATCCTCTTCAGCAGAAGGCATACCTTGTGCATTATAAACTTCAATATCAAAACTTAGAATTTTATTTTTACCAGATACTTTTTGTGTATCGATAGGATCTTCATGTATTTGGAAAAGTATAGTCTCAGGGTCAATTTTACTATTTTCATCAAAATTTTCTAAATCAATAGTTTCTCCTTTTATCTCTATAATATTTGTAGGTTTTATCTGTTTATCAATCAGATATCTTCTATAAAAAGGTATATCATATTCACGAATTTGTTTTACTGAAGATAAATCTCGTATTTCATCTCTTAATTTTGGAACTTCTTGTGGATGTTTAAGTGTAGCTTTTATGAATTCTTTTTTAATTCCTATATCTATTTTGTCTTCAAGTTCTAAGTCATCAATACCCATTTCACGTAATTGTATTAAACATTCATCAAGATCATCTGGTAAAATATACAAGTATGGCTTGAATGTTGTGTCAAAAGCAATTATATTTTCATTTGTATCTGGATCTTTACCAAATAATCTAATAACAGCTTTTTCATTACGTGTTACATAATCAATATCATTTAGAATGATGGTCTTTGTTTGCATGAATTTAATATATATAAATCAGAATATTAAAAAGTTTATATTAAATAAAATAAACTATATTAATATAAAAAATCATCATTTATAATAAATAAGACTTTTTTGAAGATGAAAATATGATAAATTTTAGACAATTAGACAGTAATGATGATATAGATATGATTGCATCATGGATATACAGTACTGATCGATTTTTATTTGATTTACTCTTTTCAAATGATAGAATAAGAGCAATTACAGGCATTAGTCGTTTAATTATGAGTGATTATATTAATCCATATCATAGAAATTTTATCCAAGTAATCTATGAAGAAGATTCTAAAGAAGTTTGTGGAATAGTTGTAGGATTTAAAGGTTCTCAAACTTCAACAGAACAGACATATAGAGCAATGATGGATACATCTTGTACAACTTTGTTTTTAATTGTTCAAAATTCAGTATTAAGTAAATTATTAGCATCTAACATACGACGTAATGATTATTATATTGGAAATCTATATGTAAATCCAATTTATCGTAAATGTGGATTGGGAAGTAAATTAGTAGAAAAATCTAAACAATTAGCAAGACAATCAAATTGTGATAATGTTCTATTAGATGTTGAGTATGATAAACCATATTTATTGGATTTTTATGATAAATTAGGATTTAAAAAGGATAGTAAAAATTATCATAAAATTTTAGGTAAAACATATGGATGTTATGGTTTAAAATGTAATTTAAAATAAAATATAAAGGTGAAAATATGGAGAAAGTTGATAATATTAATATTATATTAGGAAGAGAAAGAGATTCAAACACATATCTTATTGATGATATATTAGTAGATCCAGGATCTGGAGAACATATTGATTATGTGATTAGTTCAATAGAAGATGCTGGTATTTCAATGGATGATATTAATAAAATTGTAAATACTCATTGTCATTTTGATCATATGGGTGCTGATAAATATTTACAAGATAAGTATGGTTATGAAATTTACATGCACTCTGAGGATTTAAAAACTGTAGAAGAAAAAGATGCTGATGCAACAGTTGCTTCATCATTTGGTATGGAAGTTCCAGAATTGGATATAAAACCAATAGAAGAAAATGATAAAATTGGTTCTTTTGAAGTGTTACATACTCCAGGACATACTCGTGGTGGAATATGTTTATGGGATGGTAAAAATTTAATTAGTGGAGATACAATATTCTCTGGTGGTAATTTTGGAAGAACAGATTTACCTACTGGAAATATAAGTCAAATGAAAGATTCAATTCTAAAATTATCAAATTTAGATATTGCACAATTATTCCCTGGTCATGGACCATATGCTATAGCTTCAGTATCTGAACAATTAAAATTAGCTATGATGTTAGCTTCTAGATTATAAAAAAATAGTATTTTAGTTAGTAGTTATATAACTACTTTTTATTTATTTTTTAAGAGATTTTAATAGACTACTTTTAATAAAAAGTTTTTTAATTTTTTTAATATTTTTACTTTTACCAAGAATTGTGATTTTATCATCTTTTTCTAATATAATATCATTTTGAGAAATTCTTTCTGTTTCTTCGTTGTATTTATGACATTGAATTATTATAAAATCTTTTGAAGGACTAATGTCTCCAATTTTCTTACCTATAAGTTTTTTTGACTTTAAAGTTAATTCTATAATTTCATATTCATCTTTTCCAGCATGATGTAGATTCATTGAATTTAGATTTATTATTTGTTTTTGAATATTAATACATGTTGCAAGTTCAGGACTTACTACTTCATCTAAACCTAGTTTTTTAAACATTTTAATATGAGAAGGATTTTCTGTTCTAGTAATTATTTTTTTAAGCCCATAATCTTTAGCAATAATACCTATTAGAAGGTTTACCTCATCATTTCTTGTAGCTGCAACGATAATATCTACATCTTCAATTCCAGCTTTTTTAAGAACATTCTTATTTGTAGCATCACCTTTTATTGTTGTGATGTTTTCAAATTTTTTACATCTTTTTTCAATTCGATCTAATACTCTCTGATTAGTATCAATTATTGTAATAGAATATTCATTTCGTCTTCTAAGAAGTTTTTGGATTAAATAAGATCCAACACGACCTCCACCAACTAAAATTATATGTTCCATTTTTGCATCTCTTAAATTATTATACAATAGTATATATTCTTATTTATTTAAATAATATATTTTAATAAATATTATTTATATATTATAGTATAATACTAATTTTTTAATATTATATAATGTTTATCAAGTAATATTATTAATATTATAAATTTAGCTAAAGTAGGAAGATATTATGGATTATAAAAAAGTGTTAGCTTTATTACTTGTAGGTATAGTAATATTAGCTGGAATGATTATATTCATAGGTCCTGGTGAAATATTAGAAGCATTAGAACAAGCTAATATTAACTATGTTATTTTAGCAATAGTTATTCAGTTAGTAGTAATGTTTTTATGGACTTTAAGGTGGAATATTATTTCAAAAAGTTTAGATATTCCATGTAAAATGTTTCCCATGTTTGCAATGTTAACTCTTGGTTTAACAATTAACAACCTAACACCTAGTGGTCGAACAGGGGGGGAGCCTGTTAGAGCATATTTATTAGGTAAAAGTTCAAATGTTGATTTTAGACGAACATTTGCAACAGTTATGGGTGATAAATTATTTGATACTTTTCCATTTGCAGTACTTGCATTAGTTGCTATGTTATATCTTGTCTATACTATTCATTTAAGTGAAGTTCTTACAACTACGTTACTTGTATTTATAGTGATATTTGTAGTTTTACTTGCACTTATATTGTATATTTGTATTAATGAAAAATTTGCAAATAATGTAATTTCATGGATATTTAGACAAGCACGTAGAGTTACTTCTCGAGATTTAGATTCATATGAAGAAAAATCTTTATCAGCAGTACATGGCTTTCAAGAAGGTTTATATTCTCTTATGAAAAATCGTAAAGTTTTTGTATTTGCTTGTATAATTTCATTTTCTACATGGTTTTTAGAAATAACAAGAGTATATGTAATATTTCTAGCATTTGGTGTTCATGTTTCACCTGGTATGGTTGCAGCAGTATTTTTAGTATCTACACTTGTAGGTATGGTTCCAACATTACCTGGAGGACTTGGAGCTATTGATGGGGTTATGATTATAATTTATTCCTTAGCAGGAATAACTACATTTATAAGTACAGCAGCAACTTTAATTGAAAGATTAATTTCTTTCTGGATGGTATCAATAATGGGATTATTAACTCTTCCTTATTTTGGTACTGGAGTACTTGATAAGGTAAGTATTTCTCAAGATAAAGAGGATACTTAAACTTATTATTTTTTTTTAATCAAAATTATTTCTTTTATTTTTTTATAATTAATTATTTTAGAGGATTATTATGGATTCAAATATTATAGTAGAAGATACATATGCAGAAGCGTTTAAAACAAAAGCAGCTTATTTATTAATTACAGCAGCAACTAAAAAATTAGCACATATTGCAGCAACAGAAGCAACAGGATTTGCAACTTCATTTATAGGTTGTCCTGCAGAAGCTGGAATTGATCAATATGTACCTCCTGAAAATACACCTGATAATAGGCCGGGTTATTCTATTATCATATGTCAAAATAAAACAGAACAAGTTGAGAAACAATTATTAGAACGTATTGGTCAATGTGTGTTAACAGCTCCTACAACAGCAGTATTTAACTTATTAGATAGTGATAAACAAACAAATCTTGGTTTTAAATTAGCATTTTTTGCTGATGGATATCAAGAAAAAGTAGATCTTTATGATAAAACAATGTATAAAATACCAGTAATGTCAGGAGATTTTTTAATTGAAGAAAATTTTGGAATTTGTGATGCAGTTGCTGGAGGAAATTTATTTATAATGGCAAAAACACAACAATCAGCATTAGTTGCTGCAGAAGCTGCAGTAAATGCAATTAATGAGGTTAGTGGGGTAATAACTCCATTCCCTGGTGGTATTGTAGCATCAGGATCTAAAGTAGGATCTGATAATTATAAATTTATGAATGCAACAACAAATCAGCAATATTGTCCTACACTTAAAGATAAAATAGATGATTCTAAATTACCTGAAGAAGTAAATGGGGTTTATGAAATTGTATTTGATGGATTAACTGAAGAAAGTGTAAATAAAGCAACGCAACTTGCAATTAATGCAATTAAAACAATTCCTGATGTAGTAAAAATATCAGCAGGTAATTATGGTGGAAATCTTGGAAAATATAAAATAAATCTTATTGAATAAATTTAATAAAAAGGTGATAATATGAAAGATGTACTAACACCAATTGAAATGAAAGCTGTAGATCAAAATACACAATATAATAACATTCCAACATTAGTATTAATGGAAAATGCTGGATCAAGTATTGCTAAATATATTGTTGAGAATTATCCATCTAAAAAGAAAGTATCAATATACTCAGGAACTGGAGGAAATGGTGGGGATGGTTTTGTAATAGCAAGACATTTATTAAACTATGGTTACTATGTACATCTAATCTTATTATCAAAACCTGAAAATATTAAAAATAAAGATGCAATAACTAATTGGAAATCTATTGATATAATAAATAAGACAGATAAAAATTTGAAAATATCAAAAATAACAGACTCAACACAACTTAAACCAGATAATAGTGATATAATTGTTGATGCAATACTTGGAACTGGTGTTAAAGGAAAACTCAGACAACCAGTATCTGGAGCTATTGATAATATAAATTATTCACCTGCAATAGTTTTATCTGTCGATATTCCATCAGGATTAGATCCAGAAAAAGGTATAATTGAAGATAAAACAGTAGTACCTCATACAACATTAACATTACATAAGGCAAAAACAGGACTTATTAAAGCTCAAAAAACATATGTTGGAAATATTGAAGTACTTGATATTGGGATACCAAAAGTATCAGAATTATATACTGGTAGTGGTGATTTACTTAAATTAAAAAAACCATCTAAAAATTCACATAAAGGAGAGAATGGAGCTGTACTAATAATAGGTTCAAATCCTGATTATATTGGAGCTGTCATCTTTGCTGCAGAAGGTTGTCTTAAACAACATGTTGATTTAGTATATATTGTAGCTCCTGAATCATCATCAAATATTATAAAACAATATAGTCCTGAATTTATTGTTAAATCAATACCTGGAGATATTTTAACAATGGATGGGTATGATGTAATTGAATCATTAATTGACAAAGTAGATTCTATTTTAATAGGTTCAGGTGCAGGTCTTGATAGTAAAACAGGAGAATTATTCAATACAATAGTTAAAAATACTAAAAAACCTGTAATTATTGATGCTGATGCATTAAAATTAGTTGATAAAGAAAATATTACTAATGGAAATATAATATTAACTCCACATGCTTATGAATTTAAACAATTCTTTGATATTAGTCTACCTGGAGATTTTGATGAAAAAATTAATCTACTTCTTGATTTATCAAAAAAATATAATATAACAATTTTATTAAAAGGAGTTATTGATATTATAACATCACCTAATGATTATAAATTAAATCAAACGGGAAATGTAGGTATGACCATTGGTGGTACAGGTGATCTACTTGCAGGTATAACAGCTGCAATTGCATCTAAAAATAATTTATTTGAAGCAGCATACATTGCTTCATTTATAATAGGTTCTGCTGCAGATCAAGCTTTAAAAGAGTATGGGGATAATTATCGAATTAATGATATTATCAAACTTTTATAACTTTTTTTTTAGATAAGTATTGAAAGTAATACGAGTATAAATGTACCAAGAACTCCTCCAAATCCTGCTATTATAATTGTAAGTAGATTAATTGGGACATCAATTCCTGGTAGAATATCCACAAGAATAAGAAGTATCCATCCTGCTAAAAGATGCATAATAATTTTTAAAATAGTGCTTCCATGTTCAAAAATGAATTTTATTACAAGAATTACTATTAAAAATAATATAACTAATGCTAATATTTCACTTAACATTTTAGTTTACTCCATTTTTTTATATTTAATTATCTTTACATTTAAATAATCTTTTTTTTAAACAATGTTTTTCATTAATTTTTATTTAATAAATTAAAAATATATTTTTATATTTTATTTTATAAAATATTATATGTTTTAGGGGTGATATTGTGAGTTCACTTAGATATATGGTTTTTAACTCATTAATAGGTGAGATCGCATTAATATGGGATGGTAAAACTGAAGTTATAAAACAAGTAGTTTTATCTGATGTTAAAACAGGAAAATATAATTATTCAAATATGAATTATCATGGTCTTATTTATGAAGAAAATCCTAGTGATTATATTTTAGATTTAGTATTTAGACTAAAAAGAGTAGTTATGGGTAAAAATATTAAATTTGATCTTGATCGATTAGATTTTTCAGAACTTACTGATTTTCAAAAGACTGTTTTATTAAAACAGAATGAAATTCCTCATAAAAAAGTAATAACATATAAGGGATTATCAGAAATGATTGGTAAGAAAAACAGTGCTCGTCCCGTAGCTAATGTATTATCAACAAATCCATTTCCATTATTAATTCCATGTCATAGAACAGTTCTTTCAGACTGGACTGTTGGAGGATATGCTGGAACAAATGATGGTTCTTATAAGAAACTTATTTTAGAAAATGAGGGTATTTGTTTTAAAAATGGTGTTGTTAAAAAAGAGTATAGATGTTCTTTAAACAATAAAAGTTTCGATAAACTTTAAACTCTTCATTTTTTTTAATAAACTATGTTTATTGTATTTTTATAGTATTTACTTGTTTTTTTTTATTTATTATCTGACTTATTTATTAAAACTTATTAAGTTATAACTTATATCTTTTAAACATATAACTTATATCTATTAATTTTATAACTTATTTATAAAATCTTATTAAGTTATACTTTATAACTTTTAAAGTTATTTCTTTTAACTTTATAACTTATTTCTTAAAACTTATTATTTTATAACTAAAAACTTATAACTTATAATTAATTAAGAGTATAAAAATAATCAAAAATATGAAAATAATAAAATAATTTTTTTTTAAAAAAAGAAATAAAATTAGATAAAAATATCTAACTTATATTTTTTCGTCTTCGTCTAATGCTAATCTCATTGTATCTGAATCTTGAGGCATGTAGTAGAGGAAGTCTTCTGCAGCTCTTCTTACATCAGAAGATCCGATAATGTATCTACCTGCAATAATAATGTCAGCACCGTTACCTAATGCGGTTGTTACTTTTTCAGGAGTTACTCCACCAGCAACAGCAATTAAACCTCTTTCACCAAGTTTAGATTTGATTTCGTTAATGTTACCCCATTCGGATTGTTGTTCGTTATCATTATCTCTCATAGTTTCAGAGTCAATGTTTCTGTGTAATAATACTATATTTGGTTTTAATTTAAGTTGATCAAGTTTTTCAGGAATGTCAGATACATTCATCATATCAAGTATTGAGTATATACCTTGTTTTGAACATTCATGGATAGCTTTCTCAATAGATTCATTTGTTCCAAGACCAGATATAGCAACTGCATCAGCAGTTTCATCTGCTGCCATTTTAACTTCTACTCTACCAACATCTAATGTTTTAAGATCTGCAATAATGAAAGCTCCAGGTCTTTCTTCTCTTATTTTACTAATGATTTCTACACCGAATTTTTTAACAAGTGGTGTACCTGCTTCAATAAGAATTCTTTCACGTTTTGGTAATGCTTGGATAATGCTGCGCATTTTGTCTTCATTATCAAGATCTAAAGCAACTTGTAAGTAAGGAGGGTTCCATAATTTCATAGCTTTGAATCCCATAATTGGATGTGTTCCTCTGTCTTTTTCAGCCAATACTTTATCTACTGATGGATATTTATCTAATGCACGTTTAATTGCAAGTTTGGTTGCACCATAGTTGTATTGGTATATTTTACGGTAATCTTCAGCAGAAGGATCAATAAATACATTTACCATTAATACAATATCTTCAACAATATCTTTAGGTATAATTCCTTCTTCTACAGCATCAGCAACTGCTCTTCCAACAGCTGTTTGAGCTGGACCAAATATTTTACTTGCATCATCTAAGTTTTGTACTGTAACTTTAGGTACAATAAGTGTTGCAGGTTTTGTTGCTAAGTTTGGTCTAATTACAGCAAGTAAAGGTGTGTGTCCTACAGACATCCTTGCCATATTGTTTGCAAATGCAGTTCCAACTGGACCTTTTTTGTCACCAATTACTAAATCAATATGTGCGAGTTCTGGTCCGTCTCCTATTAAAGCTTCTCCTATTTCATACATATAATATATTCTCCATTAACTTCTAATGTTTATAGTTCGATTATCAGATTAGGTTATATTTAAAAAACATTTTTTTTGAAAAAAAGTTTTTCTCTATATTATTATATTATAATATTTTTAGTTATTATATTATGCGGATAAGTATCTTTAAATAAAAATAAATCTTATAGAAATAATTATGAAATTTAACTTTAATTATATACTTCTTGACTACAAAAATATTTAATAATGAAGTTATAACTCATGGAAGAATGATAAAAATGAAAATAGACACTCATATTCATAGTAAATATTCTAAAGATTCTATAATGTCACTTGAAGATATAGTAAAATACAGTAAAAAAGAAAATCTAAAAGCAATTGCAATATCAGATCATGATGAAATAGGAGCAATAGAGGCAATAAAAAAAGTAGATCATGAAGGATTAATAGTAATTCCAGCAGAAGAGGTAAGTACAACTGAAGGACACATCGTAGCATTAGGTATAACAGAATATATAAAACCGTTACAAACTCCTGAGGAAACAATCGATCAAATTCATGATAATGGTGCAATAGCAATTGCAGCTCATCCATACTGTTATTATAGAAGTGGGATAGGTCATAGAGTAATTGATTTGGATATTGATGCTATGGAAACTAAAAATTCAAGATTTATTTTTGGTGTGTCTAATAGTTTAAGTAAAAAAAATTCACAAAAACATAATATTCCAGAAATAGGTGCAAGTGATGCACATTTTCCTCAAGGAATTGGGTGTTGTTTTACTGAGATTCCTGAATCAAATAGTGTTGATGATATACTTAATGAAATTAAAAAGGGAAATACTAAAGCTTATGGAAAAAGAACTCCTATGAAATATATTATAAAAGAAGTAATAAGAAAAAAAGGACATAGGACAAAACCAAAAAAAGAATAAAGAATATAAATTTTTTAATCTTCTTGTGTTGGTATATAGAATTTCTCTCCAATTAAACTAGGTAAAATAGCACTTAAAACTAGAACACCTGTTAGAATACTATAGATATTTCCAGAGATAATATTATTATTAAGACCATATAATGCTGCTACAAGTCCAAAAGTTAGGCCTGTACTTAAAATCATTGTAGTAAATGTATGGTTTTTATTTAAACTTTTTTTAACAACTGGATAAATTCCAATAAACTTTCCAATTTGTCGAATAGCAAATATTAATAAAAATATTCCAATTGATGTAATAATTATATTTAATGAAACTTTTGTACCTCCAACAATAAAGAATATTGGGGTAATAACTGTAAATGCTACTGTTTGTAGTCTTTTTAACATATCATTCTTATTTTCATGATTAAATTGTTTTGACATTAAAGCTCCAAGTATAAATACCGGGAGTAATGCTTGTCCTCCACCTAAATTTGCAAAGAATATAAAAGTAATAATTAATAAGAAGATATATTTAAGTTCTAATTCATTATTTTTCATACTAAATACTTTACTTTCAAATAAGTAATCAGAGTATTTATAAGCAAGAATTAGGATTATTATTGAAATAATAACAAATATTAATGTATTTACATCTATTTTCATAAATAAAATACTCAATGCTAATGCTGTAAAACAGTTTGTTATAAATGTAGATCCCATTAGGATAGTTCCCATTGTTTTTCCTGATAAATTTCTATTAATAATAATTGAATATACTATTGCAATTGATGTTTCAGATAATGCTGTTGCAACAAGTAATGCTGAACTAATAGGCCATAACAGAATAAATTTACATAACAAAAATACTAATAAAAATGGTAAAGTAAATGAACATATTCCTATGAGTATACATTCTTTTAAATTCTTTTTCATAATGTCAATTTCAATTTCAGTACCTGCAAGAAATGTTAAAATCATTCCTCCGATACTTGCAATATATAACATCCAATTTTCAGCTTGTAATAATCCTAAATTTCCAATTATGATTCCGAGAATAATTTCAACAATAGAAACAGAAATTCCCCATTTTATTGAAATCATACTAGCAAGAACTATTGTTATTGCAAGAATAAGTGGATAATAATCACATATCATTTCTTTAATTTCTCCTTGTATATAAGTAATAAATCAAAGAATTTCTATAAAATAAGTAAACTAAACTACTTTTGATGATTCACACTCTTTTAAGAATATTCAATGATTTATTCTTTAAATTAGTAGAAGTCATCATCCAGTAATTACTGGCAGTTAAATAGGTGGAACTTCATCACCTTAATATTAATATATTTGTTTAATATAATATTTAAAATTTTTATTATAAAATAAGTTATTTATTATATAATTGTTTGTTGTTAATACTATTTATATTTTTATATATTTTTTAAAAAAAATAATAATGAAATGAAACTTTATTTATAATATTTAAGTTCAAAAACATGATTATTTACTATTTTTCGTGCAGAAAAAATTTCTTTATATTTCAAATCATGTTTATCAATTAAAATAATTGTTTTATTTGTAATATCACAAAATGTATAATTCAAATTATCATAACTTCTAATTATTTCATCAATCATGTTTAAAGTATTAGAAGATGTTATATTATCATCTAATTCATAACTTAAAGAATTAAGAATATAGTCATTATTGTAGTGAGTATCTTCTAATAAATTAAGCATATCTTCAGGTTTTTTATAATTATTACTATTATATTTGTTAGTTGAATCTTCAAGAATAATTACTCCAAAAGATATAACAATACTAACTATTATAATAGCAAAAATTGCATCATATATTAAAAAATTTCCTTTTTCATTCATATCTATTATTAATCCAGTCTACAATTCTATTTTTCTTACTAATAGCTTCATTTGTAGCTTTATCAATAATTTTACTATTTTTATCAAAATCATTCTCAATTACAGATTCAACAATTTTTTTAATTGGAGTATATGCAGCTTCTCTAAATTTTGGTTCAAGTAGTTTACACTTATTTTCTTCATCTTCAATATATGTTTTACCACTATCTGTTATATGACCAATAATTCCTGCTTTAATATTATTTTTTTCAAGTAATTTTATAACTTCATCTGCTGACTCGGAGGATAAAATAATCATCAAGGAATCAATAGAAACACCTAATGGATCTATATCTAAATCATTTAACATTGATAATACTGCAGGATTAACAAGTTGTGTTATTTTTTTATCATATAAATGTATACCAAGACCTGTTGTTTTATTAATTTCATTTGCATCACCATTAATTCCACCATTGGTAATATCAGTCATTGCATGTATATCTTCTTGTTTTTCATATTCATTAAGTATTTTTGCTGCCTTTACAAATTGAACATTCATAGTTTCTTTAATTACTGATGGATAATTATTATATATTGCAGTTGTTGAGATAGTACCTCCACCAGATCCTTCAGTCATTATGATAACATCATCTTTTTTTGCTTCACTTCTAGCCTTTGGAATAATATTTGAACTTCCAACAGCACCTACAGCTCCAACAAGACGATTACCTAGAACCATATCTCCACCAACACGAAGTGTACTTCCAGAAACAAGAGGAACACCGGTAAGTTCACTTACAGCACATATTCCTGCAGTATAATCTAAAATTTTTCCAATATCTCCATCGTCTGAAAGATGAATATCACTAATAAGAGCTACTGGATTTGCACCCATAACACAAACATCTCTTAATGTTGCACGTGCTGTATGAAATCCTGCAAGAAAAGGATAGTCACTAAGACGGGAATGGATTCCATCAATTGCGGTTGTAATATAATAGGTATCATCTACTTTTACAACTCCACCATCATCTTGTGCTGTAGGGTTGATAATTGATTCAGATTCTGTATTTTTAATTATTTGAGCTATTTTACTATGAACATAGAAGTCTCCTTGTCCACGAGAACCCACTCCAAATTCTCCCATATGTATATCAGTTTTAGTATATGTTATGAGATCTTCAATATCTTCATGATTTATGTTTTCTGTAGTTATAATTTCATCATATACAGTTTCACTAAGAAGTTTAGCTTTAGATTTATCTATTTTTTTGTAATATTGAAATATAGATGTAAGTTCTTCTATAATCTTATTTTTATCTTTTTGATTTCTGATATTGGTTTTTACAAATTCTTCTATGTCCATCATAATCACTATAGTAATACTTTAAAATAAAATTGTATGATTATTTTTATCTTAATCAATACATAATTATTACTATTATATTAAAACACATTATTAAAATAAGCTTAAAAAAATAAGAATGGAGATTAATTATTATTCAATTTGATTAACAAATCTTTTTAAAATATTAAGTCCTGCAGCTCCACTTTTTTCAGGATGGAATTGAAGTGCATGAATATTATCTTTACCAATTGCAACAGGAACATTCATACCATAATTAGTAAATGCAGTAATGATATCTTTATCTTCTGGTTCTATATAATAAGAATGTACAAAATACATGTACTCAGAATCAGCTTCATCTAGTAAATTAGTATTATTTGATTTTGTTGAATTAATAGTTATCCTATTCCAACCCATATGGGGAATTTTATATTCATCAGATAAATTAAAACGTTTAGCGCTACCTTTGAAAATATCTAATCCTTCAACATTAGGACTTTCTTCACTACTTGAAAATAACATGTGTAAGCCTAAACAAATTCCAAGTAAAGGTTTATCTTCATCAATATGTGAAAGAACAATGTCTTTATAATTTATAAGGTTATTCATTACAGCTCCAAAAGCACCTACTCCTGGAAGTATTAAAGCATCAGCATCTTTTAGAACATTTTTATCTGAAGAAACAGTAACTTCTGTACCAATACGTTTAAATCCATTATAAATACTACGAATATTTCCACTACCGTAGTCCATAATTACTATATTATTAATATAAACACACTCCATGAAAAAATAATAATTAAAATTAATATTCTATTAAAAAAAGTAAAAAAGGTAAAAATTGAATTTTTTTTTATCGTTTACCACTAGGTGTTTGTGAATCATAGAAGTCTTCAATTCTTACAGTATCATCAAGATCAGGTGTAGATACTTCATGTAATACAGTATTTTCAAGAGCTACAATAGTGTGTGGTGTTTTTGGTTCAATTCTTACAGTATCTTTTGCACTGAAGTATTCTTTTTTATCTTCAAATTCAATATATCCTCTACCACTTACAATATACATTGTTTCATCTTTGTTTGGGTGGTAGTGGAAACTTGTTTGGTATCCTTCTTTTAAGAATAATTCTTTAGTAAGATATTTTTCTGTGTATATAAGAACTTTTTCATAACCCCATGGTTTATCTTCTCTGTTTTTATATTCGTTTTGTACTTGTCCTAATTCTTTGTTTGTATCTACTGCCATCCAGAATAAACCATTTTCTTTGTAGTATCCAAGTTTTTTCTCTTTAGCAAGTTCAGGGAATATTGTTTTTTCAATATCTCCAGTTTTATAAGATCCGAAATCTAATTTTCCTTTAGAGAAATAGATTCCTCCATTAATGTAGTAGTCAAGTACTGGTTTTTCTTTAAATGATATAATTTTGTCACCACTAAGGTCAACAATTCCATATGGTGAAACCATTTGAGTTACAAATATTGAAAAGTCAAAAGGTGATTTTTCTCCTTGTTCAACCATTTTTTTGATACTTAAATCAGCAACAACATCACCATTTCTTATTACGCATTGAGTATCATCATCCATGTGTTCCATTCCAAGTCTAATAGCATTTAATGTTCCTAGAGGTTGTTCTTCTCTAACGTATTCGACTTCTACACCCATGTAGTTATCACCATAACGTTCTTCAATTTTTTCTCCAAGAAATCCTGTTAATAAAATAACTTTCTTAATTCCTGCACTTTTAAAGTCAAATATTTGTTTATCTAGTATGGTGTAATCTTCTTTTAGTTCAACTAATGGTTTTGGAATAGTCTCAGTTACAGGACGTAACCTTTTTCCAAATCCACCGCAAAGTATCATTCCTATGGTTTTGTTCATTTGGATCACTCTGTTTATATCTTATTTTTATTAATTTTAATAAATTAATTATAAAAATTATTTATTATTATATAATTTTATTTTTTTTATATTAAATAAAGATTATTAATTTATAATTTAAGTTTTATTTTTTCTATAAATAGTTTAAGAATATTTATTTTTTCATGAAATGGATGTTATGTTATTATTATTTTTAATAAATATGTGAATTTATTTTATTAAATAAAGAAAATTCATATGAAATATAGAAATTTAGTATAATTAGTTTTAAAATAAGAAATTAATAAAAAGAGAAAATATTTTTTTTCTCTTTATGTTGTGTTATTATTTATATGTATATTTAAGAATTTTACATATGATTCATCATTTGCAAAAATTGATGTTGAATTAACATCAGTATCTTCTAGTTTTACTTCTATTTTTGAAGTATTATATGTTCCATTATATATAATTCCATCAGATGTTGTGTTTAATTCAATTGTGTCTTCGTAATTTCCATTTACATAGATAGAATATGAATCATTAGTAACAATTCCTGCTGCTTTACCTACAACTGTATTATTTACAAGCACGGTTAATATTTTCTCAGGACTTGCTTGTTTTACTATTTTCGTTCCAACAGTAAAGTTTGTTGTATTAAGATCGACTGTTGTATTATTTATTTCATCATTTAGTGAGTTTATATTTTTTAAGATATATGTATCTTCAAATAATTCTCTAAGATCTGAGTCACGAATAACATCATCTGGAGATAATTTAAGTACTTCTCTTGCATCTTCAGGTATTCTTATAAGATCATTTTCATTATTTACCGACTGTTCTAACTGATAGGATTTTTCATCAATATAAATTTTATCTCCATATTGGGCTTGTAATGTATTTAGTGCCGAGTTAGGCAGTCTTATTAGATTCTCTTCATTTTCAAGAGCATTTCCCACTGTATATGGTCCACGAACATCTACACTTTGATGTGAATTTGGTGATGTAAATATAACTAAGTTTTTACTAGCAGGTTCTATTGATATTTGATTTGATGTGATACTCACAGATCCTAAAAGTGATATTGTAAGAGCAAGAAGTATGATTACTGCAATTACCACAGGAAAATGTGTTTCCATGAAAACTTTTAACATCTGTTTTGATGATAATTTACTTTGTTGGTATACTCTCAGTGACATTCGTATAATTTTAAATATATGGTATATTGAAATAATTAGTCCTATTAGTATAATTATTCCTGAGATTATTGGATTTAAAAATTTTATGAAAAATATCCCAAAAATTCCAAATGTTATGAGAGATAATCCCATAATTTCCATTCTTATAGAATTTCCAAGATCATCAACCATTGTAAGTCGTCCATAATGTATTGCACGATCAACAATTGTTCTTACAACTTCATTTGCCATAAGATTTAATTCTTGTAATGTTGAATGTTCATGAACAATACTTCCAATATCAACTTCTTGTATATTCATTCCTTGTGCTTCAGCATCTAAAATTATTCCTATATCTACTCCATAATCATGTTCTAAATCAATGTTATCAAGGAAACTTTTCACTGCAGCAAATTGTCCACTTAATGGTTGTTCAAAACTCAGTTCAGGAAAGAAAAATTGTAATAATGGTTTTGCGGTAAGTTCTGTTACCCTTCCTGAATCTCTTTTAAATTTTGTTTTTGTAATATCTGCTTTTCCTTCAAGTATTGGGTTAATAATTATTTCTACTTGTTCTTTTGTTATTTCACTAAGATCCGCATCTAAAAAAAGTACTACATCATTTGTAACTCTTTTAAGACCTGTATTCATAGCAGAACCTTTTCCTTTGTTGGTTCTATGCTTTATTGTTATAATATCTTCTTTTGAAGCTATCTTGTATGTGTTATCTGTTGATCCATCATCTACAACTATAATTTGTGTTATCTTTTCAACTTCTTTAACAACATCAATTACATGTTTTATTGATTTTTCTTCATTAAATGCAGGAATAACTACTGATACACTACTATGTCTTTTAGATTTCTTTGGAAATCCAAGAATGTATAATGATACTATAATGATCAATAGTATTTCTGGTACTAAATTTAACATGTAATCTCCCTTTTTTTCTATTTTTAATTTATTTAAAAATAAATTTATTATTAATAAAATATATTAATTATAATATAAATTATTTTTTTCAATAAAAAATTTAAAAGTAGAAGTAGCTATATTAATATATTAATATTTAGTTTTTAAAAGGGGGCTTTTATATTAGTCAAGCCAAAGTTATGATAATATTAGGTAGTGGATCTGATTATAAAATTGCAGAAAAAACAGTTAAAGTACTTGAAGATATGAAAGTAGATTATGATCTTAGAGTAGCATCAGCTCATAGAACTCATGGTCGAATAAAGGATATCATGCTCAATTGTAGTGATGAGGTAGAAGTATTTATAGGAATAGCAGGATTGGCTGCACATCTTCCAGGAGTGATGGCTTCATACACTACAAAACCTGTTATAGCAGTACCTGTTAATGGTAGTCTTGGAGGTTTTGATGCTTTATTATCTTCTACTGAAATGCAACTTGGAACACCTGTTGCAACGATGGGTATTGGTAGAGGAGATAATGCTGCATGGCTTGCTTGTCAAATAATAGCATGTAATGATGAAGAAATTAGAAATAAATTAATTTCACACAGAGAATCATATGATGATAAGATGGAATTAGCAGAAAAAGAAGTAATTGAAAAGATTGCAGGAGAACATTATACTAGAACTAAACGTAGTGAACACAAAGGAGAAGTTGTTGATAAAACATTAGATATTCCAGAAGATACTCGTGTTTTAATTGTTTCTGGTAATTATTCAAATATGGAAACTGTACATAAAATAACTCAAACTCTTGATACATTAAATATTTCAAGCCAATATAAAGTTATTTCTGCTACAAGAACTCCAGATAAACTTGAAAAATATATGAATGATGTTGATAGTCAAGTTGAATTATATATTGTAGTTTCTGGTCTTTCTACAGTATTGTCAGGAGCTATCGTATCTCATACAACAAAACCTGTTATTGGAGTTCCATGTAGTACTGGTCTTTTAGGTTTAGATTCTTTAGTTACTATGGTTGAAATGCCTCCTGGTGTCCCTGTTGCAACGATGGGTATTGATGCTGGAGAAAATGCAGCATTATTTGCAGCTAGAATTTTATCAATATATGATGATGATATTAAAAAAGCATTACTTGCATTTACAAATACATTACATAGAAATATTTATTATGAATAGAATTAGTTAAAGGAAATGAAGATTATGTCTCGTTTATTAGATGAATTAAATGATAATATAATAGAAATTGATGAAGAGTTGTCAACTGAATATGAAGTAACAAAGATATTAAAAAAATATCCAAATGATACATTAGTTTTTACTAATATTAAAGGATCTGATATGAATATTATATCAGGTGTATGTAATACAAGAGAAAAAATTGCAAATTCAATTGATACAACTGTTGATAATTTAACATCTGAGATTATCAATGCAACAAATAATCCAACAAAAATTAGTAATATTAAGAATTTTGATGAAGTATATTCTAATAATGAAGATGCAGATTTATCAAAAATACCAATTCTTAAACATTATCCTGAAGATAAAGGTAAATATATAACAGCAGGAGTAGTTATTGCAAAAGATCCAGTTACAAAACAAACAAATGCTTCTATTCATAGAATGCTTGTAAATAGTGATGATGAACTTGGTATAAGAATTGTTCCAAGAAACTTATATACATATTATAAGAAAGCTGAAGAATTAGGTCAACCATTGGAAGTAGCTATTGCTATAGGTTTAAATCCTTCAACATTACTTGCTAGTACAACAAGTATTTCTATTGTAGATAATGAATTAGAAGTAGCAAACACATTTAAAAATGGTGAATTAACTCTTGTTAAATGTGAAGACGTTGATATTGAAGCTCCTGAATGTGAAATATTACTTGAAGGTAAAATATTACCAAATGAACGTAAAAGTGAAGGACCATTTGTTGATTTAACTGATACTTATGATAAAATAAGAGATGAACCAATTATTAAATTATCAAAAATGCATTATAAGGATAATCCATATTATCATGCAATTCTTCCTGCAGGAAATGAACATAAACTTTTACAAGGTCTTCCACAAGAACCTCGTATATATAATAGTGTAAAAAATACTCTTCCAACAGTACAAAATGTTGTTCTTACAGAAGGTGGATGTTGTTGGCTACATGCAGTAGTGTCAATTAAAAAACAAACAGAAGGGGATGCAAAAAATGTACTTATGGCTGCATTATCTGCACACCCATCACTAAAACATTGTGTTATAGTGGATGAAGATATTAATATATTTGATCCTGTTGATGTAGAATATGCTATTGCAACAAGAGTAAAAGGTGATGATGATATAATAATCATACCAAAAGCAAGAGGTTCATCATTAGATCCTGTAGCACAAATTGATGGAACAACAACAAAAGTAGGAATTGATGCAACAAAATCATTCCATAATATAGAAGACTATCAAAGAGTAAGTAAAACACTTGAAGACTAAAGTTTTACTAAATAACCTCCATTAACTTTTTTTTATAAAAAACTTTAGAGGAATATTATGTCTATACAAGAACAATCCTTTCAAGGAGTAATATTTAACATAACTTATTTTGAAGAAATTGAAGAAGAATTAGTAGAATATCAATTAAATACTCCTCAAGAATGTATTCCAGTAGTACCATTTTTCAAACAAGAAAATGAAAACAAATTAAATGACTTTTATGTATCAAATATGATAGCAGCAAAAAGTTTTGATGACTATTTTTTCAATATAAAAATAAGAGGATTTCCTTATATGGTACGAGAATTTATAGCAATACATCCTGAATGGGAAAAATTAGTAATAAAATATGAATAAAAGGTGGTGAGTAGTATATAAATATTATTCATCATATACTTTTGCATATTCTTCAGGATTATTATATAATCCAATTGCAGCTAAAGCTCCGATAATTCCTGCTTTTCCAGTAACATATTCAATTCTTATACCATTTTCTTTAGCAATTTTCTCAGCTTCTTCAAATGATTTCATTGATTTTTTAGCTTCAACACCATATTTTTGAACAGCTTCTGGAATACTTAATTTATTATAAACAACAAATGCGGTATTATCAGATAAAGTCTTATTTTTAAGTTTATCTTTAAGAGAGCTAATTAAATCCTCTTCTTGATCTTCACGAACAGCAAAAACAAGAATTATAGAAACACAATTTTTAGTCTTATTAGGATTGTTTGGATATAATTGACAAGTAATATGTTCAAGATATCTGTAACCCTTTTCATTTTGGATTTCATTAGCAACGTTGTTTGCAAGAGTCCATGTAGCACCTTCAGTAGGAATGTCTGTATCATCAAGACCTATAATAACTTTTTTATATTTAGGAGTTACAACAGCAGCTTTACCTACTTTAGATCCGCCACCTTTCTCATAAATTTCAACTCTTTTTACACCATCTGCTTTTCCACGACAAAAAGCAGCACCAACACCAGCACCAGCAAGACCTGCATGTACGATTTTAATTTCATCACCATCAATTATAGCTTCACTAATTCCTGCTGCTTGAAAACTAGGTTTTAATTCTAAATCAATTTTACCTTTTTTAACATTATATGTATGTTTATTTCCATCACGTTTAGCATCTATAATTAGAGGACTTGTTCTTTTATACTGGGTAATCATCCAATCTGATCCAATAGGACATGGATGATATTCAATTAATTCAATTTCTTCTTCTTCATCATCAGTAATAGTTATGATTTCATGATATGGTGTTATCCAAGCATCATCATATTTTTCTTTTAATTGAGAAGGTGTTAAAATTTCCATATTTCCAAATTTCCTTTTATTTTATAATTAATTAATGTTTTATTTAGAAAAAAATAGTAGAAGGTGAGTTTTAGTCATATTCTATCTATGCAAGTCTTTTTACAAGTTTTACAGCAGCTTCTACTGCACGTTTTCCGTATTCTACTCTCTTATGAGCTTCAAGTCTAGTCATACCTGGTCCGGATATTCCAAGAGTTACAGGTTTGTTATATTCTAATGAAAGATCTGTAATTTTACGTGCTGCATGTTGAACTACTATTTCATCATGTTCAGTATCTCCTTCGATAACTGCACCTAATGTGATAACTGCATCAACATTTCCATCATCTAATAATTTTTTTATTGCAATAGGCATATCGTATACACCAGGTACTGCAATTATTTCAGTAATTTCTGCGTCTAAGAATTTTGCATGTTCTTTTGCAAGTTCTAACATCATACTTGTTATATCAAAATTAAATTCAGCAACTACTGCTCCTATCTTAATCATTTAATATCTCCTCTTATTTTTTTTTAAATTATTTCTATTGTATATTGTTTATACTAAGTATAATACGAAAGCTGAAACTGAGCTTACTACCATGATAAATATAATAAATAATGCTGCTGCTTTTGCTATATCCATGTTTATCTCTCCGTTGTTAATTGTTTAAATCTATGTAAATTTTAGTGATAATCTATTTTTATTGTTTAATATATTAATTTATTATATATATTAAGTTTTAAAGTAAAAAAATAGAAAAAGTGATTTTTTTCTTATATTTTACTTGCAATATATTCTGCCATTTCTTGGGTTGATTTATCTCCACCAAGATCAGGTGTTACATTAACTCCTTCTTGAATAATATTAATTAATACTTCTTCTATATGGCGTGCATGTTCTGATTCTCCTAAGTAGTCAAGCATCATGCATGCAGATAATATTGTTGCAGTTGGATTTGCAATTCCTTGTCCTGCAATATCTGGTGCTGATCCATGTACTGGTTCAAATAAACCATTTTCATCACCAATGTTTGCTGATGGGATCATTCCAAGACCTCCAACAAGTCCTGCTCCTTCATCAGATAATATATCTCCATATAAATTTCCAGTAACAATAACTTCAAAGTCTAAAGGATTTGTTATAAGATACATTGCTGTTGCATCAACATAGAAATCATTTGATTCAATTTCAGGATATTTTTCTGCAACTTCATAGAAGGTATCTTTGAATAATCCATCAGATAATTTAAGAACATTTGCTTTGTGTACTGCTGTTACTTTGCTACGTTTTGTATCTTTTGCATATTTAAATGCATATTCTGATATTTTTTCTGAAGCTTTTTTAGTTATTTTTTTACGAGCAATAGCACCTTCTGGTGTTTCTTCTTCATCACCAATGTATAAATCTTCAGTGTTTTCACGTACGATCATAAAGTCAATATCACCATATTTATCAGGTTGTACTGATTTTACTGGTCTGAGATTTACAAATGTTTCAAGTTCTCTTCTAAGTCTTACAATAACATCTGCTGCTGTTTCTCCTGCTGCTCCAAAGAGTACTGCATCTGAATTTTTTGCAATTTCAATTGTTTCTTCAGGAAGTGGTACTCCTTTTTCTTCATTACATTTATCTCCAGCTTCAGCATAGGTGTAGTTAAATTCAATTGGAAGTTTATTAAGAACTGTAATTGCTGCTTCTACTACTTCTGAACCTATTCCGTCTCCTGGAATTACTGCTATATTATACATATTATTTTTCTCCTTATTCGTTAAATCTTGTCCTGTTAAGGTAATTTATTAATCCATCGTTTTCAAGAATTTCAAACATAAATTCTGGAAGTTTTGAAGCTGTGTATTGTTTGTCACTTGTTTTATCTTCTACTGTTCCTTCTTCAAGATCTAATTTTACAATATCTTCTTCACTAATTTCATCAGGACCATTTGGTGCTTCAACAAGTGTTAATCCTATGTTTATAGCATTTCTGTAGAAAATTCTTGCAAATGATTTTGCAACTACTGCTTTAATTCCTGCTGCTTTTAATGCAATTGGTGCATGTTCACGTGAAGATCCACATCCAAAGTTTGATCCAGCAACTATTACGTCACCTTCTTGGATTTTTTCTTTGTAGTTTAAATCATATCCTTCCATAACGTGTTTTCCTAGATCTTCTGGTTTACTAAGTGTTAAGTATCTACCTGGAAGTATACTATCTGTGTCTATATCGTCACCTAGTTTTAAAACTCTTCCTTCAATAATTTTTTCCATTTTATCTTACTCCTTTTTTTATGAATCTAGTTTTTTTCAGGTGCTGTTATGTGTCCTGTAAGTGCACTTTCTGCTGCTACAATTGGTGAACTTAAATATACTTTTCCTTCTGGACTTCCTTGTCTTCCTTTGAAGTTACGGTTTGATGTTGATAGACTTACTTCTCCATCACCAATGAGTCCTACGTGTCCTCCTAGACATGGTCCACAACAAGGGTTACATACTAATGCTCCTGCTTTAACAAAGATATCAATTAATCCTTGATCTAATGCTTCTTGGTAGATTGTTCTTGATGCTGGGATTACTAATGTTCTTACTCCTTTTTTAATTTGTTTTCCTTTGAGGATTTTTGCTGCTTGTTGTAAGTCTTTTAATCTTCCGTTAGTACATGATCCTATGAATACTTGATCTATTTCAACATCTTCTACTTCACTTGCAGGTTTTACATTATCTACATAGTTTGGACAAGCAACTTGTGCTTCAAGATCTGTAACATCTATGTCTATAACTTCAAGACTTGCTGCGTCTTTATCTGTTTTGAATTCTGTGTATGGTTTTGTTGTTCTATTTTGGAGGTAGTTTTCTGTTATTTTATCTGGTTCTATAAGTCCAGTTTTTGCTCCCATTTCTATTGCCATGTTACTTAGAACCATTCTGTCAGACATTTCCATGTTTCTTATGGTTTCTCCAGCATATTCTGCTGCTTTGTATCTTGCTCCATCTTGTCCTACTTGTCCTATGATGTTTAGGATAATGTCTTTACTTGTTACATTTTCTTTTAAGTCTCCAGTTATGTTAAATTGGATTGTTTCTGGTACTTTGAACCATAATTGTCCTGTTGCAAATACCATTGCCATATCTGTTGATCCAATTCCTGTTGAAAATGCTCCTAATGCACCATGAGTACATGTGTGTGAATCACTTCCCACTACTATTGTTCCTGGTAGAACATGTCCTTTTTCAGGTAATACTTGATGACATACTCCTTCATATACATCATAGAAGTTTTCAATTCCTTGTTCTTTAACAAATTCTCTTAGAATTTGATGATTTTTTGCAGCTTCTAATGTATCTGCAGGTACTTGATGATCAAATGGGATTACAATTTTTGATGGATCCCATACTTTATCAGTATTTATTTCTTCAAGAGCTTGTAATGTTAATGGTCCGGTTAAATCGTGTACCATGGCTGTGTCTATATCTGCCATAACGATTTCGCCTGCTTCTACTTTTTGATTATTTGAAGCTTTTGCTAATATTT
This sequence comes from uncultured Methanobacteriaceae archaeon, assembly GCA_964530785.1. Classification (GTDB taxonomy): domain Archaea; phylum Methanobacteriota; class Methanobacteria; order Methanobacteriales; family Methanobacteriaceae; genus Methanosphaera. The sequence continues at coordinate 34,306 of CAZHBQ010000001.1, read as the reverse complement.
TTTCTGACATTGTCATTGACATGTTATACTTACCATCCTATAGATTTTTTTTTAATTTAGTGATTGTAAAAATTAATATAATCTTAAAGTATGTTCTATACTTTTTTTGTTATTAAATTATTAGATTATAATATATTATATTATGATTTTTTCTTTTATTATTTCTTTAGGATATATTTACAAAAATATAAGTATTATTTATTACCAAAGTAGTATTACTTCTTAGAACTGTATATTTAATATTTATAAAAAAGTAGTGTTATATATAAAAATATTATAAATTAATAAATAAATTTTATATAAATTTCTAAAATATTATTATAATATAAATTAATTGTATATTTTGATTACTTCTTAAGAGCTACCATAAAAATATTTAAATACAATATATAAAAATCTAAATAAAGTTGAAGTATATTATATATTATTATATCATATAATATGAAGAATAATTATACTGAAAATATGAATATAATAAATTTTCTAATTATGATTAATTAATTTTTTTAAATATTTATCATTATAATAAGAATTTTATTAATAAAAATAGGGAGGATCGAAGATGTCTATTACTGAAGTACCTGAAGATTATATTAAAGAAAGATATCAGGAAGTTAAAGATAAAGTAGAATATAAAGATTTTCTCGAAGATATAAGAGAAATTGAATCTGAAAATACTGAAAATACTTTCATAACTAATGAACAAATTGTTGACATTGCAGTAGAAAAACATGCAGATAATCCGAATATTCAACAAACACATACAAATAAAGTACAAAAAATATCATCACTTATTGAAGGAAATGGAAATATATCAATACAAGGAAGATTATTATCTATTTCAAACATAAAAATATTCAAAACAAAATCTGGACGTGAAGGAAAAGTAGCAAACTTAACAGTAGAAGATAGTACTGGTAAAATACGAGTTGTCATGTGGACAGATAACATGAAATACATGAATCGTATTAATGAAGGGGATGTTATAAAAGTAAATAATCTTGAAGTTAAAAAAGGATACACTGGTGATTTAGAAGTACAAATGAGAAATAATTCATCAATTCAAGTACTACCTGATGAAGTAGATTCATCACTTCCAAAATATGAAGAAGTCATAACAAATCTTGGTGACATAAAAGAAGATGGTGAATACAATATCATTGTAAGAATCACAAAAATAGCAACTCCTCGTGAAATACAAAAAGATGATAAAAAACTAGAACTTGTAACATTAACATTAATGGATAAAACTGGATCTATGGAATTTACATTATGGAATAATGATGTTGCTCTTATTGAAACATTAGATCTTAAAGAAAATGATACAATTAAAATTATAAAAGCAAGAGCACAATTTAGATACGATCAAATGTCTCTATCAAATAGTTGGAATGGTAGAATTGTTAAAGGAGACTATGATTTACCAGAGTATCATCAAGAAATTCTAAAGATAAAAGATGCTAATAATAATAAAGAAAATGTGACAATAGTAGGAGTAGTTACAAAAATTTATGATACTGTAACATTTGATAAAAAAGATGGATCAAAAGGACAAGTAAAAAGTATAGAAGTAACTGATGATACAGGATCAATAAGAGTAACTTTATGGAATAAAGAAACTGAAATTGGGATGGATAAAGGAAATATTATAAAAATTGAAGGAGCAAATGTTGAATTTGATGATTATTCTGGAGATAGTTATAGAGTAAACACAGGATGGAATGCTTCAATTGTAATTAATCCTTCAATTAAAGATGATCTTAAAGAAAAACTTGAAGATATAACAAACTTCCAAGTAAGTAAAATTAAAGATGTTATCAATACTGATGAAGATGAAGGACGTGAAGTAGATGTTATTGGAAGAATTCTTTCAATAGCTGATATACGTGAATTTGACAGAATAGATGGAACTAGTGGTCAGGTAAGAGGTATTGATCTAGCTGATAAAACAGCAACAGTAAGAACATCACTTTGGGATGATAAAGCGGATCTTGACTACTCATTAGGGGATGCAATAAAAATCGAAAATGCAAGAACTCGTCTTGGTCAAGGAGGAATGGAGTTAAGTGTTGGGAGATCATCAAGAATAACAACTCCAACAGATGATGAAATTGCAGATTTACCATCATATGAAGACTTAGAAAAAGATAGATATCATGATAGAACAGTAAGTCAACTAGAAGAAAATGAACAAGATGTAAAATTAAGATTAAGAATTATGTCTATCGAACCAATAAATACCTTTGGACGAGCTAATGGAACTGAAGGTAAAGTAAGATCAATTCGTGTAGCAGATGAAACTGGTGAAGTACAAGTATCACTTTGGGATGATGATACAGATATTAAATTTAAAAAAGATGCTGCTATCATAATAGAAAATCCAGCAATATCATTACAAGGAACATCTATCAGATTATCTATAACAAATAGAAGTACTCTAAGACAAGCAAGACCAGATGAAGCTGAATTAATTCCTTCAACACATGAAATAGAAAGTAAACTTTATGTTACAAAAGCTATTGAAGATATTGAAGAAGATGATCAACACATCAAAGTTGCAGGTGTTATTGAAGACATCAATGGTGAAAATATTTTATATTCAATGTGTCCAAATTGTAACAAACGTATAATTCAATCTGAAGAAGGATATATTTGTGATACATGTGGTGAAAAAATAGAAAAACCTAATTATCTTATGATAATTCCAGTAACACTAGTGGATGAAACAGGTTCTATACAAGCAACATTCTTTAGAAAAGAAGCAGAGGAGTTAATAGGGTCAACTACTGAAGAAGTTATTGAAATATTTGAACAGACAGGTGATGAATCAGCAATGGCTTCTAAAATAGAAGATCTTGTAGGACATGAAGTAAGAATTATTGCAGATTCAAATTATAATGATTATGATGAAGATATTCGATTGAATGTAAGAAAATTAGAAATAACACTATAAATTAGGTGATTTTAATGAGTAATATTGAAGAAAATGTAGAAGAAGAAAAAATGCAATTAGAAGATTTACCTAGTGTAGGTGAAAAAACAGCACAAAAATTACGTGATGCTGGGTTTGGAGACATGATGCGTCTTGCAACAGCTACTGCTAAAGAATTAAGTGTAAAAGTTGAAATTGGTGAAGGAGTAGCAGCAAAAGTTATTGAAGCAGCAAGAAAAGCTGAAAAAATAGATTTTGAAACAGCATTTGATGTAATGGAAAGACGTGAAGATGTTGGAAGAATAACTACTGGAAGTAAAGGATTAGATGAATTAATAGGTGGTGGAGTAGAAACTCAATCTATTACTGAAGTATATGGTGAATTTGGTTCAGGTAAAAGTCAAATTTCTCATGAATTAGCAGTTACAACACAACTTCCTGTTGAAGAAGGTGGACTTGATGGTCATGTAGTATTTATAGATACAGAAAATACATTCAGGCCTGAAAGAGTTGAACAAATTGCAACTGGTTTTGGTTTAGATGTAACAGAAGTTCTCAAAAAAATCCATGTAGCAAGAGCATTCAACAGTAGTCATCAAATATTAATGGCAGATAAGATTAATGAATTAATTCAAAGTGGAGTAAATGTTAAATTAATTATCATAGATTCATTAATGGCTCACTTCAGGGCAGAATATGTTGGTCGTGAATCACTTGCAACTCGTCAGCAAAAATTAAATCAACATTTACATACTCTTCAAACTATTGCAAATTCATATAATGTTGCGGTATTAATTACAAACCAAGTACAATCTAAACCTGATGCTTTCTTTGGAACTCCTACCAAAGCTGTTGGTGGACACGTATTAGGTCACGCTTCAACATATCGTGTACTTCTTAAAAAAGGTTTATCTGGTAAGAGAATTGCACGTTTAGTAGATAGTCCTCATTTACCTGAAGGAGAAGCTGTATTTAAAGTAACAACTGAAGGATTAGTCGATTAAATACTTTTTCTATTTAAACTTATTAACCTCCTTACTTTTTTTTGAAAGATTAAATTAACTTTTTTTTTATTATAAATATTATTTTTAATATAAGTATTATTATATGGAGGTAAATTTACAATGGCAAGTTCTGTTGAGATTATATTAGTTCCAACATTGATGATTGTATTGGGGTTTGTTCTTAAGAGATTAGGTGTATTAAAACCTCAAGATAGTAATACGTTATCTAAAATTGTGATAACTGTAAGTATGCCTTCTATGATTTTTATAAATTTATCAAGTGCAACTATTCATTCTAATATGTTAGTATTACCACTTGCTTCGTTTGGTATAAGTATAGTAGGTATGATTATTGCATATTTATATTCTAAAATGAAAGGTTATTCTAAAGTAAAAACTTGGACAATTATGATAGCAACTGCTATGATGAATACTGGTTTTATTGGTTATCCAATTACTTTAGGAGTATTTGGTAATGAGGGATTATTAAATGCAATATTCTTTGACTTGGCAACAACAATTCTTTTTGTAATATATGGAATGTTACTTGTTAAAGAATTTGGTGGAGATAGAAGGAAAGTCATAAAAGAAGGATTAAGTTTCATGCCTTTCTGGGGTGTTGTTTTTGGATTAGTTGCTAATTTCACACATTTACAGTTAGGTTATGTTCTAGATACATCATTAAATTATCTAGCTCAGTCAACTGTTCCTCTTATCATGTTATCATTAGGTTTAACTATAAACTTTAAGGATGTTAAGAAATATTTAAATGATTCATTATTTGTTTCATTTATCCGTTTATTTATTGCACCTGCTATTATTTTCATAGTTCTCGGACTTTTTAATATCAAGGGAATGGTATTTAATGTAGCAGTATTAGAGGCAGGTATGTCTACAGCAATGAGTAGTTTAGTTTTAGCATTAACTTATAATTTAGATGATAAACTTATGAGTTCAACAATTTTAGTGGATGTTATTTTGAGTTTAATTTCACTGACTTTTTGGATTTCATTATTAATTTAATTATTTTTTTTATATCTATGATTCGTTTTTATACGAACATAATAAAAGTTTATATATAAAGTTCAATTAATTTAAAAACATAGGATATAATTTGTTAAATTTTTAATAGTTAACAAAGTTTTTTTTATAGATTTTTTTTTAAAAAAAAATTAGATTTTGAACATCATAGTCTTATTAAATAGGTGATTTAACTTGGCAGATAATAATAACGAAGAATTACGTATTGGAGTATACACATGCCACTGTGGAGTAAACGTTGGTGGAGTTGTAGACTGTAAAGCAGTATCCGAATACGTAGCAGACCTTCCTGATGTTGTAGTATCACGTGAATACAAATACATGTGTTCCGACCCAGGACAAAAACTCATCCAAGATGATATTAAAGATATGGATTTAAACAGAGTTGTAGTAGCAGCATGTAGTCCTCGTTTACACGAACCTACATTCAGAAGATGTGTAAAAGAAGCAGGATTAAACGAATTTTTATTCGAATTCGTAAACTTAAGAGAACAAGACTCTTGGGTACACGGAGATGACCCTGTAGGAGCTACAGAAAAAGCAAAAGACTTAGTACGTATGGGAGTTGCAAAAGTAAGATTACTCAACCCATTAATTCCAGAAAAAGTATCTGTAACCAAAACCGCTATGGTTATTGGTGGAGGTATTGCTGGTATCCAAACCGCACTTGATTTAGGTGATATGGGATTCAAAACCTACCTCGTAGAAAGAAGACCAACCTTAAGTGGAAGAATGGGACAATTAGATAAAACATTCCCTACACTTGACTGTTCAATGTGTATTTTAGCACCTAAAATGGTAGATGCTGGTAAACACGCAAACATTGAATTATTAGCTTACTCTGAAGTAAAAGAAGTAGACGGTTACATCGGTAACTTCAAAGTAACAGTAGAGAAAAAACCTAGATACGTAGACGAAGTAACCTGTACAGGTTGTGGAGTATGTCAAGAAGTATGTCCAATCGAAATACCAAACTACTTCGATGAAGGAACCGGTATGGTAAAAGCAGCATACATTCCATTCCCACAAGCAGTACCTCTCGTAGCTACAATCGATAAAGATAAATGTATCAACTGTCATTTATGTGATAAAGCATGTGAAATCGGTGCAATTGACCACGAACAAGAACCAACAGAAGTTGAACTCGAAATTGGTACAATTGTAGTAGCAACAGGTTACGACCCATTCGATGCAACAGAAAAAGACGAATACCTCTTCGGTCAAGCTGAAAACGTAATTACTGGTTTACAAATTGAAAGATACATAAACGCATCTGGACCTACCCAAGGACACGTAATCCAACCATCTTCTGGTGAAACACCAAAAAGAGTTGCATTCATCCAATGTGTTGGTTCACGTGATGAAAAAGTTGGAAACCCTTACTGTTCCAGAGTATGTTGTATGTACGCAATGAAAAACGCACAATTATGTGTAGATCACGAACCTGATACAGAAGTAACAATCTACTACATAGATATCCGTGCATACGGTAAAGGTTACGAAGAGTTCTACAGATTATCACAAGAAAAATACGGAATTAAATTTATCAGAGGAAAAGCAGCACAACTTGTTGAAAATGATGATAAAACAATCACAGTACGTGCAGAAGACAGCCTCTTAGGTAAAATCACTGCATTCACTTACGATTTAGTAGTATTATCCGTAGGTCTTGTACCTCCTGAAGGTCAAGATGAACTCAGACAAACATTAGGAATATCTAAAAGTGCAGATGGATTCTTCATGGAAGCTCATCCAAAACTCAGACCTGTTGACACCATGACAGACGGTATTTTCCTCGCTGGTGTAGCTCAAGGTCCTAAAGATATTCCTGATACAGTAGCACAATCTTCAGGTGCTGCAGCAAGAGCTGCAATTCCTATGATTAAAGGAGAAGTAGATATTGAACCTATTACTGCAGTAGTTGATACAGACAACTGTGGTGGTTGTGAAATTTGTATCGAATTATGTCCATTCGGAGCTTTATCTATCGAAGATGAAAAATGTTCTGTAAATGTAGCATTATGTAAAGGATGTGGAACCTGTGTAGGAGCATGTCCAACTGGTGCACTCGATCAAGCTCACTTCAAAAACGAACAAATTTTAGCTCAAATTGAAGCAGCTTTCGATGACTTATAGGTAAGTAATATCTTTAGAAGGAAATAACTTTTTTTCCTTCTTAATTCTTACTTTTAAAATAAAAAAAACTTCTATTTTTATAAAAAAACTTATTTTTAACAATTTAAACATCACTATTTTTAGATACATTTTTTATTATTTTATATAATAACTTAATTATATGACTAAAAACATACTATATTATATAGTTAAATAATCGATTCAATTTGATTTATTGATTATAAGAATGAATTGAGGATTATACTCTTTATGGAGGAATAAATTTAATGTCTAATTTTGAACAAGCAGAAGAAATTAAAAATTTAACAAAACAACATCATGATTGGATGAAAAATAGTTTAAACTTAATTGCTAGTGAAAATATTACTAGTAGAGCTGTAAGAGAAGCAATAGCTTCTGATTTATCTCACAGATATGCTGAAGGTTTACCTGGTGAAAGATTATATGAAGGATGTACCTATATTGATGCTATTGAAGAAAAAACAATAGAACTCTCAAAAGAATTATTTGGTGCAGAACATGCTAATGTACAATCAACATCTGGTGTTGTAGCAAATTTAGCAAGTTTCTTCGCAGTAGCTAAACCTGGTGATGGAATTATGTCTATTAATGTACCTGAAGGTGGACATATTAGTCACGCTGGTGTTAGTGCTGCTGGTGTTAGAGGTCTTAATATTTCATCAGTACCTATGGATACTGAAGTAATGAATGTAGATATAGATAAAACACAAGAAAAAATAAGAACTAAAGAACCAAAAATCGTAGTTCTTGGTGGAAGTTTATTTTTATTCCCTCATCCTGTTAAAGAAGTAGTAGATGCAGCAAAAGAAGTTGGAGCTCGTGTAATGTATGATGGAGCTCACGTTTTAGGTTTAATTGCTGGTAAACAATTCCAAGATCCTATTAAAGAAGGAGCAGATATTGTAACAGGAAGTACTCACAAAACATTCCCAGGATCACAAGGTGGAATTATCTTATGTAAAGAAGACTTACATAAAAAAATTGATAACTGTGTATTCCCTGGTTTAGTAAGTAATCATCATTTACATCACATGGCTGGTTTAGGTATTGCTACAGCAGAAATGATGGAATTTGGTGAAGATTATGCAAAACAAACAATTAGTAATGCAAAAGCATTAGCACAGAGTTTATATGAATTAGGATTCAATGTTTTATGTGAAGATCAAGGATTTACAGAATCACACCAAGTTGTTATGGATGTTGCAGAACTTGGTGATGTAGCAGCTATGGCTAAAACATTAGAAGGTAACAACATTATCTTAAATAAAAACTTACTTCCATGGGATGATGTAAATAACAGTGCAAACCCTTCAGGTATAAGAATGGGTACTCAAGAATTAACACATCGTGGACTTAAAGAAGATGACATGCAACAAGTTGCAGAATTTATTAAACAAGTTGTAATGGATAAAAAAGATGTAACAGCAGATGTTACTGAATACATGCAAGACTTTACAAAAGTTCATTACTCCTTCGATGAAGGATCTGAAGGTTACGATTATATCGAATTTTAATTAATCTTCTTTTTTCTTATCTTTTTTTAAAGTTTTGTCAAAGTGGTGGTTTAATGATAAATATAAAAAAAGATATTTTTCAAATAGTTCGTTTTATATTTTTTCTATTTTTAGAAGTAACTATTTTTTTTATATTAAGTAGGTATCTTGGTGGAATATATTTACCTAATTTTGAAACTGCATTTATAATAATTTTTTTATTATCAATTATTAATGCTCTTATATGGCCTATTGTTTCATATATTTCTTTAAAATTTTTAGTTTTTACTTTAGGTTTTGGAACTTTTATAATAGATGGATTAATTTTGGCAACTATAAGTTATTTTATCACTGGAGTCACAATTGAAGGAGTAGCACTTATATCTGTACCTTTACTTATAGGAATTATTAATTCAATTTTAATCATAATTTTTGGTATTGATAATGAAGATTTGTATTATCGTTTTATTCTTAAAAAACGTATGGGTAGAAATAAATTATATCAAAATGAGCCTAAAGGTTATATATTTTTAGAAATTGATGGTTTATCTTATGATATTTTAAAAGAAGCAATTAATCAAAATTACATGCCTACTCTTAAATCTTGGATTGATAGAGGTTCTCATAAATTAACATCATGGGAAACTGATCTTTCAAGTCAAACAAGTTCATCTCAAGCAGGTATACTTCATGGAAATAATAATAACATTCCTGCTTTTCGTTGGGTTGAAAAAGAAAATAATAATAAAATAATATCTTCTAATGGTTTTTCTGATTCTCATATGATTGAAGAGAGAATTTCAAATAATAATGGGCTTTTAGCGAAATCTGGAGCTAGTCTTTCTAATCTTTTTACAGGTGATGCTGAAGATTATATTTTAACATTTAGTAAATTAGTGGATAAATCAGTATTTAGTACAAAAACATGGTATTTTCTATTTTCAGAACCATTTTTCATTGCAAGAGTTTTATTCTTGTTTTTATGGGATATTATCATGGAATTATTTTCAAGAATATATCATATAATTAAAAATATAAATCCTAGATTATCTAGGCGTGGATTATCATATTTTATTGCTCGTGCTGGTGCTAATGTTGTTATGCGTGAAGCTTCCACATCTGCAATTATTGGTGATATTTTTATAGGTAAGTATGATAAGGTATATACAACATATATGGGTTATGATGAAATAGCACATCATTCAGGTATTCGTGATCCTGATTCATTTTATAGTTTAAAACAAATAGATAGACAGTTTAAATATATTGAAAATGCTGTAAATCATGCAGTACGTGATTATAATTTAATTGTTTTATCTGACCATGGTCAATCTGGAGGTTCTACATTTAAGATGAAGTATGGAATTACTTTAGAAGATTTAGTTGAAAAATATCTTCCTGAACATATAAAAGTGCATAGTATTTTACATTCTAATGATGACCATATCGCTGGTAATTTTTCTATAAAGAAATATGCTAAAGAAAACAAGGATAAAATTAAAGAAGAACATGAAAATATTAAAAATTTAATAGATATTATTTCTTCTAAAAAAGATAGTTTTAAAGAACGAAAGAAACTTATTAGTACAACAGAATCAATAACTTCTAGAATTGATAGTATTGCTGATGATTTTGGGATTAATATACATTTATCAAAAGGTGAAGTTGTTGATATTAGTGATGCTCAAACAATTGTTCTTGCTTCTGGTAATTTAGGTCTTATCTATTTTACACAATGGGCTAATAGGTTATCTTATGAACAGTTAGAAGATGCTTTTCCTGGACTTATTCATGGAATTGCATCACATCCTGGTATAGGTTTTGTCATGGTTAAAAGTGCTTTTTATGGTACTCTTGTATTTTGTGATGATAGTACTTATTATATGAGGGATGATAAGTATATTGGTGAGAGATTCCTTGATAAGTATGGGGAAAATATTGTTAATCATTTAAAACGTACAGATAGTTTTGATTATGTTCCAGATATTCTTGTAAATAGTAATTATGATGAGGATACCGGTGAAGTTTATGCATTTGAAGAATTAATTGGTAGTCATGGTGGTGTTGGTGGAACTCAACAAGAACCATTCATATTATATCCTAGTGATTGGTCTTTGGATGATAAAATTATTGGTTCTGAGAATGTTCATAAATTCTTTAAAAAAGAGATGTTTAATCATAAAAAAGAGTAGATGGTTATTCTATCTTTTCAATTTCTTTTTTTATTTTATAAGGTTCAAATATTGTTGTTATATTTTCTATAGTTTCTAGTTTTTTTGTATTTTCTGAATCAATTTTTCTTATATATAATTGAATTATTTTATCAGTAACTACTGCATTGTATGGACATTTATTTTTACATAGTTTACAACTTGTACATTTATCTTTTTCTATTTTTGGTGGATTTATTGCATTTTCTGGACATATTTTTTTAACTATGCATTCTTCACATTTTCTACATTCTTTTCTATCAATGTATGGTGGAATTTGTGTGTCAATAATTCCTTCTTTTTGATCAACAGGTACAACGATTAGTGGAATTTGACCTTTTCCAGATTGGGCTGCAATGTTTGTAATTAATGTATCTGCAATACCATACACAATTTTTGCTGTAGTGTTTGCTGTTGTTGGTGATATGATGATTAAGTCATATTTTTCATGGGTTAACTTTCCAGATAAAGGATAGCTATATTGTTGTTGTTCATCTTTTATGTATTCATTTTCAGAATTTTTATTAATTATTTCATTTATCTTATTTTTAAGACCATATAATTGTATTACTTCCTCTGCTGCTTTCGATGTTGCAAGTGTAATGGTATGTTTTTCTGAAATTTCATCAAGTACATCTATACTTTCTTCTAGTAGGTGTCCTGCACCTGTTATTGCCCATAATATTTTCATTTTATTCTCTCTTTAATGTTATTTTTGTTATTTCAGGTGATGAATTTATTCTAAACCAGAAAGCATTTGTTCCTAAGCCTCTACTTGTATATTGAATCATATTTTTAACTTTGTATTTACCTAATGGGTATTTTAAAAAATTTTTTCCTCGTATTGGAGTTCCAATTTTTGGAATTTCAATTTGTCCACCATGACTATGTCCTGAAAGTTGTAAAATAAATGGTTCAAGTTGTGATGTTGTATCTGCAAAGTCAGGCTCATGAGCTAACATAATTGCAGGAGAGTTATAATCCAGTTTTTCTTTGATAAGTTCTATATTATCTTTTTTAACAGTTATACTATCTACACCAGCAATTTGTAATTTATCTTTATTTTTATTTATTGTGTATATGTCATTTTCAAGATTAATAATTCCAGCATTTTTTAGTGATTTTTTTTACTTCTATAGGATTTGTCCAATGGTCATGATTTCCAAGAACTGATATTGATTTATCTTTTGGTGTTAGTTTCTTTAAGCTTTCTGTTAATTCGTGAAGATAATGTTTTGTTTGATATGATAGAAAATCTCCCGTCATAACAACTAAATCTGGATTTATATTGTTTGTAAGATGAACTACTCCATCTAATCTTTCTTGATTTAACCATTGTCCTAGATGGATGTCTGTAAGATGAACTATTGTATAGTTATCAAATGATTTTTGAATTTTATTGTTTTTTATTATTATATCTTCAATTTGAAATGTTTTTTCTTCAAATTTTCCCAGATTTAATTTTTCTCTTGTTGTATTCATTATTGTTTGGATAGTACTTTTTGTTCTCATTTTCTGTTGTGTGTCTGTTGTATTTTGGGAATTATATCTTCTATTTTTCATCTTTTTTCACAATTTTTATTCTTGTATTATTTTCTATATTGTTTTGTTTTAATGTATTTTGAGGTAATTCTATGATGTATTTTATTTTATTTTTCTTTGGAATGTATATTCTCCATGGTTTTAAGGTTTTTGTTTCATTTATCATATTTTCTTGGCTGATATAGATAATATCTATTGTTTTTTTCATGAAAAATGTGTGGATTGTTGAGAGGTATCTGTTTGTATAGGGTTGAATAAAAAGTAGTGGTTTTATTTTTTCTTTTCCCATGAGTCCTTTTAAACGTTTTATAAAATCTGATGCGTATTCTAATTTAATTATTTGTTTATTATTTTTTGTGTAGATTATAAGTTCGTACATAATTTTTTTATTATTCTTTATATTTTTCATATATTTTTTATTTTTTTATTATTTTTTATAATTTACATTGTTATTATTTTTTTTATAAAATCTTAAATATCTATTCATTTAAATATATATAATAATTAGAACGAATAAGTATATTATTTTTATAAGTAACTTGAATTATACTACTTATTTTTAAATAAATTGAACTATAAATCAAATAATTTATTGAATAGGAGTTAAATATCGAAATAATCTGATATTCTCACAACAATTCAATCATAATTTTATTTATATTAAAAAAATTTAATTGAGGTGTAGAAATGCGTAATATAAAAATTGAAAAAGCTGTGCAAAGATCAGCAGGACAAAATGAAATAGAAATAGTAGAAAGAAAAGGTATTGGTCACCCAGATAGTATAAGTGATGGTATTGCAGAAGCAGTAAGTAGAGTATTATCACAAACATACAAAGAAAAAGTAGGACATGTATTACATCACAATACTGATGAAGTACAAATAACAGCTGGAGAATCTGACCCTAAATTTGGTGGCGGACAAATTATAAAACCAATCCAAATTTTACTTACAGGAAGAGCAGCAAATGAATTTACATTACCTAACGGAGAAACCCACAAAGTTGGTGTAGATTACATAGCAATAGAAGCAGCTAAAAAATTCTTAGAAGAAACAATCATAAACCTTGACGTAGAATACGGTACTGTTGTTGAATGTAAAATTGGACAAGGAAGTGCAGACTTAAGAGATGTATTCCAAAGACCAAACGCTATTCCATCATCAAATGATACATCTTTTGGTGTAGGATTTGCACCATTTACAGAAACAGAAAACTTAGTTCTTAAAACAGAAGAATTATTAAACAGTAAAGACTTCAAAAAACAATACCCATTTGTAGGGGAAGATATTAAAGTAATGGGTTTACGTGAAAAAGAAGATATAACATTAACAATAGCATCAGCATTTGTATCTAAATATGTAGATGATGTCGACTGTTACCTTAACATGAAACAAGAATTAACCAGTATCGTTCAAGATCTTGCAGCTAAAGAAACAGATCTTTCTGTAAATACCTTAATCAACACAGCTGATGATGAAACTAAAAAAGATGAATCTGGTTACTACTTAACAGTAACAGGAACAAGTGCAGAAATGGGTGATGATGGTTCAGTAGGAAGAGGAAACAGATCAAACGGTCTTATTACACCAAACAGACCAATGTCCATGGAAGCAACATCAGGTAAAAACCCTATCAACCACGTAGGTAAAATCTATAACTTACTTTCAAATGAAATAACCAGAGAAGTATACAGCGATGTTGAAGGTGTAAAAAATATTGACATGGTTATCTTAAGTCAAATCGGAAAACCTATCGATCAACCAAGAACAGCAACAGCACATATTCAAACAGAAGATGGATACACTGTTGAAGATGTAGAAGAAGATGTAACAAGAATCATTGATAAATGGTTAGAAAACATCACTGATATAAAAGACTTCATGCTTGAAGGAAAATTAAGAACATTCTAAGTAACCTTAGAATCCTAATCTCCACTTTTTTTATTTATTAAATTAAATACTTATTTTAAAAAAAAGAATAAAAATAGATTTATTTAACAGTATTTGTTTTTAAAGACTGTAATAATACTTTATAAAATATTTTAAAAGGTAATTTTTTTAAAAAGTTACATGGAACAGTTGGATAAAATTCACTATTCATCATATTATTATCAATCCAGTATTTATTATCATATGGTACATGGTTATTATATGCCATAGCTTTCCATAGATTATAATAAAATAATGCATTCATACTTGGACTTTTTAATTTTTTTTCATTTATAGAATTATAGAATTTACGTGTTTCTTTATCTATTTTTTCTTTAGTTTTAAGAGGAAGATATCCTTGACCTTCATATTTATTTACAAAACATAATTTAAATCTCTCATTATAACCAAAATTTCGTAATGTTTCATCAAGATATTTTCCTACTTTATTATGTCCTGCACCAGCGGTTGTAACAACAATCATAGCTTTCTTTTCAAAAAAGTAAGGTCTATGATAAAAGTAAGCTAAGTGATCTATAAAATTTTTTATTAAAGCAGTTACATTTAAAGCATACACTGGACTTGTAATAATAAGTCCATCACACTTTTTCATCTTCTCAACAATTGGCTGAACTTTACTACTATGTGGACAACTATCTTCACCATTATAAAAACAACTAAAACAACCTTTACACATTGGAATATCTTCATCTATAAGATTAACTTCATCAAAATTAGTATTGTTATCATTGTCACATATCTTATCTTTTATACGTTCAATTATTTTCCATGTATTTTCATGTCGTGGACTTCCATTTATAATTAAATAGTTCATATACAAACAACCTTTATAATTCTTATATTTATTTTTTAAATTTATTGAGTAAATATTTTTTTAAGAAATAATAGTTAACTATTATTTTAAGTAATTATATATATAATAATGATTATAAAATCGCCTTATAAATGGTGAGTTTAATTAATTTTAACGGGAATATTCATAATTAAAACCATAAACTCATGAATATATGCCCAAAAATAATATTAAAGGAGATTCTCTATGCCAATACATGAGGTAGAACAGGGATATAATAAAAAATTAGAAAAAGATATACAATCATTTTGGCAAGAAAATGACATATATAATAAAACAAATAAATTACGAGAAAATAAACCAAAATATTCATTTCTCGACGGACCACCATATTGTAGTGGAAGAATACATTTAGGAACTGCATGGAATAAAACAATAAAAGATGCATTTCTAAGATTTAAAAGCATGTCTGGATTTAGTTTAAGAAGACAAGCTGGATGGGATACACACGGTCTTCCAATAGAACATAAAGTAGAAGAACTACTTGATATTAAAAGTAAACAAGAAATCGAAGAAAAGTATGGTATTGATGCTTTTGTAGATAAATGTAAAGAGTTTGCAATAAAAAATAAGGAAGATATGACAGCTCAATTCAAAGAAATGGGAATTTGGATGGATTGGGATGATCCATATGTAACCTATGATAATGGATACATGGAATCTTGTTGGTGGACATTACAACAAGCAGATAAAAAAGATCTTCTTGTACAAGATAAAAGAGTAATCACATGGTGTCCTCATTGTCAAACAGCTTTAGCAAATGCAGAAATTGAATATGATGATCTTGATGATCCATCAATCTACGTTAAATTTGAATTAGAAAATCAAGAATATGATGATGCTAAAACTTATGTTTTAATATGGACAACAACACCATGGACAATTCCAGCAAACCTAGCTGTTAGTGTACATCCTGAATTTGATTATAGCTATGTTAAAGTAAATAATTCAGAAACTGGTGAAGATGAAATATTTATAATGGCAGATGCTTTAATTGACTCAGTATTTGGTGATGTTGAAAAAACAATATTAAAAACAGTAAAAGGTGAAGAACTTGATTCTATCAGTTATATTCACCCATTAAAAGAAGAAGTACCAAAACAAGCAGAATTTGGTCATAGAATTATTCTTGGAACACACGTAACTCTTGAAGATGGTACAGGTTGTGTACATACAGCACCAGGTCATGGTTCTGAGGATTATGAAGTAGGAGCTAAAAATGGAATTCCTCCTTTCTCACCTGTAGGAGAAGATGGTTGTTATACCAAAGAAGCAGGAATTTATGAATCAAAACCAATAAGAGAAGCAAATGAAGAAATAATTCACACATTATACCATAAAAATGCACTTCTTAAATCTGGAACAATCAACCACCGTGTAGGTTTCTGTTGGAGATGTAAAACACCTATCATCTACATTGCAACAAAACAATGGTTTATAAAAGTAACAGATATTAAAGATCAAATGCTTGAACAAGTAGATGCTGTAGAATGGGTTCCAGCATGGGCAGGAGAAAGCAGATTTAAAAATTGGGTAGAAAACGCAAGAGATTGGACAATATCCAGACAAAGATACTGGGGAATACCATTACCTATATGGATATGTTCTGAATGTGGAGAAAAAATTGTAGTTGGATCTAAAGCTGAACTTAAAGAATTATCTGGTGATGATACATTAACAGGTGATTTTGTACACAGACCACACGTAGATAATATAACAATACCATGTAAATGTGGACATCAAATGCACAGAGTAGAAGATGTACTAGATGTATGGATCGACTCAGGAGTAGCAGGATGGGCAGCTCTACATTATCCACAAAATCCATCAGAAAACTTTGAAGAATGGTTCCCATATGATTTCATCACAGAAGGTCACGATCAAACAAGAGGTTGGTTCTATTCACAACTAGGTCTTGGAGTAGCAGCATTTGGAAAAGCACCATATAAAAAAGTATTAATGCATGGTTTTACTCTTGACGAAGAGGGTAAAAAAATGAGTAAATCTCTTGGAAATGTAGTAAGTCCTGAAGAAGTAATCGAGAAATATGGTGCAGACATATTAAGATTCTATTTACTTGATGCAAATAAAGCATGGGATGATCTTAAATTCCACTGGGATGAAGTACAAAACTCTTCAAAACTATTCAACATACTTTGGAACGTATATTACTTCTCTACAACATACATGAGTCTTGATAATTTCGATCCAACAAAACACAACAAAGAAGATTTACACTTCAGACAAGAAGATTTATGGATAAGATCAAGAATAAACACTCTTATAAAATCTGTAGGTGAAGATATAAATGAATTAGAATTTAACAGAGCTACAGAAAAAATAACAGACTTCGTACTTGAAGATTTAAGTCGTTGGTATGTAAGATTAATAAGAGGAAGAACATGGGTAGAAAGTGATGATCCTGATAAATTAGGAGCATACTACACATTATACTACACAATAAAAGATCTTATAAGAGTTCTTGCTCCAATAGCTCCACATATTAGTGAAGAAATATATCAAAATGTTGTAAAAGGTGTAGAAGAAGATGCACCTGAGAGTGTACACATGCTTGACTGGATCTATAATGAAGAAGAAATTGACTTAGATCTTGAAGAAAATATGAATTATATAAGAGATATTCTTGAAGCAAGTGCACATGCAAGAGACGTTGCAAGATTTAAATTAAGATGGCCTGTACAAAATATTACAGTAGTAACTGAAGAAGCTAGTGTAAAAAGTGCAATTGAATCATTAGAAGAAGTTTTACTTGAACAAGCAAATACAAAGAAAATAATAATTGAATCAGAATTAGAAAATGCTATTGTAATTGCAAAACCTAATATGGCAATTCTTGGTCCAAAATTAAGAGGAGATCTTGGTCGTGTAAAACAATACTTCGAACGAGACGATGTAGATGGACAAGAAGTTCAACAAAAAGTTCAATCTGAAGGTACCTACACAATAAGCTTTGATGATAAAGATATTGTTCTTACTCAAGAAGAAATTCTCTTTGAGAAAGATGTTCCTGAAAATCTTGTAAGCTGTGAATTTAATGGTGGAAATGTTTATGTAAACACTGAACTTACACCAGAAATATTCTCCGAAGCAATGGCAAGAGAATTAATAAGACGTATACAAGATATGCGTAAAGATATGGATCTTAATGTAGAAGCTAATATTAAAGTTTGTATTGATTGTAGTGATAAATTTAAAGATGCAGTACTACCACATCAAGAATATATTTCTAATGAAGTACGTACAGATAACCTTTTATTTGATGAAATTGATACAAATGGTTATACTAAAGAATGGAAAATTGAAGATGAACAAGTTAACATATCAATAAAAGAATAAGTTAACATTATGGTTGAGTAATATTATAAATAAAAAAGAATTTTTCATAGGTTGTATGAGTTTATGGTTTTAACTGATGATGAATTAAAATATATAGAAGAAGTATTAGGAAGAAAACCTAATGAATTAGAATTAGGAATGATGGATGTAATGTTTTCAGAACATTGTTCCTACAAAAGTAGTAAACCCATTCTTAAAAATTTCCCTACTGATGGACCAGATGTAATTCTTGGTCCGGGGGATGATGCTGGAATTGTAAGTTTAACAGATGAATATGCATTAGCAATTGGTATGGAAAGTCACAACCATCCATCTGCAGTAGAACCTTATGGTGGTGCAGGAACAGGTATTGGTGGTATTGTACGTGATATTATAAGTATGGGTGCAAAACCAGTAGTATTGCTTGATGCTCTTAGATTTGGACATATGAGTGATCAAAGATCAAAATATATCTTTGATTATGTTGTTAAAGGAATTTCTGACTATGGAAATCGTATAGGAGTTCCAACTGTAGGAGGAGAAATTGAATTTGATGATAATTTCCAATACAATCCTATGGTAAATGTAGTATGTGCAGGTCTTGTTAAAAAAGATGAAATTGTGTATGGTTCAGCACCAGTTGTAGGAGATGTGTACTTCTTAATGGGTGGAACAACAGGTCGTGACGGAATTCATGGTGTAACATTTGCATCAGAAGAACTTACAAGTAACTCTGAAATAGAAGATAGACCTGCTGTACAAGTTGCAGATCCTTTTACTAAAAAACGAGTAATGGAAGCTACATATGAATTACTTGATACATTAGATATTCATGGAGTAAAAGATCTTGGAGGAGGAGGTCTTACATGTTGTTTATCTGAAATGGCAGATAAAGGTGGAAATGGATCTCTCATTGATTTAAATAAAATACCTTTAAGAGAAGAAAATATGACTCCATATGAAATCATGTTATCTGAGTCACAAGAACGTATGGTATTTGCAATTTCGCCAGATGATGTTGAAGCAGCTTCTAAAATCTGTCAAAAACATGATCTCTCTCATGCAGTAATAGGTACTATTATTGATAATAGAGAATTTATTATAAAAGATGATGATGAAGAAATTTGTCATGCTCCAAACATATTATTTACAGAAGCACCAATAATTCAAAGAGAAGCAAAAGCTCCTAATAGAGAATTAGATCAAGTTGATCTTCCTGAAGCAGATGTACAAGAATCTTTACTTAAACTATTAGCTTCAGAAAATATTACAAGTAAAGAATGGGTATACAGTCAATATGATCATGAAGTACAATTAAGAACTGTAGTAAAACCTGGTGATGATGCAGCAGTTGTAAAAGTTGATGATGAAACTTCATTTACAATAGGAACTGACTGTAACAGTACACATGTTCTTCTTGATCCATATAATGGTGCAGGAGCTGCTGTTCTTGAATCAATGAACAATGCAATAAGTATGGGTGCAAGACCAATAGCTCTTGTTGATTGTTTAAACTTTGGAAATCCAGAAAAACCAGAAGTATTCTGGCAATTTAAAGAAGCAGTACAAGGAATGAGTGATATTGCAAATAAATTTAATGTAGCATTTATCAGTGGAAATGTAAGTTTCTATAATGAAACAGAAGGTGTTACAGTAAATCCATCACCTATTGTTGGAACAGTTGGAGTAGTTAATAATAATAATATTAAAACATTAACTCTCAAAAATGATGGTGATGTAGTACTTGTTGTTGGTAATACATATGCTGAACTTGATGGTTCACAATATGCAAAAGAAGTACATGACGTGGTATCAGGATTCCCTCCACTTCTCAGAATAGATGAAAATTATGATGTATCAATGGCTATTAAAGACTTAATTGATAACCACAATAGCAGTATAACATCAGTTCATGATATATCCAAAGGTGGACTTGCAGTTGCACTTGCTCTTATGAGTATAAAATCAAATAAAGGAATCTATGCAAGAATCAATGATATTCCTTCAAAAGAAGAATTAACTACAGCAGAAAAACTCTTCTCTGAATCCAACAGTAGATTTATAATAACAGTAAAACAAGATGATCTTTCAGAAATTAAAGAAGCTTTAAACAGTAAAAATATTGCTTTTAATGTTATTGGTGAAGTAGTATCTGAAGACTTTATAATTGAAGATGGTAATGATAGATTAATTGATTTAACAATTGAAGAACTTACAAAATCAAATACAACCACAATTGAAGAACAAATGACATAATTTTATTCAGGAGAGCATTTTTATGAATATATTATGGTACTATTTAATTGGTTTTATAGTAATATGGGTTATTGCATACCTATTTAAAGATAAATCCTTTATTAATATTGAAGGATTAGTTATCATGCTTAAAACTGATAAATTCAAAAGTATCATAGATAAAATTGCAAATATTTCTCCTAGATTTTGGAAGTATTTTACTAATCTTCTTATTCCTATAGGATTTGTGGTTATTGTACTGATGGTTGTATCTTTAATATGGTCATTAAATATGATGTTTGATCAACCAACAGTATCTTTAATTCTTCCTGGGGTTGATATTCCAGGATCTCCACTTTATATTCCTTTTATATCAGGACTTATTGCTCTTGCTATTGTTGTTATTGTTCATGAAGGTGGACATGGAATTCTTGCAAGAGTTGAAAATATTAATCTTGATTCTGTAGGATTATTACTTTTTACTATTATTCCTGGAGCATTTGTGGAATTAAATCAAAAAGAATTAGATAAAGCAAATGGTATGAGTAAAATTAGAATATATTTTGCAGGTCCTCTTGCAAATATTGTTTTATGTATCATAGCATTAGTTATTGTTGCATCAATTGGGGGTTTTATAGCTTCAGAAGATATTTATGTTTCTGATGGTATGGAAATAACTAGTGTTGTACCTTCAAGTCCATCTGAAGGAATACTTGAAAATGGAATGGTAATTAAACAGATAAATAATCAAACAGTTACTAATACAAATCAATACACGCAAGTATTAAATAATACAAAGATTGGAGATAGACTGAATATAACAACAACTACAAATTCATATAATATTGTTATGACTTCAAATCCATCAAATTCAACTAAATCATATATGGGTATTAGAGCTAAGGAACATAAAATAGTTTCACCTTCAGCTGAGAAAAAGTATGGTAATATTATTCCAGAAATACTTCTAACTCTTGAAGAATTCTTTAATTTAATATTCTTATTAAATTTAGCTGTCGGAACATTTAATTTAGTTCCAATGAAACCATTGGATGGTGGATTAATTTTTGAAGAAATAGTAAGAATGAATATACGTCCAGATAGAAGAAAAGAATTTAATGATACATTAAATAGGTATACAAAAAAATTACCAATGTCTGTACGTTGTTGGTTAAGTAGAAGATTAAATAATCTTTTAAATTTCATTGAAGCTCATCATCTAACAGAAGAAAATGCTGGCGTGGTTGTAAGAATAGTTAGTACTTTTTTCATGGTTATTATAATCATGCTTGTATTATATGGTGTAGTTCCAGGAATTCTTAAACTGATATAAAATTTTCATTCTTTTTTTTACTTTTTTTTTATTTTTTTCATAATATTATTTCATATTTTGATGTAAATATAGAAAGAAATTATTAGTAAATAAAAACATATTATGAATAATAATTAATTGCTAAAACAATTATTAAAATATCTTAAAATAACTTGTTATTAGTCATAAGATACAATTATTTAAAAGATATAATGTTAAGTGTGGGGTGCTTATATGAATAAAATGAATATAGTTGGAATTGGTCCTGGTTCAAGAGAGTATTTGACAGTAGGAGCTTTAGATATAATTGAAAATTCAAATGTTCTTGTTGGAAGTAAAAGATCTTTAGAGTTATTTGAATATGTTGATGCAGAAATGGTTCTTTTAGAACCAAGAGATATTCCAAAAACAGTTAAAAAAGCTGTATCATATCTTGAAGAAGGTTTTATAGTTACAGTATTATCAACAGGAGATCCTGGCTTTTCAGGTATGCTTAAGACAATTCAGAAATTATCTCCAAATACAAAAGTAAATGTAACTCCTGGAATCAGTTCAGTACAATTAGCAGCAGCAAAACTACAAATTCCATGGGATACAGCAAATTTAATAACAATTCACGGTGGTAAAGCACCAACAGAAGACTTACTTGAAAAATTAGATAGTTCTGTTAAAAATATTGTTTTACCAAATAGACATATTAGTGAATTAGCTGAATATCTTATTGATCATGGCTATAGTCCAGAACATGAAATTACCATTTGTGAAAAATTAAGTTATCCTGATGAACAGATTGTTCAAGTAACATTGGGTGAAGCAAAACAAATGGAATTTGGTTACATGTGTATAGTTGTAATTTAAGTGTAAATTTCATTACCCTTTTTTTTTATTCTATTTTTTTATTTTATTCTTATTTTTTTATAATAATTACTTTATTAAATCATAAAAAAGATATATTATTATAGTATTTAGTTTTTTTTAAATCAAAAAAATTTATTATATTATTTTTTTTTATCTAAAATTATACTTAATTTAAAAAAATAAAAATTAAAGATTATCATATAATTATTAATTTAATCAAAAGGAGAATTTTTAATGTTACAAATAGCAGTAACAGGAAAACCAAACGTAGGAAAATCATCATTTTTTAACTCAGCAACATTATCTGAGGCAGAAGTAGCAAATTATCCATTCACAACAATAGATGCAAATGCAGCAATAGCTTATGTGACAGCACAATGTCCATGTAGTGAACTTGATGTTACATGTAATCCAAGAACTGGAAAATGTGAGGAAGGAATTAGATATATTCCGGTAGAACTTATAGATGTAGCAGGATTAGTTCCAGGGGCTCACGAAGGTAAAGGATTAGGTAATAAGTTTCTAGATGATTTAAGTCAAGCAAGAGCTTTAATTCATATAATTGATGCTTCAGGAGCAACTGATGAAGAAGGAAATCCATGTGCAGAAGGCAGTCATGATCCATTAGATGATGTTAACTTTTTAAAACATGAAGTTACAATGTGGGTATATTCTATACTTGAGAGAAATTGGCCAAGACTTATAAGAAAAGTAATGTCTGAACACCTAAATTTTGCAAAAGTAATTGCAGATCAATTAAGTGGGGCAGGAGTATTTCTTGATGATGTATTAGAAGCAGAACGTATAATGGATAGTGATTATGATAAATGGGAAAAAGAAGATATTCTTAAATTCCTTGATAAATTATTAGAACATGCAAAACCTATAATTATCGTTGCTAATAAAATTGATACACCTCAAGCTGAAGAAAATATCAGAAGACTTCAAGAAAAATATGAAAAAGTAATACCAACAAGTGCTGAATCAGAATTAGCACTAGTAAATGCGGCAAAAGCAGGTCTTATCAAATATAATTCAGGTGAAGATCACTTTGAAATACTTGATGAATCTAAATTATCTGATAAACAAAGAGGAGCACTTGAATATATTGATAAAAATGTTCTTAAAAAATATGGTTCAACTGGAATTCAAGAAGCAATTAACACATCAGTATATGATATATTAAATCAAATTGTAGTATATCCAGTAGAGGATGAACATAAATATTCAGATCAAAAAGGAAATATTCTACCTGATGCATTACTTGTACCTAAAGGATCAAATCCTAGAGATCTTGCATATTGTATTCACACAGATATTGGTGAAGGTTTTACTCATGCAATTGATGCAAGAAAAAATATGAGAATATCAAGTGAACAAGAATTAGAACAATCAGATATAATAAGTATAATCTCAAATAAATAAATTAAATCATTATAAGTAGTGATAATTTTATGAAAACAATAATATATCCAGATTGTAATACTGATTTAAAACAATATGATAAGTTAAATTCAGAAGAAATTATAATCTATGATGAAAATAACAGTATTGATACAGATTTTAAGAAAAAAAATTCATTAGATGTATTTTCAAATGTTGATGTCATAATATTTACACAAAATTGTATTGTTGATGGGAAATATGATGTTAAACATCTTAAAGATGCATGTGTGAATATTCGGGATAATATTTCAGATAATACTGTTTTAGTATTTGATACAAAAGTGCCACCTAGAACAGTACATAATATGTCTAAAATAATTGATGAATATGACCTAATACCAGATATAAATCTTGTATATACAACATTAATAACAAATGATACAAGAATTATTGCTTCATCAAACAAGAATTCAGAAGAAGTAGCTTATCAGTTATATGAGAATATGAATGATAATATAGAATTAACTAACAATATTCAAACAGCAGAATCAGTTCCTTTACTACAAAATGCATATAAGGATACATTAATAGCTCTTGCAAATCAAACATCAATTTTAGCTGAAGCTATAACAATTGATCTAATAGAAGCTATAAAATTTGCAAATCTTGATGAAAATGTAAATTTATTATATCCTCAACCAGTACTTGAAAATGAAATTGTTCGTGATTCTAGTGAAATTGTTAACTTAGCTGATGAATATGGTGAAACAGCACAATTATCAGAAACTTCAAGAAGTACAAATAATTATGTAGCTTATCACATGGCATATATGGCTGAGAAAGAATTATTTTTAAAAGAGCATCTTGCAATGTTTGAAACAACAGTTGCAATTCTTGGAATAACCAATGATCAAATATTACAAACACAAGAAAATAATGCTTCTTTAATATTAATTGATGATTTTGTACAAAGAGATGTTGAAGTGTGGGTTCATGATGATAAAGTTTCTGAGGAAATTATTGAGTCTCACGGAGCAAAAAAAATTAGTTTAGATGAAGTATATGAAGCTGATTGTATTATTATAATGACAGATACTCCTGAATATAGAAGTATTGATCCTGAAAAGGTTCAAAAAGTAATAATTACAGCTTTACCACTTCTTGATAATGAAAAATTCAAAGATAAAAAGTATAGTAGTGTTGGACAATACAGATTAAAAAAAGGTGAAATGTTATGATACATCCAAGACCAAGTCCAATAGCAGCAGCATTATACACATTACGTGATTTAGAAGTTGATGTTATAATAATGCATGGTCCTGCAGGTTGTTGTTTCAGAACTGGACGTTTACTTGAAGATGAAGGAATTAGAGTAGTAACAACAGCAATGAGTGAAAATGATTTTATATTTGGTGCAAGTCAAAAATTAGTTGAAACTATTAAAGAAGTTTATGATACATTTAAACCAGAAAATATAGGAATTGTTGGAACATGTGCAAGTATGATAATTGGAGAAAAAATGAAGAAAGCTGCACAAGAAGCTGGTGTTGATTCAAATATTATAGTAGTTGAAACACATGGTGGATTTGATTCTGGAGATAATACTGCAGGTGCTATAGTTACATTAAAAGCTTCAAATGAATCTGGACTAATTTCTCAAAAAGAAGTTGATAGACAATCTGAAATGTTAAGAAAAGCAACAGAACTTGAAAAAACTAGAGGTATGGCTAAAGGAGGTTATATCCAACCTGATTATGGGGATAATAAAGTAAAAATAGCAAAATTAATTCTTGATGCTTTTAAAGATAATAAAAAAGTTTCAATTGTTCTCAATGCTAAAAAAGAAACGAGTTATCTATTTGCTGATATAATGACAATTCCATGGGATAAATATTATCCAGAAAATATGCCTATTTTCATAGCAAATACAGATGAATCAATAGGATTGCCTTACATAAAACATCATGCTGAAGTTGTAAATAGCTCTGTAAATAAACCTATGGATTATATTACTGGTGGACTTGATGAATATCCTGTAACAGGAATTGAAGCAGAAAAAGTATTAGAAAAATTAGAGTCTGATGTGACAATTGTTCTAGGTGTACCTCATGCTGTTGATGCTAAAAAAATTTCTGGTATAACCATAGCTCTTACTGATGGTCCAAGGCTAGTAAGACCATTAAGAGAAATGGGATATGATCATGTAATAACTGAATTAGATGCTCATTCAAAGACTCTGGGATCAAAAAATATTGTAGAATCTGAATTCGCACAAACAATAAGAGGATTTTTAGAATAACTATGTTAGATTAAAATATTTTTAAAAAAAAACTAAAATATAAAACATATGAAAATAAGATATATAAGTAAATATAATTTTTGTATAAGGTGAAATGATTGAATATTGTAATTATCGGAGGGGGTGCCTCCGGATTAACAACCGCATCCAATATAAGAAAATATGATGATGAATCTCAAATAATAGTATTTACAACTCAGAAAAATGTAGCTTACTCTCCTTGTGCTATTCCTTATGTAATTGGTGGACATATTGATAGCTTTGATGATATTATTATGCATAAACCAGGAGAATATATGCGTAAAAATATCAGAGTAATGACAGAAACAGAAGTAACAGAAATCAATCATGATGATACTGAGTTAACATATCAAGATAAAGAAGGAAACATTGATAAAATAAAATACGATAAATTAGTAATTGCAACTGGTGGAAAACCATTAATACCTCCTATTCCAGGAAAAGACCTTGAAGGAGTATTTAAAGTAAGAACAGTAGAAGATGGAGAAGAAATTCTTGAATATTCACAACATTCAAAAAGAGTAGTTCTTGTTGGTGGGGGAGCTATTGGTTTAGAACTTGGATCTGAATTAGCAAATAAAGGATTAGAAGTAACAATTGCTGAAATGATGCCACAACTTTTCCCAAGATCTTTTGATCAAGAAATGTCTGATAAATTCCAAGACCATCTTCAAGATAAAAATATTACAATATTAACTGGATCTGCTGTAGAATCAATTAATGGGGAAACAAAAGTAGAATCTGTTACAATTGATGGTGAAGAAAGACCTGCTGATATGGTAATATTATCTACAGGAGTAAGACCACAAACAGAACTTGCAGAAAGTATTGGATGTAAATTAGGTAAATTTGCAATAGAAGTAGATGATCATATGGAAACATCTGTAGAAAATGTATATGCTGCAGGTGACTGTGTTGAAGTTACAAATGCAATAACAGGTGAAATAACACTTTCTCCATTAGGAACAACCGCTGTAAGACAAGGTATTATTTTAGCAAAACATCTTGCAGGTCATGATATTTCATTCCAACCTGTTTTAAATTCTACAGTATCACAAATAGGAACCATGGAAATGGGTGCAGTTGGTATAACTCAACAAGAAGCAGAAAAACTTGGAATTGAAGTAGTTGTAAGTAATATTGATTCATTATCAAGAGCAAGATATTATCCTGGAAGTAAACCATTACATATTAAATTAATTGCAAAATTAGATGGAACTATTATTGGATGTCAAATGTTTGGTCAAGAAGCTGTAGCAGAAAGAGTAGATACAATGACTGCAATAATGTCTCAACAACTTAAATGTGAAGATGTAGTATCTATGGAATTTTCATATGCTCCACCTGTATCACAAGTTATTGATCCTATATCACAAGCAGCAGCTGAATGTTTAGAACAAATTGATGAACTTGAAGAAGCTAAAGAGTCAAGTGATGTTAAAACAGAATGTTTTAATTCTGAAGATGTAAAATCTGATGATACTTCTGATAATTCTGAAAATAAAGAATCATTAAGTTTCACAGAATCTTTAAGAAAACAAGGTTTAATTAACAAATAAGTTTAATTTAAACTTTAATTTTTTTTCTACTTTTTTTTATTATTTATTTTTTTAAAACGAGTATTTTTCTATTTTTATAATATTTTATTAAAAAAGGAGGTTAAGTAAGTAAATTTATTGTTTATTTACTTTTGAGTATTCTGCTCCTTGGATATCGTGGTATTTTACCATACCGATCATTTCTCTTTGATCAATACCTTTATCATCAAAGGATACATCTTCTTGGTTGTATAGAGCATATGGTGATTCTTTTGTTATAACTTTCATTGAACCTTTATGTAATCTTACTTCTACGGTTCCTGTTACTCTTCTTTGCATGTGGTCATTTACAACGTCTAAGTCTTCTCTTAATGGTTCATTCCAATGTCCATCGTATACAAGTTCTGCATATTTTTGACTTATTATTTCAGCAAATTTAATTTCTTCTCTACTGAATATTAGTTTTTCAAGAGCTGCATGAGCTGTTATGAGAAGAATTGCTCCAGGTGTTTCATAGTTTTCTCTTGATTTTAAACCTATGATTCTGTCTTCGATCATGTCAATTCTACCAATTCCATTGCTTCCTGCAATTTTATTAGCTTTTCTTATAAGATCAACTGGTGATAATTCTTCATCATCTATTTTTATAGGTTCTCCATTTTCAAATTCTATTTTTATAATTTGTGGTGTGTCAGGTGCATCTTCTGTTGATACTGTCCATGCATATATGTCTTCAGGTGCAGCTGTTGCAGGATTTTCAAGTAATCCTCCTTCTATGGATCTTCCCCAGATGTTTTCATCAATACTGTATATTTTTTCTGATGGTAGTGGAATTCCATGTTCTCTTGCATATTCTTGTTCTTCTGTTCTTGTAAGGTTGTAATCTCTTACAGGTGCTACAATGTTAAGGTCTGATTCTGATCTTATTGTTGCTTCAAATCTGAATTGATCATTTCCTTTTCCTGTACATCCGTGTGCAATTGTAGTTGCTCCTTCTTGTTTTGCAATTTCAACAATTTTTTTAGCAATTAATGGTCTTGCATATGCTGTACTTAATGGGTATCCTTCATATAAGGAGTTTGTTTTAATACATCTGAATGCATATTCTTTTGCAAATTCATCTTTTGCATCAATTGTGAAGTGTTTTGATGAACCAATTTTATCTGCTGCTTCTGCAGGTCTTTTAATTTCATCTTCTGGTTGACCTACATCTACACAAGCAGTTATTACTTCCATATCATATTTTTCTTCTAATAATTTTACACATACAGAAGTATCTAATCCACCACTGAATGCTAATACAACTTTTTCCATTTTTTCACCTTGTATTTTTTTAGTATTTGGATATTCTTTGAACTATATCCATTAAAGTTATTGTTTTATCGATTAATAGAATTATTAATTATATATTAATATATTTATTTGTTTTCTTTTAATATTTTTGATAATGTGTGTAAAATTATATTTAAACTCTATTTTTTTAAAAGTTATATACTCAGAGTTATAATATAAATTATTAGTAAAAGGAAATAGTATTATGACTGAATTTGAAGTATCTCTTATAAATATTAAAACAAATGGAAATATATTTAAAAATTCTTTAATTTTAGATTATTTTGTTGAAAAAGAACTATGTAAAAATAGTAAATTAATGCAATATATATCTCAGACAATGATGGGATCTGTTGTTTTTTCAGCAGGATGTGGTGATAAAAGTTTAATGTTAATTGCAGGTGTTCATGGTGATGAAATTCCTCCTCAACTAGCTTTAGTTAAACTTATGTCTGAAATTATTGAAGATAAGATAGGTTTAAATTGTAGATTATATATTGTTCCATTTTTAATTCCTAATTCAACAATGAATAATTCAAGATTTTTTAATTTTAGAGATATGAATAGAAATGCAAATTCAGAAGGTATAACAAAAGATATTTTAGATTTTGCTAAATTAAATAATGTAATTAGTTTATGTGATTGTCATTCTACTGATCCTAATAAAAAACCTGGAGTAAAAAGTGTATTTTGTTCTACACTACCTTTAATTGAAAGTTCATTAATTGCTGATTTTATATGTAACAATACAGATTCTCATAAAATAACAGGTTTCATGGCAGGAAATGTTTTAGATGGAGCTGTTGAGGATGAATCCAACTTAAGAGGCATATCTTCTATAACATGTGAATGTGTATCTTCATCAGGTATGATAAGTGAAGGTTCTGTTGATGAAGCATATAGTCAAATTATTTCTTTTTTAAAATATCATAAAGCAATATAAATATGGGTAATTAAAATGTCATCATATAAACCACATGCAATTGCAGGCATTATATTTGCATTACCATTTGTTCCAAGTATTTTTTATTTATTTTTTGCTTTGATTGGAGCTTCAATTCCTGATATGGATCATAATGCTAATAAAAATAAAGTATATTCCATGTTTATTATTGGTGTTATCTTATCAATATTGCTTTTTATTTATAATGGAAGTATTATTTCTTGTTTAATTATAATTTCACTTGCAATTATATTTTGTTTATCAAAACATAGAGGTTTTACACATACATTTTTGGGAATAATTATATTATCATTTCTTTTCATGTTAATGGTAATGGGATTTTTACCTGTTTTTTCTAAATTTTCTATAGATGTAGGTCTTAATATTTCAAGCAATGTTTTACTTTTTATTATTATGGCTATTGTAGGATATTTTGTAGTTAATAGACGATATTTTATAATATATCTATTGGCATTAGCTGTGTATATGGTATTTATTCCTTTAGATTATACTCAAATTAATTGGATAACTATATTTTGTATGTTATTTTTAGGTGCTTTAAGTCATATTGTTTTAGACTTATGGACTCCTGCAGGATTAAAAGTATTTGAACCATTTTCAAATATTAAATTTCATAAAAATATGGCTTTGTTTTTAATTATAATTTGGGGAATCATTTCCATTTATTTTTTATATTCTTTCAATCCCTTTTTTAACTTTTAAAAATAGTTATGGTATTGTAACCTACATTTCATAACTATTAAATATCTTGTTTTTTATAACTAATAATATACTATATACTTAATTTTTGAAGTTTTTCTTTTTTAAGTATGGAGTTTTTATAGCTAATTGATTTAAATTTATAATAAAAACGGAGTTTAATTTATGTTTTTAACTAGAATAATCTACGGAATTGAATTTTTCGTAGTATTAGTAGTCGAAATAATAAAAGCAGTATTTGACACAACTGCTCGTAATCTCAAGGGAGATGTAGATCCTGTTGTTGTTGAGATTAGACCTGATCTTAAAAGACCAGTATCTCTAGCAATATTAAGTAATACAATTACCTTAACACCAGGTACAATTACTGTAGATATGGATCAAGATGAACGTGTTTTAAAAGTTTCAGCTTTAACACCTCGTTCAACTAAAGATATCATTCCTCTTGAGCCATATATTAAAAAAATGTTAGAATAAATAGGGTGATGAGATGGATAACTTATTAAGTTTTTTAACACTATCTAAATTGTTCCTAATGTTATGTCTAATAGTTTACATGATTGCAAGTATTAAAATATCTGCAAGAAAAACAACTGGTGCAGCTTTAGCTGGTGTGGCTGGTTTTACTATTTCTTTAGCAGTATTTTTAACATTAGTATCTGATGTGGCTGCAATTGATTTTTGTAGAGATATAGCATTTGCAATATTGATCTTAAGTCCTGTAGGAACAATAGCTGCAGCCTATGCACTAGGTGGAGGCGATTTATAATGGTTTCAGGATTTTATACAAATTTAATGATTGGTGGACCAGTGGATATTGTCCTAGGTATAATCCTTATTATTTGTGGTATTCTTGTATTAATCACTGCAAAAGGTTTATTATGCAATACAGATGATGATTTAAAATACACTGTATTTGCTAGATTAGAAATGCTAGGTGTGGTTGATATGGTTGCAGTTCTTGTCTTAATTCTTGTTGGACAAGTAGCTTTAGGAGTAGTATATTTCATACTCGCACCATTTGCAACTCATGCAATAGCAAGTGGACACTTCCGTGGAGAACTAGGGGGTCAATAAATGTTATCTTTCGTGATGCAAAGTGCAATTCCTTGGGATACAGTTATACAAAATGCTATTCCATGGGTATTATATGTAATTACAATACTAGGTGCTATTGTTTGTTTAATGCAAAAAGATTTACTTAAAATGGCAGTTTTAACAAGTATAAGTGGTTTTGCAGTAGCAGCAATATATCAAGTATTATTAGCAGCAGATGTAGCTTTAACACAAGCTGTAGTAGGAGCAGCTATTATTCCAACATTAGTTGCAATCGCAGTATTAAAAACAAAAGATGAACCTGTATCTAAAGAAGAGGGTGATTTATAATGGTATTTAGTTCAATTCAACTAGGTGCTTTAATTACAGGCGCTCTTTTAATGATTATAGGTACAGTAGCATTAGTTTACTTAGATAATGTTCTTAAGAAAATTATCGGGGCAGCATTTATTGGTGACGGTGTAAACTTATTATTAGTTTCATTAGGTTACAAAGCTAATGGAATTTCATACATATTTTTACAAGGTATGACAGTAGATAACTTCTTAGGTCAAGCAGCATACCCATTACCATTTGCATTAGTACTAACCAGTATTGTAATTGGTGCAAGTACACTTGCAGTAATGTTAGCTCTTACTGTAGTATTATACAAAAGACACGGTACACTTGATGCTTCCACTCTTTTAAATGATAAAAGATTAGGAGAAGATAACAATGAATAGTGCTATAACTACAATTATGGGAGGTAGTTTATAATGGATGGAACTATATTTATACCTCTACTGGTTATTATACCAATAATATGTGCAATATTAGTAAACTTATTACATGGTGCTCAAAAAATAACAAAAGCATTAGCATTTATTGGAGCTATTTGTTTAGCTTTAGTACCATTAGTAGCAACTTATGGAACACAATTCTTCGGTGGATATGAACCTTTATTTTTCAGTAACTTGTCAGCTCAGTTACCAGCAGCATCAAGTAGTATAATTTCAGGTTCAATATTAGAATTATTCCACCCAGCAATTACATATGTATTTGGACCTGGACAACAAATGGTTCTTTTCATATTAGGAATAGTTGCAATGTGTGCAGTATTTGTTTCCATTGCAGAAACTAAAAAAACATCTGGAGTATATTTATACTTATTATTCATGCTTTCAGCAGCATTAATAGCATTTATATTAACAGATGATATATTCAACTTATACGTATTCTTTGAAATAGCAGCTCTCGTACAAGTAGGTTTAATACTTGTTTCAAGAGTAAAAGGAAATTATGAAACTGGTTTAAAATACATGTTACTTGGAGAAATAGGTGGATCCTTCATGCTTTTAGGAATCGCTTTAATTCTCGGATTAACAGGTAATGTAAACATATCTGATATAGTATTAATGATACACTCAGGAGCAGTTGATCCAACTAACCCAGTATTATTATTCGCAGCAGGTATGTTATTATATGGATGGTTATACGCAACTGGATTACCACCATTTAACGCAATTAAATCAGATATTTATAGTAAAGGTTTAGCTAGTGGATCTATGTTATTACAATCATTCTCTGTAATCGGTTGTATTTCAATAGGTTTAATAATAATAAGAATTTTTGGTTACTTACCAACAGTACAAATGGTTATTCTTGCAGTATCTGTAATAGCAATGATCTTAGGTATTTGTATGGCTATGGTACAAGATGATTACAAACGTGTTATCGCATATTTAGCTGTTGGAGAATTAGGTT
This sequence comes from uncultured Methanobacteriaceae archaeon, assembly GCA_964530785.1. Taxonomy (GTDB): domain Archaea; phylum Methanobacteriota; class Methanobacteria; order Methanobacteriales; family Methanobacteriaceae; genus Methanosphaera. The sequence goes on along the minus strand of CAZHBQ010000001.1, from coordinate 345 downwards.
ACATTGGAGTAGGTTTAGGATTAGGAACAGCTTACAGTATAACCGCAGGATTATTCCAAGCAGTAAATGAATTAGTTGTAACATCATTCTTATTTGCAGGATTTGGATTAGTATTATATAAAACTAAAACAAGTAAAATTAGTAAACTTGGTGGATTATTAGAACACATGCCTAAATCAGCATTATTAATTATACTTGCTGGATTTGCAATGGCTGGAGCACCTCCATTCAATGTATTCCAAAGTAAATATATGCTTTGTAAAGCAGCAATGATGTCAGGAATCCCTGAACTTGCAATAATTATGATTATATTAAGTATTGTAACATTCTTAGCATTCTTAAAAA